>JBLIMP010000121.1:0-12697 GCA_047638855.1 Cellvibrionaceae bacterium | reverse complement strand
TTGTATCGCAAAATGATCCCGATTTTCGCCAACGCCGGATACCGAGCCATTGCACCGGACTTGATCGGATTCGGCCGGTCAGACAAACCGTCTACCCCAAAAGCCCATTCCTACAACAAACAGGTCGGCTGGATGGCCGATTGGATGCAACAGCTTGATCTCAAAAACATTACGCTTGTCTGCCAAGATTGGGGCTCTTTAATCGGCCTGCGCTTGGTCGGCGAGCATCCTGAGCGTTTTGCTCGGGTGTTGCTAACCAACGGGGGGCTGCCTACAGGCGACCACGAAATGCCCCGTGCGTTTAAAATTTGGCAACGCTTTTCTAAAATCACCCCTATTTTGCCCATCGGCCGCTTGATGCAATACGCAACTAGAAACGAATTACCGGCCGATGTTATCTCCGCGTACAAAGCTCCGTTTCCCCGTCGAAGCTACACGGCCGCAGCCCGCATCTACCCATCTTATGTCCCTACCCGGCCGGATGACCCAGCTTCTGCACCCAACCGAGCGGCATGGGAAGTGCTTAAAAAGTTCGATAAGCCTTTTGTCACCGCTTTCGCCAGTGGTGACCCGATCACCAAAGGGGGAGATCGGGTTTTTCAAAAGCTTGTCCCCGGTGCACAAAATCAAGAGCACACGACCATTAGGGGGGCCAGCCATTTTATTCAGGAAGATAAAGGGGAAGAGTTAGCCGAATTTACGATCGCATTTATGCACAAGAACCCGCTTATTTAATCTCTCATACTTACCCATGGAAAACTCAAATAACCCCATTTTAGTTGAACAGAAAGATGCGATCTTGCGCATCCAATTTAACCGGCCGGATAAGAAAAACGCTCTCACGTTTGATATGTATGACACGGTCACGGCCGCTTTGCAACAGGCAGATGATGATCCCACTGTCAAAGTCGTCTACCTAACCGGCACAGATCACTGTTTTACCGCTGGAAACGATCTCGATGATTTTCTAAATCGGCCGGTATCAGATTCAGATGAGCCGGGAGCGGCAGGCCGATTTATTAAACAGATTTCAGTCACGAAAACGCCAATTGTAGCGGCGGTGTCAGGGGTTGCGGTCGGTGTTGGGGCGACGATGTTGCTCCACTGTGACCTTGTCTACGCTTCGACCAAAGCGATGATCATGTTCGCTTTTATCGACTTGGGCGTTGTTCCTGAAGCAGCTTCAAGCTATTTACTGCCACTCACAGTTGGCCCTCGCCGAGCGGCCGAATTATTTATGCTCAATGAACGGGTTGGAGGGCAGGCGGCTTTTGAAATGGGGTTGGTCAATGGGGTAACGTCGCCTGAAGAGCTACAGATGACCGCATGGGCAAAGGCTGAAGCGTTGGCCCAAAAACCGGCCGAAGCGCTTAAAGACACTAAAATGTTGCTACGCAGGGGGCATGCGGCTATCGTGGCAGATCAAATGGCATTTGAAGGTCAAATTTTTGATGCACGGGTCCGATCGGACGAAACCCGTGCGATTTTGGCGGCGTTTTTGTCGAAGTGACGCTTTAAACCTTTGAGGTTTTTATTCTAAAATCCCGAGTTCCTGCAACATTTCGGCCGTGCCTTGCAAATCTGACATCGCATTGAGCGGCAGATCAATTGCGCTACCGTCAAACTCTGATAACGGTGGCAACGAGCCTTCGATTTGCACACCTTCAATCACAGGGTACTCAAATGTTTGACCGGTAAAGTATTGTTGCCCAGGAATAGACAACATGAAATTCAAGAATTTTTCAGCATTTTCTTGGTTCTGACTACTTTTCAAAATGCCTGCCCCAGAAACCATAATCAACGAACCTGGACCACCACCTGTTAAAAAGTGATTGCGTGCTGGAAAATCTTCACCCTGCTCAGCAATAAAACGATAGAGATAGTAGTGGTTCACAAACGCGACCTCAACTTCCCCGGCACCAACCGCTTCAACTGCGGGGGTGTTTTTAGCATAAACAACAGGGTTGTTTGCCTGGATACCTACAAGCCAATCACGGGTTTTCTCATCACCCCAAACAGATCGCATGGCGGTTACCATCGCTTGAAATGAGCCATTCGTTGGAGGCCAACCGATTTTCCCGTTCCACTTTGGATCAGTGAAACCCGCTAATGTGTCAGGAAGATCATCTGGGGTAAGGGTATTGGTGTTGTAGACAACGACACGTGCCCGGCCGGAGATGCCGACCCAATCTGCATTTGGCCCTTGGAACCGTGTTTGGACCTGCTCCATGATGTCGGCCGGCATTTGACCCAAAAGCCCTGCATCAGAAATCGCTCCCAACCCGCCTGGGTCTTGAGCATAAAAGATGTCGGCCGGGCTGTTTGCCCCTTCTTCAAGGATCGTTGCCGCCATTTCGGCCGTGCCTCCATAGCGCACTTCAACTTCAATGCCGGTTGCCGCTTGAAACTGTTCAAGAAGTGGGCCGACTAGGCTTTCGGCCCGGCCGGAATAAATAACTAGTTTGCCAGAGTCAGCCTCTTGCACAGCCGATGCGGGTTCCCCAGCTGTGCCACTTTCAGAAGCCGCTTGGGGCTGGCAAGCCACTGACATCATAGCTAAAAGCGCAATCAAACTTATGAACGCTTTTGTTTTTGTGAAATTCATTTTGTCTCTCTATAAAAATAATGTTTTATCGAGCATTGGGTGATCAATACACCCAATACAAGACAGTGCATAATATATCAATTGAAAAAGTGAATTCCTACGGCAGGGGTTAAGTTAAAATTTGCAATGACTTCAATTGAATAAAGAGGCTGATTAAATCCACGGTTAACCGTGGTTAACGGCTAGCTAAAGGAAAATCAAAGAGAAAACGTAACTGTTCAGCAGCCTAAGAAAATCGAGTTTGTAGGTGCGACTTTAGTCGCTTTTACCGAAAAAAAACGGCTGAAGCCACACCTATGAACAGGTGCTGAATAGTTACGAGAAAACAATGAATATTGGTGATGCGTAACGATCTGCTATCTGATTTCTGACTTCCGAAAAGCATTGCGTTACCATTCTGCTAAATTATCATTTATGCAAATTGTGCAAAACGGAAGCGTATGGCTCAAAGATTAACAGACAGATTTAAAATGGGTCAGCCTGTAGAGATTTGGTTTGAGCGAATTGATCATTGGATTCCAGGTGTAATTAACCGACATCAACACCCGGCCGTTTGGGTGCGAACGATTGACGGCCGAGAGTGGTTTGTGACAAATGGCTCACGCATTCGAGAATTCGAGCAAATTGTAGAGAGTAAGATTGAGGGTCCGACAGTATGAAAGATGATGTCGCCCATCAGTTGCTTGATCTAAACCAAGCTTTTTACAACCAATTTTCGGCCCCTTTTAATCGCAGCCGGTTTGATCCGATGCATGGATTTACGGCCGCCTTGCCGTATTTACCCAGTGGGAAATTGACAGTGCTAGATGTCGGATGTGGCAACGGCCGTTTCTCGCTTTTTATGTCTCAGAATAAACGGCTGGCGTCGTATACAGGCATCGACAACAGCGAGGGGTTACTTGCGCAAGCGGCGGAAAATTTCAGTGATTTACCGGAGCCTGTTACGTTTCGGCCGGTTGATATCCGGCAACATGCCTTTTTAGACAACTACCCTAAATACGATCTGATTACCCATCATGCTGTGATGCATCATGTGCCGCAAAAGAAAATGCGCTTGACCGTATTGCAAGAAATGGCCGCTCACTTAAAGCCCGATGGCATGCTAATGTTGTCTACTTGGCAATTCATGGACAGTGAGCGACAACGGCGCAAAGTGGTTGATTGGTCACATATCGGACTGTCGGCCGATGATGTTGAAGCAAGTGATTACTTGTTGACATGGAAGCGGTCCGGAATAGGATATCGTTATTGTTGCATGGTAGATGCGGTTCAAACGGCCGAGCTAGCCACCCTAGCCGGGCTGAGCATTGTTCACCAGTATCGTGAAGATGGTAGAGAGCGAAATTTGTCTTTGTATACCTTATTAAAGCTCTCTATCTAGAAGTAAAACTAGAAATAACGCCACTTGGTTACACATTGGTATCGCTCTTTCTGTCTGAACTAGTACATTGATACGGTTCAAAACCTCTCACAGTCTACTCATAGGTCATCTCATAAACTCCTAATCAATAAACTTTCTGGTAGAATGGCTTTTTTGGAGGATTTATTTCAATGGGTATACGTGAAGAATTAACGGCCGACATGAAACAGGCCATGAGAGACAAAGATAATATAACCCGCGATACGCTACGGCTGTTGTTAGCAGCTGTTAAACAAGTTGACGTTGATGGGGGAAAGCTTCTGGACGAAGCTGGCATTCAGACTGTTATTGCCAAACAGGGAAAGCAGCGGCGTGAAAGCATAAGCGAATACGAAAAAGCGGGACGCACTGATTTAGCAGATCCTGAAAAACTAGAGCTCGCTGTTATCGAAAAATACCTGCCTCAAATGATGGGGCGTGCCCAAATCGAAGCGATTGCGCGGGAAGTGATCTCCGAGTCAGCGGCTGATGGCCCTAACGCAATGGGGGCCATCATGGGTAAATTAATGCCCAAGATAAAGGCTGCAGGGCAAGCTGACGGCAAACTGGTTAATCAAATTGTTAGGGAATTACTAAACTAAGACGCACCCTGTCTTTATCAAGAAATTCAAGGTTAAGTTTTATATCCTGCTCCCGTTTCATTTATGAGTGAATTTTCTCTAGATGCCGAAGACCAGGCAAGACCACTTGCCCGCCTATTAAACCAGATGAGCCTTCTGGTATTTTTTATAGTCGTCGTCGCTGGGCTAACCGCTATTTTAGGGGTTAGTGTCAATCAACGGGGCCAAATCAACCTGTCTATAGGAGACCGCTCAGCACGTAATGTAGAAGCACCTCGTTCGATCAACTATACGAGTGATGTGCTGACACGGCAGGAGCAGGAGCGAGTTGTTGCTGGCATTTATGAGTACACGCCACTCGATCGGAATGTCGGCCGAGAACAAGCCAATCAAGCACAAGCTGTCTTTCGTTTTACCGAAGTAGTCCGTAGCGATTCACTTGCGTCTAGGGAAACTCAGCTTGAATATATTCAATCAATAGAAAATTTAGAGATTACAATTGAAACGGCCGAGTTGCTGATTAATCTTTCGCAAGAAGACTTTATCGAAGCACGCAATGAAACGCTTTCACAAATCTCGTCGGTCATGTTACAAACTATCCGGCCGGAGCAACTTGCAGTTGCCAAAAGAGATGCCCGGTCACAAATCAGTTTTGACCTCAATCCTCAACAAGAACAGATCGCATCCATACTAGCTCCCCAATTTATTGTCCCCAATGTATTCTTGAATGAGCAGGAAACAAATCGCGCCAGACAAAACGCGGTTCTAGCAGTCATTCCGATTCAACAGGTAATTACTGAAGGGCAACCGATCATCAGGGTGGGCGACATCGTACAAGCTAAAGACATCGAAGCGCTTGAGAAACTAGGCATGCTCCAGCAAGAAGGAATTGACTGGTATCGAATCAGTTCCGCCTTTCTGGTTTCAACTTTGACCGGTTTGTTACTCATGATTTATTGGTGGCGATTTATGGATCGAGATCGATACCCAACCCGCCATTTACTTATCTTACTGTCTTTGATTTTGATATTTACCGCTGGAGCTCGCGTTGCTCTCTATTACGATTTGCTGTATCTGTTCCCCGCAGCAGGCTTGGCAATGCTTCTAACGATTATTCTCAACCCACGCATTAGTTTAATTGTAACTTTTGTTATCTCGATTTTAGTCGGTTACATGGCAGGCGGCACACTTGAACCCGTCATGTATTTCGCGGTCGGGAGCCTAATTGCAGCAATGACACTGCGAGACAGACATCGTTTTGGCTCCTATTTTCGGGCCGGAACATTTGGGGTTGTCGGCAACTTAGGGGTCATTCTGTTGTTTCACCTTACCTCCACAATGGCCCTTGGAGAGATTAGTGTGGACCTGTTATTGGGCATCACCAATGGGCTCATCATTTCGCCGATTGTCACCATCGGTGGATTTTTCCTTGTAGGGCTGTTTGGAGTCATCACGGTGGTTCAGCTTCAAGATTTATCTAGACTTGACCACCCGCTTCTTCAAGAGCTATTACGCAAAGCTCCTGGAACCTATCATCATAGTATTATGGTAGCAAACCTAGCGGAACAGGCGGCCGAGCGGATTGATGCCAACGGGACGCTTGTGCGTGTTGGGGCTTTTTACCATGACATTGGGAAAATGGATCGGCCGGAATTTTTTTCTGAAAACCAAGCTGGAAGGAACATGCATGACACGATATCTCCTTATGCCAGTGCAGAAATTATTCTCGCGCATGTAACCAATGGGCTAGAAAAAGCGAAAAAAGCCCGTTTGCCCCTACAAATTCAAAATTTTATCGCTGAGCACCACGGTCGAGGGGTGCTTCGAGTATTTTATGAAAAGGCAAAACTGCTTGCGGGGGAAGATGCAGATGATGTCGATATCAATCTATTTCGCTATATCGGGCCACGTCCTCGTTCGCGCGAAACAGCCATCGTACTACTGGCCGATACCATCGAAGCAGCCGCAACAGCCATCCGGCCGGAAACAGTTCAAGATATAGAAAAACTGGTTATCAAGTTAGTTGATGATCATGTTAAAGCGGGCCAACTTGATCGCTCTGATCTCACAATGGGCGACCTAAGCGAGATACGCGAGTCCTTTATCGAAACACTAAAAGGGCGTTATCACTTACGTGTAAAATATCCGGGAAATAATGAGCTTCTTCCCCCTTCCTCCGAGACAAATGCGTTGGGCGAAAGCACGAATCAGAATGGAACAAGCAATCCGCCCCAATCAGTTTCCGAATCTACCCAATCAACACCTAGCAAAAGTATATAGACTACAAACCTGGGCAGTCCTTTCTAAAACCATGTCAAATTTTCAAATCGAACTACACATCAAGCAAGATCATGTGACTGCATCTATTTCAGATTTAGAAACCTTGCTTACAAAGGCAGCAATGGCAACGCTCAACCAGCAACAGGTCACGGGCGGCGCTGTGCTAACAATCATGGTCACAGGTGATGCAGAACTCCAGCAACTCAATCATGATTATCGGCAAGAAGATAAGCCAACCGATGTATTAAGCTTTGAAGATGGGTCGATTTGGCCTGACGGCAACCGTTATTTGGGTGACATTGCTATCTCAATAGAGACGGCCGAACGTCAGGCCAACCAAGCTGGGCATAAGCTTCTGGATGAAATGGCATTGCTTACAATACATGGGGTTTTACATTTGCTGGGGCATGATCATGCAGAGCCTGACGAAAAAGCAACCATGTGGCAGGCTCAGGATAAGGTTTTGACAACCCTTGGCATCTCGATGTCTCTAGATCATTTATAGGGTTTAGAAATCAAGCCTTAAAGGTCGCTCAGCTACCCTTCATATCGTTTAATCAGCTCGACCATCGCCTGCGTGCCAAATTCTGGAGAGTCTACCGGAACACGTTCATCAACCCCATGCGCCATCCGGCCGACATCTAAATCGGCCGGCAAATTAAGTGGGGTAAATCCGTAAGTCTGAATACCCAACTTTGAAAAGTACCGCGCATCAGTTACCGCTTGAAGCACCAACGGGGTAGGAAATCCTTCAGGTCTTGCCTGTTTCAGTATGTCTGCGAGCAATGGGTATAGCCCCATATTCGGTTCAGCCAACAAAACAGAATCAGAATCTATAATCGTAAATTCAGCATCCGTATCAAGCTGTTCGAGTAACTCTTCTAAAAACGCTTCTGGCGTAAATCCCGGCAAAATACGCACATCAAACTGTAGGTTAATCTCATGCGGGATTACATTGTTTTTAATCCCACCCTCAATAATAGTTGGGTTAATCGTGTGCTTGAGAAGCGGTTCAAGCAACGCACCTTGTTTTCCCATTATTTTTATGGCCGCACCCGCCGTGATTGGATTTAGCAGACGTCGGATCATAAAATTAGCCGGAAAATCGAGTTGATTGGCGAGTGAGGTTAACATATGGCGCACTGCGGGGGTTACATGCACCGGCATTTGCAGGCGATCGAGCTCGGCGAGCAAGCGACCGGTCTTCCCCATCGCACTGTTTCTAAATATCCCTGAGGCGTGTCCGGGTTCGCCCCGAACTTTTGCACTAAGGTGTACCCCCAGTTTTTCTGCGATTTGGATTGGGAAAAAAGTTTCCCCCCCCATTTCCATATTCCACCCGCCAAACTCGCCAATAGCGTATTGAACACCCTCGAACTGTTCAGCATGTTCTTCAACTAGATATTTCGCTCCGAGATCACTGCCGTTCTCCTCGTCGGACAAGATACATAAAATAATATCCCCAGCGGGCACGATCCCATCTGCTTTTGCACGCATGACGGCCGAAATCATCATCGCCACAGCCCCTTTCATATCGAGTGTTCCACGCCCCCACAAAAAGCCATCCTTGATCAACCCATCAAACGGGGGATGAGTCCAATTCTGACCTACGGTTGTCACAACATCAACATGCCCTTGAAACAATAGAGGAGGGGCTTCCCCGCGTCCTTTAAGCCGTGTAATCAAGTTCGGCCGATTCCGGTCTTTCGCGATCAATGTTGTTTTAAAGCCAGCTTCTGTCAATAACTGAGCGATATACTCGATACAAGCTATTTCGTTTCCAGGGGGATTGGTTGTATCAAAGCGAATGAGATTTTGGAGGAGTTCAAGAGGTGAAAGCATAGATCAGTTGACTAATTTATTGATTTCATATTTCATACATGTTAAACACAATTATTGATCGTGCAAGCGTGTGGCAGAAAATAGAATTTGTCCTACTTACAGCCAAAGACTAAAATACTACTTCTGGGCCTCCCCCTCCCAAAATAAATTATTCAGGCGATCTAGATCACCTCACACTGTCAACTTAATTGACACAGCCGCCCCATAAACCGCAACCATTAGGCAATTATTTTCTTGGGACGGCCTAAGGCTAACAATTTATGTCTTTAACCGAAAAAACCCTCACTGAAGTTAGGGATTTACTACGCAATGGCGACACAACAAGCGTTGCCCTTACACAAGCGATCTTAGACCGCATTGAAGCGGTCGACGGCAAGGTTCAGGCTTATGTTCGCACTACGGCCGAACTTGCGCTTAAACAAGCACAGGCGGCCGACGTTCGGCTGGCAGCAGGTGAAACCACTCCTCTGCTCGGCGTGCCTATCGGCATTAAAGACCTCATCTGTTCAAAAGGGGTAGAAACCACGGCCGGGAGTAAAATCTTAGAAGGGTTCAAACCCCCTTACAACGCCTTTGTCACAGATCAGCTTAAAGAAGCTGGGGCCGTGATTGTTGGAATGACCAATACCGATGAGTTTGGAATGGGATCTTCTACAGAGTTTTCCGCCTACCAAAACACCTATAATCCATGGGATTTAACCCGTGTTCCGGGCGGCAGTTCAGGCGGCAGCGCGGCGGCTGTGTCTGGTGGAATGGCCTATGGGTCGTTGGGAACCGATACAGGCGGAAGTGTCCGTATGCCAGCCTCGTTGTGTAGTTTAGTGGGTGTACGGCCAACATACGGCCGGGTTTCACGCTGGGGGGTGATTGCATATGCGTCATCGCTTGATCAGGTTGGGACTTTTGGGAAAACGGTTAAGGATGCGGCCACCATGCTCGGTGTGGTTGCGGGGCATGATCCACGCGATAGTACCAGTCTAATGCGGCCGGTTCCCGATTATGAGGCGGCCCTCACCGGTGATATCAAAGGGTTGAAAGTCGGTGTTCCTAAGCAATACTTTATTGATGGAATGAATCCAGAAATCGAAACGTCCGTACGCCAGGCTCTCGACGTTATGGCAAACTTAGGGGCTGAAATCCATGAAATCGATCTACATATGACCGATTATGCTCTAGCGGCCTATTACCTTATCGCCACATCTGAAGCCAGCGCGAATCTAGCCCGCTATGATGGGATCCGCTATGGACCACGTGTTGCAGGCAAAGACGTAACCGATACGACAATGAAAACTCGTGCCCTTTTCGGGCCAGAGGTCAAAAGTCGAATTATGCTCGGCACCTTTGCACTTAGCTCCGGCTACTATGATGCCTATTATGGCAAGGCATTAAAAGCGCGAACACTGATCATTCGTGACTTTGAAAAAGCATTTGAGAAGGTCGACGTTATCGCTACTCCCACCAGCCCCGATACCGCCTTTAAGCCGGGTGAACGAACACTTGATCCGCTAGAAATGTATTTATCTGATATTTATACTGTGTCACTCAATCTTTCGGCCGGATGTGGCCTGTCGGTTCCATGTGGTTTCGATAGCCAAAATTTACCGATTGGACTTCAATTAATGGGTAACACGCTTCAAGAAGCAACCATTCTGAATGCGGCTCATGCGTATGAACAAGCGACTGATTGGCACAAAATGCGTCCAACGCTTTAGGCAAATAACCCTGTGAAAGTTTTTTTTCTACTCACCAAAAATAGATATCTCGATACCAGATTGGCAGACGGGACTGTGCTGAAGCAAATTTTGTCGCCAGCACTGCCCTATGCGTCTGATGGATCTGTCATTGTGACAGCTGATAATTTGTCTGATGAAAGCGAAAGTCTGTTAACTTCTGTGCAAAAACAAGATCGCGTACGAATGGCAACCGGGACTGGGAATTTAGCCGCGCTTCGTGCTTGCCGTGAGCAAGGTCTAATCCCAAAAGGAGCTTGTTTGGTCATCACAGACGGGTCGGTTGTTATTCATGACTATGCCAAGGTCGCGGCCGAACAAACGGCCGATATTGTCTCGTTTATGAATCGGGCGTTTTGGTTTCGCAGTGGGGCCGCACTTGAGATGCTGCTTGACTGGCAAAGTGACCGACCAATCACCACGGCTCAAGTTCGGCCGTTCAAAGCCGTTTCTGTCGGGGACATCGATGAATTGGTACCTGCCAATCAACGGCTGTTGGCTATCGGCCATACCAGCAAAGACGCACTTGAACGCAGTTATACCGAAGAGTTCGGGGCAATTCCGCCTGTTTTTATCCATAGTGAAGCGGAAATTTACTCATCAATGATAGGTCCGTATGTCTCGATTGGGGCTGGGGCATTTGTAGAAAACTGTGTTTTAGAAAATTGTATTATTGATGATGGGGCTAAAATCTCGAATCTAAATCTAAAAGATTCAATTGTCGGGCAGAATCAGACTATCGTAGGCGAACCGCAAACGATTATTCAAATTAAATAATAAGGTGGCGGGGTTCACGAGAGTAATCCCTCCATATTTTCACTATGACCAAATACGAAGCAGTCATCGGACTAGAAATACACGCAGAAATGCTAACTGAGTCAAAAATGTTTAGTGGTTGCCGCGTTGTTGACAGCGTTGAGGCCGACCCAAATTCGGCCGTTGATCCACTTAGCCTCGGCATGCCGGGTATGCTGCCAGTCGTTAATCGACAAGCGGTTGAAATGGCGATGAAAGTGGGTATGGCGCTCAACTGTGACATCAATCAATTTAATGCGTTTGAGCGCAAAAATTATTTCTATCCAGACCTGCCAAAAGGGTACCAAATCACTCAGTTAGCCAACCCGATCGCCACCGAAGGGTATTTAGACATCGAGTTGGAAAATGGGACAACTAAACGGATTAGGGTGACCCGTGCTCATATCGAAGAAGACACCGGCAAGCTAACCCATGAAGGCAAAGGGGTTTCGCTGGTTGATTACAATCGGGCCGGGGTGCCGCTTTTAGAAATCGTCTCAGAGCCAGATATCCGCTCGGCCGAAGAAGCACTTGCGTATGGAGCAAAAGTACGTCAAATCCTGCGTTACACCGGTGTTAATACGGGTGATATGGAAAAAGGGGTGATTCGATTCGAAGCCAATATCTCAATTAGAAAGGCCGGTACAGAGGTGCTAAATACCCGTGTTGAAGTTAAAAACCTCAACAGCTTCCGAGCGATGTCGGATGCGATTAACTACCAGCTGAAAGAACAAGAACGCATCTATGAAGCGGGCGGCTCTATTGACCAAGAAACTTTGGGCTGGGATGAGGCGAAACGCAAAACCTATAGTCAACGCAGCAAAGAAGACGCTCACGACTACCGCTATTTTCCTGATCCTGATTTGCCTCCTTTATTTGTTGATCAGGAATGGATTGATCGGGTTCGAGAGGCAATGGTCGAGCTACCGGATACTAAGATCAACCGTTACCGAAATGATCTAAAATTGTCAGATTACGATGCGCAGGTTCTAGCTGAGGACCGCCAAGTAGCAGAATGGTTTGATGTGGCGATTACGGCCGGAGGTGATCCTAAAAAAGTAGCCAATTGGATCATTAACAATCTTTTCGCTTACATGAATGAACACAAACAAGAAATAGCTAGCATTCAAATCTCGCCCGAAGGATTGGTTGAACTCATTGGCTTAATTGAATCGGGTACGATCAACAATAATACAGGCAAAGATGTGTTGGTTGATATGCTTGCAACAGGTAAAGGGGCAAAAGTAATTGTCGATGAAAAAGGGCTGGCTCAACTTTCAGATGAGGGGCCGATCATTGAAATTATTCAGCAAGTAATCGAAGCAAACCCCAAAATGGCGGCCGACTACGCCGGTGGAAAAACCAAACTACGGGGTGCATTTGTCGGTTTTGTCATGCGAGAGCTAAAAGGGAAAGGCAACCCTAGCTTAGTAAACAAACTTCTAGACCAGGCATTGGCAAATCT
>JBLIMP010000120.1:0-12700 GCA_047638855.1 Cellvibrionaceae bacterium | reverse complement strand
TTGGTTAGCATCGGCCGTAATCGGCATCCCGCTATCAATAAACTCCAAAGATTCTTCAACATCGATATTGGTTTCTTCAGACGGCTCTGCATCTAACCAAGATGTGTCAAATAAGTCGCCTGAATCAGCTGGTTCGGCATTAAACGTAATTGGAATCTCATCGTGTGCAGGGTCTACAGACTCTTCAATGTTGTTTTCGCCCAAGTCATCAAACAAATCATCGAAAGAATCCGCTGTTTCTCTTCTTTCCGGAAGTGGGTTCAACTGATTTTCTGAGTCAGAGAGAAACTCAAAAAGACCGCCAGCTAAAGCATCTGAAGAGGAATCGTACCCACCTGTCTGGTCTGAAAGTGTGTCGGGGGCAAAATCATCTAATGCATCAGAATCAAATGGCTCAGTCTCCTCGGTTTGAATATCACTTAAACTCTCATCCTCTCCTAGCCACCCCGTAAAACCGGTTTCACCTTCTGCTAACGTATTTTCGAATCCTTTAATTTCTAGGTCATCCGATTCATCTATCTCTCCAAAAAGAGCTTCAACACTTACCTTGGCTTGATCTCCATCGGAACCAATATCACTAAATGAATCTATCTCATCTGCATCAAATAAAGATGCAATATCAGACAATGGGCTTGACTCAGAGTCAGAAATATGCTCTGAATCATCTGCTGTAACGTTAGAAATCTGATCGTCATCGTCTTCGTCTTCAAACCAATCAAATGATTCTTTAAGTTCGCCAAGCTCATTTGAATCACTAAGGTTTGACTCACTTAGGTCTTCAATGTCGGCCGCAAATGAGTTTAGCAATCCGCTGCCCAAACGATTTAATTCGATCTTCCTTTCAAGGTTAGGCAATTCCGAGTCAGCTTCAGTTAGTGAAGAGTTATCATCAAACGATTCAAAAAGATCATCTAGCGCATTTTCTACATCGGCACCAGCAGAAAAAGATGATGTATACCCACTCTCTTCACTTTGATCCAAAGATATATCGTCTCTCGTTTCGAAATGTTCACCAAAATGCTGTGTATCATATGATGTATCTTGCTTATTCCAGATAAGAGATGACCAATCATCAATCGCATCCCTATCAAGTTGATTAACCATATACACCAAAGGCAATCTTCCCGTCTGTTCCAAAACTTGCCTAGCTATCGGATACGAGTCTTTTTGCTCTTGGTCAATTAATAGAACTTTCTGCAAAACATCTAGGTGTTCCGAAGCGATTTCTTCACGGCCGTTTTGCCACCAGATATCACCAAGCACCATCCGTGCTTCATAATTATTGGGAAGTATTTCAAGAACCGTTTCACTTAGCTGAAGAGCCTCCGTATTTCTCCCATCTCGCCAGTAAGCCACCGCCAGCATCGCCTTCCAGTCAAGCCTGTGCTGATTATGAACCAGCATACGATTCAATTCTTCAATCGCTTGATCATAAATACCACTTCTGATGTATAGCCTGGCAACAGAAGCCAAAGACATACCATTTACAACCGGGGCAACGAGATCAGCTTGGCGATAGTAGTCATCTCTACAAAGAACAACATCTGCATCGTTGGGATCAATTTCAAAAGCATGTTCGATATGCCAAATAGATTGCTCGACTCGTTCAGTCTTAGACATGATCTCAGCAAGTATTTTATGAGCTATAAAATCAGATATGTCAATACTTAAAACACGCTGAAGGATATCCTCAGCTTCAGCTAGGGCTTGCTGGCCCATTAAAGCCATACCCATTAAACGGTAAGCACCAATATAGCGAGAGTTCTGTTTTAAAATTTGGCGACAATGAGCAATAACATGCGTGTATTGGCCAGACTCAAACTCTTTTTCAATTTCTTTTATATATTTTGAAAGCTTTATTTGACCCACAGTCACCTCTGAAAAGCACCATACATTAATCGATATACAGTTAGCAATTCCGCCACAATTAACAGATTACGCACAATATTATGGTCAAGTAATTATGCAAATTAACGATCATATAAGCAAGTGAAGAAGTTGTAACCCTCTTATCACTGGCTCGACATTTGGAAATTCTGAAGCCCGAGACAAACCAGCTGGATCGATAATTTTATCAATCCCTTTTAGGGCAAACAGAGTGTTTAAAGCAGCATAAGCTAAAATATCGAGCATATATCCGCCTTCTTGCACAAACAAGATACGCCCACCACAAAGCTCATCTGCCAAACTGATAAGTTTTTGCGTAAGCCCTGCATACCCAGTTAGGCTAAGCTCCATAGCCGCCAAAGGGTCTTGCCAATGAGCATCAAAACCAGCTGAAACCAAGATCATTTCCGGCTCAAACCTTCTTGCTGCAAGTGTAATCACTTCATCGATCACTGCGTAGTAGCCTTTATCTCCTACTCCCGCTTCCAAAGGAATATTAAGATTAAAACCAACACCGGCGTCTTTTCCAGTTTCTTTAGCACTGCCGGTACCAGGGTAAAAGAAAGGGCTGTGTTGATGTACAGATACAAATAAGACAGAATCATCATCATAAAAAATATCTTGTGTTCCGTTTCCGTGGTGAACATCAATATCTACAACCATAATGCGCTTTGTGTTAGTAGAGGCTTGAAGTTCTTTAACCGCAACCGCTACATTATTGAAAAGGCAAAAGCCCATCGAACGATCATATTCGGCATGATGGCCCGGCGGCCGGACAAATACATATCCATTTTTATGTTGCCCGTTTGCAATATCCAGTGCCGCATTTGTTACCGTTCCGGCCGCTAGCAGGGCTAAATCATGCGAAGCTTCTGTCATATAGGTATCTGCATCTAATTGCCCGCCGCCTCGCAAAGACAAAGCTTGAACACGGTCAATAACCGCACTTGAATGAGCTCGACTAATTTGTGCGTATGAAGCCGGAGCTGGAGGGGTGAGGACCAACCGCTCTAAAATTTGATTCGCTTCAAGCACGCGCATCACCGCTCGCCCCCGGCCGGCATGCTCAGGATGGCCTGTAAAGTCATGTGCATAGGCGGGTGCAAAAGAAAAAATCGTCGTCATTAAGTTATTCCATCATTTTAGAAAGCCAAGTTGCTAAATCTCGCATCCCTTGGCCGTTTAATTTATGCCCTGTTTGATATAGATTCCACGTCACATCTGCCCCAGCCGAACCAACTGTCTCACGCGAATCGATTGCAATCTCAACTGAAACACGTTCGTCTCGATCCCCGGCCGCCATAAATACAGAAACATCTTTCAAAGGTTTCGCTTGGACAGTATCGGCATCGATATCTGGTACAAACCCTACAAGTGTTGCTATTCCCCGGCATATTTTAGGGTGCTGAATGGCCGTAGCCAACGCAGTGGCAGCACCTTGACTAAACCCTAAGATAATTACATTATTCGGATCGATATCATAGACATCTGGTAAGGCGTTAATAAAATCGGAAAATGCTTGCACAGCCCCATCAAAATCATCAAGCATCGGCCAACCAGCCTCTGGCATCTCTATCCAAGAATATCCCGTTTCATGCTCGGCCGATTCTGGCTCAAACTCGATACCCCGTGGTGACACAATTAACCAGTGATCTGGAATGTTCCGGGCAAATATCCATGGAACATCTTCATTACCATGTCGGCCGTGAACCAAAACAAGTACAGGGTGTTTGCCTTGTGCATTTTTATGCTTTGGATATTTAATTCTGTGAGTTAATCCGGTTATGTAGGCGGCTGTTTGATTTTCTATAAGATGAGACTCGTTCCAAGCACTAATAATATTTTCTCCAAAGGTATTTTACCCCTAAAAAAAAAGTGAGGTGGAGGAACAACGGGCGTTGTTACCTGCCACCTCGGGGGGAGCCTATGCAATTTCAGTTTAGCATTTGCAAAAGGCCATGTCAAACCTAAGTACTAAGATTGAAAGAAAGTTTTCAGGTTAACTGTGGCTTGTTTAACACTTGAAAAATATCTAGACATTATTTGTTTGAAAATGCTCGCCGCTTTCGGCAAGCCCCACTCAAAAAGATACAATCGTCTATCATTTTAACTTTGGAGAAAACAATGGAATTTTTTGGACACACCCGAACAAAAGTCACGCGCAACCACGCTTTTATCTCCCCAGACGGGCATGTTGAAGCCCCGCTACCTGGATGGGAAAATACAAAGGGCATTATTCTAGTTTCTCCCCGCATGGGAGCAAAATTCTCAATGTTTTACGCATTGATGGGAGCCAGCTCATCTTCGGCCGCACCCCTAGCTGGGGTACAGCGATTTATATGGGTGCAAGAAGGCTCCGCCGTTATCACAGTCGAAGGCAAAGCCTATGCACTGCGTCATGAGAGCTTTGCTTATTGTCCGGCCGGGCTAGAGCATAAAGTTGAATCAACAGCCGGTTGCAAACTCGTCATCTTTGAAAAAAAATATGCGCCGCTTGCAGGGTATGATCAACCTGAATTTATAACCAACCATACTAGCAAGATAAACAAGATGGCATTCATGGGGGATGAAGGGGCACAGCTTCAACTATTCTTACCCGATCACCCCGGCTATGACATGGGCGTCAACCTATTTTCATTTGCTCCAGGCACCGCCCTACCCTTCGTAGAAACCCACATCATGGAGCACGGCATGATGATGACAAAAGGCGGTGGCGTTTATCGGCTTGACGACAACTGGTACCCTATGCAAGCGGGTGATGCGCTTTGGATGGGGCCTTATTGTCCACAATGGTTTGGTGCACTGGGCAAGCCAGAATCACAATATTTGTACTATAAAGATGTGTACCGCGATCCCTTAAGCTAATCTCCGGCTTTTATTTCTTTTATTTTTATTTCTTTTATTGTATCTTCTCAATAATCTGGGGAAAAACACCCTTCGACAAGCTCAGGGTGCGTATCCTGAGCTTGTCGAAGGATACCGCCCTCCCTTTTTGAGAAGTTACCTTTTATTATAGAAAACCTACGAATTAACGGCCGGCGTTTATTCGGGAACAACTCAAATTTCTAGCCAGCAGAATTCTGAACCAATTCAGCTTCTTTCTTAAGATCAGCCGCATATTGTTCAAATGACTCATCAAATTCAGGAATATATTTAGCGTAGAGCGGAAACATGAGCCCGCCTATTTTTTCAACCATTGAAAAAACCACACTTCCATCATCGCTAGGCGTCAGCGTATAAACACGACTCCCTTGTCGATCTCCCCAAACCAAACGTTTTTCCGTCTCAAACTCTTTGACCTTCAGCTTAAAGACCCTTTTATCATCCAAAATTGATTTTAACTGAACTGTTTCCCCCAGCTTGATATTTCCGTCAAGCGCAACAACCGTTGAATTCCAGCGAGGCATATCAGGCGCGTTGGTCAACAAGTTCCAAACAACTGTTTTATCAGCTTGAATTGATATCGTCACAGACGTTTCACGGCTAAAAGTTTCTTTGATTGTGGTTGCTTTTCCATTTGCGGTATTTGACATAGTTTTCTCCTTTTCTAACCCACTCGATTTGATAGATAGTGTTGCGGTTCTCGGCCGCTCAGTTTGAGCCACCTACGCTAAATCGCTTTTTCAGCTTCTGCCAGAAGCCACGGTTCTAGAGCGGTGATATTTTCGCATAAGCGTGCGCCTGCGATAATGGGTAACCAGCGTTCGTAATCATCTTTCCCTTCCGGCCGTAAATCAAAATAGTAATTTAAATATTGTTTGTGGAACTGCCGAACCGTTGTTTCAAAAACAGGATCAGGGGCTTCATTACCGGTAATTCCCCCCAGAAAAAGTATCGTAGATCGGGCCACATCGCCAACTGAACTGCCAATTGATGCGTCGTTCCAATCGACAACAACTTCTCCTTCGGCCGTAACAATGACATTTCCAGGGTGAAAATCTCCATGACAAACACAACTCGCTTCTGGCATTTGGTCAAGCATACCAAGCAAGATCGTTTTCAAATGGTCCGAAAGCGGCCGTGCGTCTCGAATATTGCGCGCTAGCTTTTCGCTTTGAGGTGCAATGTTAGGCTGTGCGTCCAGTTGATGTAAACGGACATGCAACTGCGCCAAACGTTTAGCGAAATCGGGCATTAATGACGGGTCCGCTTTCACCAGTTCAAGCATGTTTTTCCCATGAATGTGCTCAAGAATCAGTCCATTCCGGTCGTTTACCTGCACCACTTCACCCACTTGCGGAATCGGGAAATCAAGCGAGCTAAGCTCACGGGTACGACCGGCCTCATTTTGAATCGATTCCAGTTGAAACCAATCCTGATACAGCTTAACCACTGTGCCTTCTTCCCACTTATGAATATCAGCCGTGCGGCCGATAGCAACCGGTTGCCCTAAGTTTTTATACTCCATACTTTTTAAGTCTCTCACTCTTTAATAATAGTTAACGACCCTTTATTCAAGCTCCTCCGCCACACGCACAATAATCTGTTCAGCAACTTCAGCCTTTGACTGCAGTGGGAATTTGGCCACCAGCCCGTCCGCATCGAGCAAGGTCACACGATTGGTACTCACGCCAAAACCGGCCCCAGGTGCCGTTACATCGTTTATCGCGATGAAATCGAGCCCTTTGCGGATGAGTTTGTCACGGCCGTATTTGAAAGCGTCCTGCGTTTCGGCCGCAAACCCCAACACAACTTTGGGAAAGCCAGACTTGGCCCGCTGTTCTTTGATCCCTTGCAAAATATCAAGCGTACGTTCAAGTCCTATCGCCATTCCCCATGCTTCAGCTTGGGTCTTTTTAATTTTTTGATCAGATTTTGTTGACGGCGTGAAGTCAGACACTGCGGCCGCCATGAGTAAAATATCGGCACTTTCACAAGCGTGTACCGTTGCATCGTGCATTTCAAGCGTCGATGTAACGTCTATGGTATTGGCTTCGTTTGGTGGTTCAATCGCAACGGGCCCCAAAATCAAGGTCACGTCAGCCCCCGCATCGATGGCAGCCTGTGCCAGCGCAACCCCTTGCTTGCCGGTTGAACGATTGGTGATAAAGCGAACCGGATCGATTGTTTCGCGAGTCGGTCCGGCCGTCACCACCACTTTACGCCCTGCCAAAATCCCATCCCGCCCCAATATCGGCCGGAGTGCGGCCAAAATCGCCTGCGGTTCAACCATGCGTCCTTTGCCCGTTAACCCAGAAGCCATGCGCCCTTCGGCCGGACCAACAAAATGGACTCCTCGGCTCTGCAACGTTTTAACATTAGCTACGGTAGCTGGGTGAGCATACATCCCGCCATCCATGGCCGGTGCAACCACGAGTGGGGTACGCAGGCCGATGGCGGTTAGAGTCAGCAGGTTATCAGCGATGCCATGTGCCAGTTTCGCCAGCGTATTAGCGGTCGCTGGGGCCACAAGCATGAGATCGGCCGACTCTGCCAAATTGACATGCTGCACATGTTCGCGCTCGTCCCACATACTGCTGTAAACCGGCCGACCCGTCACCGATTGAAAGGCCAGGGCCGACACAAATTTCTGGGCCGATTGAGTCATAATCACGTCAACCAGCGCCCCTTGCTGAGTCAATTTTGACGCCAAGTCAATGATTTTGTAACAAGCGATAGAGCCGGTCACTCCTAGAATAATCCGCTTGTGATTGAAGATTGTTGCCATCCGAGAAGTTTAGACCAGACTGGTTTTCAAAACCAGATGGGTCTCTTAGGAACGGAAATTTAATTAAACAACGAAGTTGTATCCACCGTTCCTTCTAAACTGACTAAACTGACTAAACTGACGATTCAATTCCTTGTTTCGCGAGGTCCCCTATTGAGGGGATACCATCGTCAGTCCTTAGTGTTGAAACCGTCAGATTATTGTCTCAGCTATCGTCATATCTTTTTCAAAGGGATAAAGTCCTTTTATGGAAAAAGTCACCACACAAACACAGTATCGCCTAGCTGGAATTATCTTTCTGGCACAAAGTTTATTTTCAGCCAGTTTTATCACCGCCTTCGTTCTAACACCTATTATCGCCGTCTCTTTGAGCGGCAGTGACAGCCAAGCCGGTGTGCCAAATACAGTCGTTTTGGTCGCCCGAGCCCTAGTCGCTTATCCGTTTGGTCTACTAATGGATCGTATGGGACGACGAGTTGCTTTAGCAGGCGGCTATCTTGGCTTCGTTGTGGGTGGTGTTATCGCTATTGCGGCCATCGCAACGCAAAGCTATCTGTTATTTTTAATTGCATCATTCATGATCGGGGTGTCACGTACCGCTGGGGATCAGAGCCGCTTTATTGTCGCTGAAATCTTCCCGCTCAATCGGCGCGCAACGGCCATTGGGGCGATTGTTTTTGCCGGAACGGTTGGTTCTGTCTTAGGTCCCAATCTTGTGGCTGTTTCACGTGGCTGGGTTCAGGCAATGGGATTACCAGCTGACGCTGGTCCATTTATGGTCGCAGCCATCATGATGGCGGTCGCATCATTAGTCACCTTTATTTTCTTACGCCCTGATCCTCGTGAAATTGGGGAGCTGATTGCTGATGAGGAAAGGGCCGAAAACCCTGACAGCATCGAGTCAAAGGGAGAAGCGCGCTCTTGGCAAGAAATCTTTAGCCAACCGATGGTCCAACTATCGGTTATTTCAATGACTATCGGTTATTTTGTAATGACGTTGGTGATGGTCATTACGGCCGTTCAGATGAAGTCAGGGCTTAATCTGCCTTTTAACGACGATGAAATGGCCTCAGCCATTGCTCGGGTCATTATGTTCCACACGTTGGGGATGTTTGGGATTTCGATCTTTTCCGGATTTCTGATTGACAAGGTCGGCCGACTCAACATGATTTTGGCAGGAGCGGTTGTCCTCGCACTCTCTACCGTTGTATCCGCATTGGCAACCAATGTGGTTTTGCTAGCATTAGGACTATTTTTACTCGGGTTAGGTTGGAACTTTGCGTTTGTTGCAGGCTCCTCTCTGCTTTCAAATTCATTGGCACAGTCGGAACGTGGCCAGATGCAGGGGATCGCAGAGACGTTTGTCTCAGTTGCGGCCGGATCCGCCAGCCTTTCAGTCGGCTGGCTTTTTGGAATGGGTGGTTACAATCTCATCAACATCCTAGGTTTCATTTTTTCAGCCCTCTTGTTGCTGGCCGTTATTTATCTGCCACGTCAGGCTAGAAAACAGCTGGCCCAGCAAAAATTAGCGGCTCAGGGTTAAGCTTGTTAGAGCTTTCAGATTTCAGAAATCTGAAAGCTCTCGCTTACAAATCACCCTTCCTGCTGAGCCAACCGCCAACTCATCAACATCAGCACATTGATCATCAAAAACGCTGTGCCTGCTAAAACAGGAATCGAAATAAAGCCGAACCAGTTGAAGTACTTAATCGTACACAGCACGTTTGTACAGCCCGATGACTGCACCACAATTCCATTTTGCACAAGAATGTGAAAAATTGAAATACTCATGCCAATCAACGACAGCGGTAAGATATAACTCGGTAGATATTCATCTTGTTTAATAATGCCAACCAAAGCTAGAACGGTAATCGGGTACATACAAATCCGCTGAAACCAGCAGAGCCGACAAGGTTCAAAATGCCTGATCTCGCTAAAGTAAAGGCTGCCTAACATTGCAACAAGTGCCACAACAAGGGTCAAATAATAGCCGTATTCCTCTATAAAAGAGGCAACTGGAGAGGTGTTTGCTTGAGACTTTTCCATAATAAAAAAGATGGTAACAAAACAGCCGTGCTTAACAAGGGAGTCATGCACTTATTAATCAGGGTGTTACAATTGGCTTAGCTAACGTACGCTCGGCAGGGGCAAGTGGCAAACGCCGCAGATCAAAAACTTTCGCCAATCCAAACTCTTTAATTTGTAAAAATATCAGCCTACACCCAACTGTTTTTATTTTCTGATGTCAGAAGATCAGGACATTAGGCGTAGCTTGTCTAATATCTAATATCTAACATCTAATATCTAACATCACTTTATGTCTCACGATACGATTGTCGTTCTCGATTACGGTTCCCAGTATTCACAACTTATCGCTCGCAGGGTGCGTGAATCAAATGTTTTTTGCGAGCTTTTTTCCTGGCGAACCCCGGCCGAACGTATTTTAGCTCTTAACCCTAAAGGGATTATTTTAAGCGGTGGCCCAGAAAGCGTTTATGCTGATGGAGCGCCTACGCTACCGAAATATGTGCTCGAAAGCGGCGTGCCCGTATTGGGTATTTGTTACGGCATGCAGCTACTCACCCATGTCTTGGGTGGCAAAGTTGCCGGAAGCGAAGCAAGGGAGTTCGGCCAAGCCCAAGTCACTATCAAAGATCAAACTTCACCCCTTTTCAAAGGGATGGATGCAGAAGAAATTCAGGTATGGATGAGCCACGGTGACAAAGTTGAACAGCTACCGGCCGGTT
Source organism: Cellvibrionaceae bacterium (assembly GCA_047638855.1). Classification (GTDB taxonomy): domain Bacteria; phylum Chloroflexota; class Anaerolineae; order Promineifilales; family Promineifilaceae; genus WTJY01. Next base: position 2,398 of record JBLIMP010000120.1, on the reverse strand, counting down.
TTGAATCGATTGCGGCCACAAGCAATGCCCCATTTGCGGCGGCCGTCAATCAGGCTAAAAACTACTACTGTGTTCAGTTTCATCCCGAAGTGAACCATACCCTTAAAGGGAGACAGATTTTAGGCAATTTTGTGTTGGGGGTCTGCGGGGCTAAAGCTGATTGGACGGCCGAAAACTTTATCCAAGAGCAGGTCGAGGCGATACGCGCTCAAGTTGGCAACGGCCGGGTATTGCTGGGGCTAAGCGGCGGGGTAGACAGTGCCGTTGCAGGCGCATTGATCCACAAAGCGATTGGAGATCAACTGGTGTCAGTTTTTATTGACCACGGCATGTTGCGCTTAAACGAAGGGGAGCAGGTAGTCGAAACGTTCCAAAAACAACGTGGCATGAACATGATTCCGGTCAACGCCGTTGAAGAATATTTAGATGATTTGGCTGGGGTCACCGATCCAGAACAAAAGCGTAAAATTATCGGCAACAAATTTGTGCGCATTTTTGAACGAGAAGCGAACAAGCTCATTCAAACTGGCAAGATCGACTTTTTGGCACAGGGGACGATTTACCCCGATGTGATCGAAAGTGCGGCCGCAGACCGGCCGGAAGCCCACACGATCAAAACCCATCACAATGTGGGCGGATTGCCAGACGATATGGAATTTGAACTGGTTGAACCCTTACGCTGGCTGTTTAAAGATGAGGTTCGCAAAATCGGGACCGCCTTAGGCTTACCGGACGAGATCGTCTGGCGACAACCATTCCCGGGGCCGGGGCTAGCGATCCGCTGTCTGGGTGAAATCACTTGGGAGCGACTCGAAAAACTACGTCTAGCAGACGACATCTTTACAAGCACTTTACGCAAGGCCGGACTGCTAAAAGGGGCGACGGCTCAGGCATTTGCCGTTCTATTGCCGGTTAAAAGCGTAGGCGTGATGGGAGATCAACGCACCTATGAGGAAGTGGTCGCTTTACGCGCTGTTTCAACCGAGGATTTCATGACGGCCGATTGGGCAAGATTAGATTACGAGCTACTTTCTGAGGTCAGCCGACGTATTGTGAATGAAGTGCGCGGCATCAACCGGGTCACCTACGACATTACATCAAAGCCACCCGGCACAATTGAGTGGGAATAATACGATTAGATAGGGACAGGGATTAGAGATGGAGAGGTTCGTGAGGCACATTTTTGCCCACATAGAAAATAATTTTTCAAGTGCGAATCCCCATCTCTGATCCCTATCGCATCTACAAATCACGGAGTAACAATGGATTTCGGCAATATTTTCAAACGTGGGTTTCTGCATACTTGGAACAATAAGTTTTTATATGTTTTAGGCTTCTTAGCTGCCTTAGGGGGCAGCAGTGGAGGTGGCAGCTTTAATTCCGGTTCATCTGGCAACTTCAATCCGACAGGTATAGGTAGCGGTAGCGGTGGAGACATCGAAGAAGCTTTTAAAGAATTTGGAGATCAGCTAGGTTTTGACCCAACGAACATAGGCGCGATGGTAACCAGCATCATTGGGGCGGTTATGGCGGTAGCTTGTATTTTGATCATCATCAAAATCGTGCTGTGGTTTGTGCGTCTTATTGCCGAAGCAGGCATGATCCAAGCGGTAGCTGACCTTGAATCAGGTGTTAAAACAAATTTCAAAAAGGCATTTTCAGACGGTCGGCCGTTCATGATGAAATTTTTCATGGTTAGCCTCATTTTGTTTATCTTGCCTTTGCTCGTTGTCTTTTTAGCATTTGTTGTCGCTGGAATTGGTCTGGTTCCGCTGATCAATGGCGGAAGTGAGATTAGCCCAGCTATCAGCCTAATCGCTATCCCCATTGTTTGCTTAATGTGTCTGCTGGTTCCTTACGGGCTGATCACTAGCCTAGTCTATCCAATTGCCCAGCGGGGCATCGTTTTTAAAGGGATGGATGCGATGGAATCGTTAAAATATGGCTGGGAATTGCTAAAAGAAAAAACAAGTGACATTTTGATTTTAGCTTTGTTATTTACTGTGATGGGTTTTGTTGTAGGAATCGTTTCTGCCATTGCAGCGGTACCGATTTTGCTTGGCACAGGCTGGCCTGTTATTGCCGCCTTTATGAATGGCGACGTCCCCAGTGGAGGGGCTTTTGCCTTTCTTGGGGTCGGCATCTTCCTGATGATTATCATCGGTTCGCTGGTCAATGCGGTTTTTGTTAGTTTTCGATCCTCAGCGTTTACCCTCGCTTATCTTGAACTTGAAGGGAAAACGATTCAAGATCACTAAAGATTCAAGGGAGCCTACACTTAATTACAAAGGGGTTAGACCGGTTTTAAACCGTCTAACCCCTTTTTCGTTTGTGACGCTACGGCCGTCATCTGCTCATCGTTTTGATATTCGTTTAATTATGCTTTTCCATCTTGCTT
>JBLIMP010000119.1:0-12916 GCA_047638855.1 Cellvibrionaceae bacterium | reverse complement strand
ATGGAATGCCCAAAATATGTGGCACTGTTCGTTTAAAGCCAAAAGTGATACCAGATGCGGTTAGCATAATGTTATTGGGGCCAGGGGTGATAGAACTCACAAATGCGTAAGTTGCTCCTGGTAAAAGTGCTAATAAAATTTCCATAGCTTTTTCAGAGGGCATTGCACCCATTAACCATTCTTAATTCTCCATTGCCCATTGACCATTAAAATTGCCAATGGGCAATGGAGAATTAAGAATTAAGAACGAGGCTCATCTCCCCAATGCAATCTCGCGCAAACGTCCATCCGCACCCGGCCGTTTATCTGCCTGTTCACGAATCATTCGCCCTAATTGCTCAATACCCGCTTGTTGGGCCTCTGTCGTCAAATTACCAAAACTCAGCCGGAAAAACTCTCGTTCAGAGTTTTTGAGAAAAAACGCTTCACCGGCCGCAATGCCAATTCCATTTTCAAGTGCCATGCGATATAGTGCGCCAGGGGCAAAAATACGGGGCATATCGAGCCAATAGCAGTAACCGCCCGGCGGTTTTTGCCAATTTACAAAACTGGGCATAAATCGCACAAGTCCATCCTGCATCCCGTCTCGCCGTTGTTTGTAAATAGGGCGGACTCTGCGCATATGCCGTTTAAACCCCCCATCGTTCAAAAACTCAGCCAGTAACCGTTGTAGCATGGGCGAGCCACTCAAGTCTGACACCCGGCGCATTGCCACAAATTTACGCATAAGTTGCGGGGACGCATGGATAAAGCCCATACGCAAGCCGGACATGACACTTTTAGAGAAACCACCCAGATAAATGACATGGTTGCTCTGCTCACAGGCGGCCATAGGGGATATCCGCGTTTTTCCATAATAAAGATCGCTGTAGACATCATCTTCAACCACAATTGTTTCATATTTGCGGGTGAGTTCAACGATGGCCGCTCGCTTTTCGGCCGAAAATGAAATACCAGTTGGGTTATGAAAAGCCGGCAGCGTGTAGTAGAAACGGGGTTGGTGTGTTTTTAAAAGCTGTTCAAGTTGGACAAGATTAGGCCCATCAGGCTCCAATTCGACGGTTAACGGGCGGAGTTTTTGTGTTTTTAAAAGATGTCGAAAGCCAAGAAACGTCGGTTCTTCTGTGAGTACCATATCGCCCGGTTGGGTTAAGGAACGGGTCACGATATTAAGTGCCTGCATCGCTCCGTTGGTCACGAGCAAACGAGATGGGGCCGCCTGAATGCCCCGCTCTTCAAGCCACATCGTTAAAGCGGCCCGCAATTTGCCGTCCCCTTCGATAGAACCGTATCCGGAAAGATCGTGCCACTCATCACGCAGTTGATTGACTCTACTCCAAATTTCATCAACTGGCGCCAAATCAGGGTCGGGGATGGCGACTGCCATCGAACGCACCTGTCGCGCGTGCATGATGTGTAAAATGTCGCCTAAAATATTGTCAGGATGAAATGGTTGTCCCATATCAACCGGCATGGCGTTAAGTTCAGCCTCTTGGCTCACATAGGTCCCTCGGCCGACAATGCTTTCGATGAGTCCATCTGCTTGAAGCTCGTTATAAGCGCTATGTACGGTTAGCGGGGTGACGCCTAGTTCGGCCGATAGTGAGCGTACCGTTGGTAGTCGTGTACCTGACGGCAAGCGACCGGTATGAATTTGTGCTCGAATCTGCTCGGCTACTTGGCGATAAATTGCGAGGTTGTTTTTTCTGGAGATTTGGAGAAATAAAGACATGGGATTTTTGGCCGTGCATCATTGTTCTATACCATCTATCTATACAGCTTAAAAGATGATATGAAGCGGCCCCCACATTCTGCGGCCTATGGTTTGGGGATTATACCGAGTCGGCCCGGTTAACCATCCAGGTTGAAAAGCCGTGTAGAAATGCCCGAAACTGGTCCAGATGTTCGACCGGGAAATCATACTTCTCTACGGCCGAATCTAATACACCATCAAAACAAGCCAGCCATTCTTGGCGCCCCGCCTCATCAATGACAAAAGGGAGATGGCGAGCGCGTAACATCGGAGGGCCGATGAGCTGATGATAGAGTGGCGGGCCACCGCACAGGCCGACAAAGAAGAGACCTGATTTACGAGCTGCCAGCATCAGCTCATCAGGGTCTTTTGGAAACATGTAGGCGATTTTTGACTGACCTAATTTAATATAAACATCAACCAACATTTGCATGATGTTGGCTTCGCCCATAGCGGGGTAGATTGCATGATTAGGGCCGGGGATGCGGGGGGGACCGCCAGGGGGATTGTATATTTCGCGTTCAGTCATTTGAAGAAGATGTTAGATAGTAGTTAGGCGCAACTATCTAACATTCAATATCTAATATCTAGCTAAATTCTTGGCAACACGATTTCAGTTTGCCCTTGGTACTTACCTTTGCGATCTGCATAAGTCGTATCACACTGCTCATCCCCCTCAAAAAAGAGAACCTGGGCGATGCCTTCATTGGCATAAATTTTAGCCGGAAGAGGCGTTGTGTTTGAAATTTCGAGAGTGACATACCCTTCCCATTCTGGCTCAAACGGGGTGACATTAACGATTAGGCCACAACGGGCGTAGGTGCTTTTGCCAATACACATTGTTAATACATTGCGAGGGATGCGAAAATATTCGACAGTGCGTGCCAACACAAATGAGTTGGGCGGAATGATGCAAACCTCCCCTTTAAAATCAAAAAATGACTCTGGAACGAAGTTTTTCGGATCAACTATGGCCGAATGAACATTGGTGAAAATTTTAAATTCATCAGTGACACGTACATCATAGCCATAAGATGAAACCCCGTAAGAAATGACATCTTTCCGAACTTGATTTTCAATAAATGGCTCGATCATTCCCTGTTCTTTAGCCATTTTACGTATCCAATTATCTGCTTTGAGTCCCATATTTCTCCTTACGGAGGTTGCAGGTTGCAACCTTTCAATGTGTTTAGGTTATTTAATGTGGCGATTTACGGTATGGCCCTCACCCGATTTGGGTATTTTACCAAGTTCAACCATGGTTTTGCTAACCGGCTACCATAATATTATTTGAGCTACTTGAAACCCCATTACCACCGGTTCCGGCCGTCGCATTATCTTTAGCTGTTCCCATAATCTGGACATGCTCGGCCGCTTTTTATCAGACTATTAAAGAATAAATGGTGGGTTTGGCTTTAGCGTAACTAGAATCACTATAATTGGGTCATAGAATCTGCTTACATAAAATTAAACAAGGATGCAATCATGAGTTTTAGAATCGAAAAAGATACGATGGGGGAAGTACAGGTCCCCGATGATAAATATTGGGGTGCTCAAACCCAGCGCAGTATAGAAAATTTTAAAATCGGCGGACAAAAAATGCCGATTGAAATTGTGCAGGCGTTTGCTATTTTGAAAAAAGCGGCCGCCCTCACCAACCAAAAGCTAGCTGGATTCTCGGCCGAAAAAGCGGCCGCCATCGGCCAAGCGTGTGACGAAATTTTAGCAGGCAAGCTCGACGATCAGTTCCCGCTGGTTGTGTGGCAAACCGGGTCTGGCACCCAAAGCAACATGAACGTCAACGAGGTGGTTGCCAACCGGGCCAGCGAAATTTTAGGGGCCGACTTTCGCACCGACAAAAAAGTAAAAGCGAACGATGATGTCAATAAAAGCCAATCGTCAAACGATACATTCCCAACCGGAATGCATATTGCTACCTACATCAAAATCGCTGAAGAAACATTGCCAAAAATGCAGCTACTGCGTGATACGTTGGCAGCAAAATCATTGACCTTTATGCAGGTGGTCAAAACCGGCCGGACCCATTTGATGGATGCGACCCCGCTTACGTTGGGTCAAGAGTTTAGCGGCTATGTTGTGCAGCTTGATAATGGGATGACGGCTTTACGCAATAGTTTGGCTCGTGTGGCTGAATTGGCCTTAGGCGGTACGGCCGTCGGTACCGGCTTAAACACCCCAGAAGGGTATTCTGAAACGGTTGCCGCACAAATCGCTGAGCTAACCGGTCATCCGTTTGTGACCGCCCCAAATAAATTTGAGGCACTATCGGCCCACGATGCAATGGTTGAAGTCAGCGGCGCCCTCAAACGGGCGGCCGTTAGTTTGATGCACATCGCCAACAATATACGGCTTTTGGCCAGTGGCCCCCGCACCGGCATTGGAGAGATTGAGTTGCCAGCCAACGAACCAGGTAGTTCGATTATGCCAGGCAAAGTCAACCCAACCCAGTGTGAAGCGATGACGATGGTGTGCGCCCAAGTGATCGGCAACGATGTGGCTGTAACCGTCGCTGGCACACACGGTCAGTTCCAGCTCAACGTTTTTAAGCCGGTGATGGCGTTTAATGTCCTCATGTCGGCCCAACTCATTGGCGATGCATGCCAGAGCTTTAACGACAACTGTGCGGTTGGCATTATGCCTAATGACGCTCGTATTGCTGAGTTGGTGAGTCGCAGCTTGATGTTAGTCACAGCCTTGAATACAAAGATTGGCTATTACAAAGCGGCCGAAATCGCCAATAAAGCTCACACTGAAGGGACTACGCTCAAGGAAGCCACATTGGCTCTCGGTTACCTATCTGAAGCTGAATTTGATGAAGCGGTTGTGCCAGCCAAGATGGTTGGAAAATTAGATTAAGCAACAATTAAACCCAGCAAGACCAGTCTGGTTTTCCAAACCAGACTGGTCTTGCTAAACTTGAGCGCATGGCACAAAATAATCCTCCCGAAAGTAAGAGTGAAAAGAAAAAAGTAACCGGCCGCACACGCAACTTGGTGATTCGTATTGATAAAATCATATTAAGTATCGCCAAATATTGGTTGTTCTACTTAAACACAATGGTAGGGATATATGTCGGGTTGCCGATCTTGGCCCCCGTATTGATGAGATTAGGGTTATCAGGGTTTGCGAGGACGATTTACGCCATCTATTCCCCCATGTGCCATCAGTCTGCATCCCGATCCTTCTTTTTGTTTGGCGAACAGATCGCTTACCCTAGCCAGATAGCCGGAACCAGCTTTACCCCGCTCCAGAATTACGCGGCATCATTGCCAGAGTTTGCGGGAGCTGATTTAGACAACTTTTTCGAGTTCTTTTCGGCCGCACGTGGCTTCTTGGGCAACGCCCAAATGGGGTATAAGATGGCGTTGTGCGAGCGAGATATCGCCATCTATTTCATGATTTTTCTAATGGGAATTATCTATGCCGTTATTCGTAAACAGCGTGAAGTCAAAGCGATGAGATTTATCGTCTTTGTCGTTTTCTTTCTGGTTCCTATCGGTTGGGACGGTTTTAGCCAGCTTTTCGGCTACTTCTTCGACTTTACCCAGATCGGCTTTTTGCAGACGTTGTTTTATGTGCGGGAAAGTACACCGCTTATTCGGGCGGGCACCGGGGCGTTGTTTGGGACTGGGGTTGTGTGGCTTGTTTACCCGCATTTGGCGCAAGGTATGCAGGGGACAGAGTATGAGCTTGAGACAAAGTTGATTCGGGCCGGTGTGCTGGAAGGAGAAATCCGGCCGGAACCTTGGAAGTCAGAGTTGGAGTCAAAACTGTAATCTAAACTGAATAAGTTTGAATAGACGACCACTTGGCTACACTATCGGTATCAGGTGGTTGTGCTTTACCCAAACCGACGCGTTAATTCCTGGATGTGTTCAGGGCCGATACCACAACATCCACCCAGCATTCGTGTGCCTGCATCAACCCATTTTTGAGCCTCATTTGCATAGGCTTCGGCCGAAATCATGTCGCTAAGCTGCCAGTTCGGCATGACAAACTCACCCCAATGTGCATAAACACCGGTTGGGCCACCATAATTTGCATGAATAATATCAAGCGAGGCGGGCACATCCTTCGTGAGGGAATGCATGATGGTCACCATAGGCACATCAGTGGGTAGCGCTTGTACCGCATCGATTAAGAGTTCGCGTGGCCCTCGCTGTTCGCTCATGCCTAGCTTAATTTCCCCATTTGCGGCCGTATGTGTACAAAACCCGACGATGACGGGTAAACCGGTTTTGGACCCCGCTTCATAGGCGATCTGGGTTTTCTCAGTGTCCGACATCATCTCCAGAAAAAAGAAATCAACCCCACCCTCTGCCAAAATTTCGGCTTGACGATCAAGGTTGTTTCTCAATACCTTTGAAGAAAGCGGCTTACCCTTAAATGACACCGTTGCAATCGATCCGGCTACCCAAGTGGGACGTATTGCTGCATTATCCCGTGCGTCGCGTGCCAATCGGGCTGCGGCCGCATTCATCTCTTCAAATTGGTGTCCTAAACCGCAATCTTCGAGAACGTGCTTTGCGGTTGAGAAGGTATTGGTGATAATCACCTCCGCACCTGCTTTGATGTAATCCTCATGGATGCCGCGTAAAAGATCGGGAGCTGTTAACGTACAACTGGCACTCCATCCTTCTTCTTCCATTTTGGCCCCACGTTTTTCCATTTCCGTACCTGTTCCACCGTCGATGATCACCGGTTTGCTTTCTTTTAAGCGATTAAAAAAATTAGCCATTTTACTTACTCCTTGAAGTTTTTTAGGATGTTATCGTAACCAATTCAAGATGCAAGGTGACGTGTCAAACCTATTATGGCGGTTCTTGAAAGCATCTGTTTTCAAGTAGTATTTGTCCTATATGGCAATTTCCGAGAATAAAACATGCAATTGCATCAACAAAATCACCTCACCTCGTCAACTTGATTGACACAGCCAATTCCCCCGGAGCTAGTTTGCTAGATAATTATTTTTCGGGGTTGGCCTATAACCGCTTTTGTCAATTTCTCCAGTAATCGTAATCAAGATTTGGTGGTTGTGGTAGATGACCATTTTGATGTCTTCTGTTACTCTGAAGCCATGAATAATAATCTTTCATCAGCTATCAATGACTTTCAACGCGCCCGCCGAAAAGGGACAATAGAATTGTTTTTGGCTCGGCTAACCGGCCGGTCGGCTGATCTGTTCTCTTATGAAGAAGTTCGCCGTGCGATGCATGCCATAAACCAATCGGATAAAGGGTTGCAAGAGGTTCCACTCAAAGCGATTGTGGGTAGCATGGGGCGTTATAAAGACTTTACCCATAGCTTTATGCCCCGTCATGAAAGTGATGCGCACCGCTGGGCAGGGGTGAGTATGGCGGCCGAACGTGGGCAGGGGCTGCCGCCTGTCGAGCTTTATAAAATTGATGAAGCCTATTTTGTAAAAGACGGCAATCATCGAGTATCCATCGCTCGTGGTCTTGATATGCCGACTATAGAAGCATGGGTAACCGAAATCTCAACCCGGGTGTCATTTACGCCCGATATGGATGCCAATGATTTGGTTTTAGCCGGTCAGCAGGTTGAATTTCTTGAGGAAACGCAGTTAGACGAGCTTCGGCCGGAATCAAATATTCGGGTCACCGAACCCGGTAAATACCCGATTATGCTCGACCACATTCGCACCCATCAATACTTTATGGGCATCGATCAGGAGCGAACAGTTGGCTGGCCAGAGGCGGTTGCCCATTGGTACGATAAGGTCTACCTGAATGTAATTCGGCTTATTCGGCGTCGAGGGATTCTTGATGCTTTTCCAGATCGAACTGAAACAGATTTTTATGTTTGGCTGGCCGACCACCGGCAAGAGTTGGAAACAGCGGTTGGGTGGGATTTATCAACAGAAGCGGCCGTTCAATCATTGGCAAAGGTGCCTCAGCAAACATCGATTACAGACCGTGTGTTTGAATTTACGGGTGGTTGGCCAGGTTTTGGTAGTGATGTACAAGAAGGGCAAGATGTTTTTCCAACCAGACAACAGCTTGTTGCAGATATTTTGGTGGTATTAGGTCCAGAAATTGATAACCAGACGATGCTGGGACAAGCGGTTGAAATTGCTAAACACGAAAATTCTACGATTCGGGCGATATACACATCGGCCGATGTTAATGGGAACCGTGATGTTGTACCTGTCGCGATTCAAAAACTATACGATTGGGTAATATCTGAAGCTGGAGTAACCGGGCGATTGGCGGCCGATGTGGATGATTGGAGTACATCCGCTTTGGAGCGTGCTCGTTGGAATAACTTGATTGTTGCACCGATTTATAATACAGGTAAGCAAAAAATATTTGATGATCAATGGCGACAACATTGGCGTGACCTGTTAATTAATTCAGCCCGGCCGGTGCTGGCGGTCACCGATTCGCCATATGCTCTTGAGAGAGGGTTTCTTGTTTACACTGGCAATCAGAAAGATCAGCAAGCGCTATTTGTAGCGGTTTGGTTAGCGATTGAATGGGGAATGACGCTAACTGTTGGGATTGGGGGAGATCCGTCTCGGCGAAATGAGCTAATTGATGATGTGAGCGCCTATATTGCTCAACATGGAGCTACAGCAGAGTTTGAAGCAAAACATGTAGACACGCCGGCCGAAATTCTAGAAGCAACCGGCCGATGCAATTCGCAACTCATTATCGCCAGCATGCGTCGATCGGTTTGGAGCCGTCTTACCGCAAGTACTCATTTGCATATTATTGATCTGCTTCAAGACACGAGTATTCCGGTTTTGATATTGAACTAGCTACCTGACATAAACTGTAGCCACCCACAGATTACGCAGAAAACACAGATTTTAGAAACGTAATCTGAACTTATGCAGCCATCTGTTGGATAAATTGCTCTATTTTACAGGGGTTTTACTCTCATCAACACATGAACTAAGCTGAGATTGTGGCATGCTTAGCACTATCACCCAACCAACCATAAAGTGCCAACAACGGCTCCTTCAACGTACGTGTGGCATGCGGTAGCCATGATCGGTGAAAGATAGGGGTGCCCGGCTCGCGAATCTGCCAATCATTTTCGGCCGTCCACCATTCTGCCCGGCCGGAAATAGGGATGTAGATCTCCTCGGCCAGATGATCATGCGCCGGGTAAACACAGTCAGGGCTAATCAGCATGATTCCAATGGCGATTTCACTGCTTTTAACCATCCCCGAATCGCCAACATACTGGTTGTATCCATACCCGTTCCGAAACCGACCTAAGCTTTTGTCATGGATGTAGTTAGGATTGCGAAACCAGTCAGTACACTCCCAATAAGCGTCTATTATTTGCGCAAGATCAGCCAAAGGTCCGGCCAAGCTGTTTTGCAAAACAGTTTGACGATATTGCCATGCTGGCAATGGCTCAGGGGATGCAGGTTCAAACATCAAATTTAAGGCATTAAATTTTTCATGAATAGATTGGACTGTTGCGGCCCCCTCTTTCATTTTTGGGATCGCATCTAATAAGGTGCGATTAATCGCTTGTTGAAGAGCTTGAGTCATACAAATGAACGATTAGCCCAAAGCCAATAGCCACGTATTGTTTCGGGAGCGAATATTGCTCGGCAGGAGCGGAATCGCAGCAACCAAAAGCCCGACTACGGCAAATATTGTCGCCAGTTGAATATCGTTGGTTGACCCGAATAGGGCATCAACCTGAACCCATTCAAGCAACGAGTAGGTACCGGTTAAACCCAACCCTACAAATAAAAGGACGGTGCCAACGAAAGATGCAACAATCGCAGGGACAAAATCACTCCATTGCAAACGAAACGGTTCGGTTACCACTGCCGCACTAGGCTGAATAAACGCCATTGTGCGGGCGGTAAACCCGGCCGGAAGTGCATCTGGCCCCAGTTGGTCTAGCATCGAGTCCAATTGGATCTCTAATTCATCGTGTTCCATTTTAAAATCAGACATTATCTTTTACCGGTCGATTTGGATCAACAATCCAAAACAAATCAATTATAAGCCACTTTTCAAGCTAGCTTCTGGGATTCAACTTGGTCAGATTGACCCCATACAGATTCTAAACGCTCTTTCAACATTTTCCTAGCCCTAAAAATACCAGTTTTAACCGTCCCAAGTGGCAAATCCGTTATCTGAGCGATTTCTGCATAACTTAAATCATGTACATGCCGCAGAATAACCAACAATCGGTAACTCTCTGGCAACGTATCAATCACATCTTTTAATTCAGTCTGTTGCTCTGCTCGCATTACCTGCTGTTCAGCTCGGGGATTCTTATCAGGAATCATTCCGGACATCACATCATCATCCGGGTCGAGAGCCGCCAACTCTTGTTTCAAACTCGGAAGCCGGTTGTAGCATAAGTTGGTGGCAATGCGATAAAGCCACGTTCGAAACTGCGAGTCTCCGCGGAATGTGCCTAAGCTACGCCAAGCGCGAATAAACGTCTCTTGCGCTAAATCTTCAGCTTCTTGCGCATTTGGTAGTAAGCGATTCGTCAATGTATATACGTAGCGCGCATGTTGATTCACAAGCGCTTCAAACGCTCGTGTGTCACCCGCTTTTGCTCGCTTCACCAAATTAGATTCTGAAGTCATATAACTGAGGTTCCGGTTAAAACTGAACTGTTCATTCTATTAGATCAGATTTTTCCAAAAAAGTTTCACGAGTTTTAGCTAATCAACGTTTCAGCTATCAGTATGCTTCACTATCAGCCTGAAAAGCATTTCAAACCACGAGCTATGGAGCAATACGGCATTGCCCCTTGCTTCCTGCCTCTTGCCCCTTTTCAAAATTGGTGAAACTTTTTCTGAAACCCACTGTCTAAACGAGTGTGGCTGTCAAAAAAAAACAATTTGCTCTTTTCCAAAGCTTTTACAGCTTTAGAAAGGACATGCTTAGACTCGAGAGGTGAAGGTATGGAAGAAATTACAATTCCGTTTATGGTCATGTTTATAGTAGCGGCCGGTGCGTCGGTAGTCACTCGCTTTTTTAAACATCGTGAAATTATGCGTTATGCCCGGCAAGGGATGTACCCGCCTTATCAGTTAACGAGTACAACCGCCCCAACCAAATCTATAAAAAAGGGGATTAATACTGCGGCCGTAGGTCTTGGTTTAACCCTTGGATTATCGTTTCTTGGTGACGGCCCGTGGATGATCGCAGGGCTTATTCCACTCTTCGTTGGGCTGGGCCTGTTGTTGACAGGCTGGCTAGAAATGAGATCGGGAACCGTAGCTCAACAACCGGCCGACTGGCCCGATGAGCCGCTTCCGGCCGAAAAACAGCCAAGCGACCTATAATTGATTCCTGAAGCTAACTTATTGTATGCAGCGGTAGGTTGGACCCTAGGTGCAGAGATAATTGTGACTGGTTATCTCTGCACCCCACTTTTAAACACAACGAACAATGAATAGAGACGATCCTCGAACCGGTTTTATCATCTATGGATGGCTTACATTTCTCAGCATAATGTTTGTAACGATGGTGTTGTTTGCGACTATCGGAGAAATGTCCCTTGAATTGAACCGTGGTGGTTTAGTACTCCAATCTAAAATCATTGTAGCACCCAAAAACGAATGGCAAACAACGCTTTTTGCACTGGTTGGGCTATCAACATTAGGCTATTGGAGCTGGTTTTGGAGTCGTTATTTTCTACCGCTCCCGCCTAAATTTTAATTTTTTTGAATACGTTTCAAAAACCCCCTTTGCCGTGGGTAACACACTGATGTTCACGCATCATCCTTTCGAACAATTGGAAAATCGTGTTACTCACGGCAAAGTTATCAGTTAGCCTCTAGCCTTTTTTCCTACATATACCGCAAAAACGTCTCAGGGTTATTTAAAAAGTCCCGTGTCAGCGTCACATGTTCCAAACTATCCCAGTCTACTGCCTGCACTTGCCCCTCATCAAAACTCAAAATCTGTGCCCTTGGATAAGCCATTAAGATCGGCGAATGGGTCGCGATAATAAATTGGGCGTTTTGCGTTTCTACCATCTCTTTTAGCAATGATAAAAAGCCCAATTGTCGGATTGGGGATAACGGTGCTTCCGGCTCATCGAGCAGATAAATGCCATTCGGCACAAACCGATTCTGGAACAATGTTAGAAAACTCTCCCCGTGAGACTGACTATCTAGCCCTTCTCCATATCGTCTTTTTAATGCACTCAACTCTTTGTAGATTCAAGCTGCGCGCGTAATCTGTTCGGCCGCTTTCAGCATACTCCTCTTTGATTCGCGCTTCATCTACTTTGAGACCAGCTTCTAATCGCTGGATACGTTTCGCAAAGCCGAAAAAGTCTTCGGCCCTCAAAAAGAAACCATTCCGATTGCGTGCCGTCCATGACAATTTTAAATAATCGGCCAACGGCCGGACTGCATCTAATGTCGAGTCGCTGCATAAAGGCTCACCACCCACGGCCGGAATATCAACCGCACATGCCAGCCCTTCGAGCAGCGTCGATTTGCCAGAGCCATTTTCCCCCACAAAAAAAGTGACTGGAGCTTTTAGCTCGATTGAGTTGAGCGATTGCAAGGCCGGAACGCTGAACGGGAACGTATGGTCAAGTTCGGCCGGAATCGGTTTGAGTGCTATTTCACGGAGATGAAGCATTAGTTTTATGGCTGCCTAATCACATACGCCTGCTTCTCTTTAGCAGAAAAACCACAAGATCGATAAAACGCATGGGTCGATTCTTCCTTTGAGCCTGTCATCAACATCACCTTATAACACCCCAGCGCCCATGCTTGTAACACCGCATGCTCAATCACTCGTTTGCCAAATCCTCTGCCGCGCCTAGCCTCATACGTCACCACGTTTTCAATCACAGCATATGGCATCGCAGAACGAGTTAAATTAGGGATTACGTTCAAATAGCAGGTTGAAACAAGCTTTCCGGCCGACTCTAGCACAAAAAGAAACAAACCATCTTGCCCAAGAATTTGCTCAAAAACAGCCCGATCCCGGCCATCAGCAAACACAGCCTCATCAGAATTCAACTGCCGATATAATCGCATCAGTTCAACCCAATCTTTTTGGTCTGCTTCTCGAATCATAAAGTTCAACCTTTCCTCTAGTCAGCTACATATTTTACCCTAAAACAAAAACGCCCCACTTTCGTGGGGCGCTAAACTCTTTACTCAAT
>JBLIMP010000118.1:0-13095 GCA_047638855.1 Cellvibrionaceae bacterium | reverse complement strand
ACCCCACTGGCAACCCAAATCTCAGCACCGGCTGGAGCAATGTTCAATGCTGTTTGCAGGTCAGGATAGGCGTTAGCCCAGCTGCTCCCATCGGGCGCAAGGGCGGTTGATTGATGATCAACACGAATAAAGGGTGTCACCGTCATAGTAACCACCGCCACATTGCTGACAGCGACGCCATCACTGAACACGTAGGTAAACGTGACCACCCCATTGAAGTTCAGCGTGGGGGTGTAAATAAACGATCCATTTGGGTTAAAATCTAAATTGCCAAGGGGGGGTAATGTTTGGATGGTAGCAGTGAGCGGGTCATTATCTACATTAATATCGTTTAGTAAGACACCGGAGTTCACTGTCACAAATAGGGTGTGGCTGGTGATGTAGCTGTCGTCAATGGCTACTGGGGCATCATCAACCGGGGTCATGGTGATTGTGACAACTGCCGTATTGCTAACATCTATCCCATCACTAACCGCATAGGTAAAGGTGACTACCCCAAAATAGTTCAAGGTAGGCGTGTAGATGAAAGAGCCATTTAAGTTAAGATCAAGCAGTCCTATGGCCGGTGGCGTTTGCAAAATGGCCGTAACTGGGTCCCCATCAATGTCGGCCGGATCATTGCTAAGGACGCCAGGCATAGCGACGGTCAAAGGGGTATCTTCGGTTGTTGTGTAGTGGTCGGCAACAGTAATGGGGGCATCGTTGACGGGTGTCACGTTAATGGTGACAGTCGTGGGGCTACTCAGATTGGTCCCATCACTGACAACATAGGTGTAGGTGACTACCCCGTTATAGTTAAGTGTAGGTGTATACACAAAGTTGCCATCTGAGCCTAAGGCAAGCATGCCGGTGAGTGGTGCGGTTTGCAAAACGGCCGTTAATGTATCGCCATCCCCGTCACTATCATTGGTCAACACCCCATTCGCTATAACTCCAGCACTTTGCATAATTGCGGTAACTTCAGTCACCGTCAAAGCACGAGCATAGAGACGCATATCATCGATGTTCCCATTAAAGTAACGGCCAGACTGGGTTGATCCCAAACGGCCGATAGCGATATTCATAGCATGGTCGAATGTGCTAGTATCGGTGATAACAGTGTTGGGGATCTCCTCTGAGCCATCGATATACAGGCGCATAACGCTTCCCTCTTTTACAGCGGCAATATGATGCCAGGCTCCATCCGAGACAAAAGTTAGCGAATTCTTATTCGTGCCACCAGTATTAGAGGGCATCCGGTGTAGATAGCGCAGTGTGCCATTTGAATTCACTTCTAAAAGTAGACCATGACCGTCCGTATCTGGATCTGTCCCAGCAAAAATCGACTGACTGGCCGTGACGCTCGTCTTCATCCACGTCGCAACCGTATAGTCACCTTGAGCAAAATCAACACCATCGATAGGGCCAACCCAATCATTTACTCCATCGAGCAACAAAGACTGGCCCGCTTGACCCGTAACTGA
Organism: Cellvibrionaceae bacterium; assembly: GCA_047638855.1. GTDB lineage: Bacteria > Chloroflexota > Anaerolineae > Promineifilales > Promineifilaceae > WTJY01. The sequence continues at coordinate 11,632 of JBLIMP010000118.1, read as the reverse complement.
ACCTGAGCTAAAGCCCGCTCCTCCATTAGCACCCCCATCATGCCCATTGTCCGAAGCGTCCGTGAGGTCACCATCAAAACGCCAATATGCACTGTAATCGGCCGGTGCATCCCCCGTCACCAAGACGGTATCTTCCGTCATCGTGTAACTGTCGGTATTGCCAACAGGCACGGCCGCCGGAACAATGGCCAACCGCTCGGCCGCAGGGGAAGCTTCGGCCGGAAGCGACCAGACAAAAGTGAAAGCAAATAAAAGAGGGAGAAGCAGGGTCCCCAAAAGGGTATAGGTTTTTTTGGAAGAGAGGGTCATTGTTTTAGTTTTACCGGGTGTGTCGTACTTAATTAAAAGTAAGGAGATGAAGGGAATGTGATGGAGGCTGCTGTAAGCTGCTGTAAGCTGCTCGCTTTTTCCATTAGTGAGCGATTGTATCGTCTAATTTTTGTTGGGGACTCAGTAGACTAAGCCCAAAATGGGGTTGAGATAGCCCCTTGGTACTTATTTGCCATTGCAATCAGGTTTTCACGCGGTTTGGCACTGGCTAGACGCATGGATGAATGAGCATAAAGCGAAAGAATGTAGGTATCCAGACGGATAGTTTGGGGCTGACTCCTAGCACAGATCTAAATGGAAACACTTTGCATACTGCAATCTTTAATTGCCACCGTGTTCTTAATTGAGCGAAATGGTGTATTGACCTTTGAGGAAGCTCAAACTCGTCTAAGACCTGCTTTGAACAATTTCAAGGGCATGACTCAATGTCGATATAGGCATTTTGAAAATATTGGCCAACTGCTGAGCAAGATCCTCTTCTACTGAGAAAACTTGACGCACCGCCATCCCTCCTTCGGGATCGGCCGTAAATGACTCAAACAGAACGTCTGCCGTGCGCGTACTAAACCGTATCAACTGTTCATCAACCGTCTTATTAATGACAAGGCTTTCATTGAAATTGCCTTCCGGCCGATAATCGTTGGCAGTTGCTTGCTTATAATCTTCTACCGATACAGGGGTATCGATTAAGGTGAAAACATACGGTTTGGGATGGCGCAATCGAGTGATTTCATAGGTTCCATCCCCTTGAGGTGTTGCTTGAAAATCAAGGAACTTCCCTCTTTTATAGGTTGGCTGACTAGCACTAAGGGGAACAACACACTCAAGTGGGTAGCCCGCATCAAATAGCCATTTTTCCCCATCGATCAAAACCACAATAGCGGTGTGGCATCCAATAGACTCGGTCATATTGTTGATTGTCAGGTAGCCGTTGTATCCAAGCGTATTCAAAAAGGCGAATACGGAGAGATTCGTCTCAAAGCAAGTCCCACCTGTTCCATCTTCCAAAGCCAACGCCCAAAATTCTTCAGGCCAACGTGGACACTGTTGCACATCTTGGTTTGCAGATTCAACCTGCACGCGTTTCACATTGCGTGTGGCACTTTCCCAAGGGATAGATCGAGTATAGGCGTGTAAAATCTGATCAAGGAAGTCTATGTTTGCAGGCTGCTTGGTTAGGCCTAAGCTTTGCAGAATGTTTTTGCTGAGATGAGTAGAAATCATTGATAATTGGTAATTGGTAATTGGTAATTGTTTAGCACCCTAAAAATGGCTAAAGCCATTACTACCAGCAGGTGCTGAATAGATACGGTAATTGTTTAGGGTGACTCCGCATATACGGAGTATGGCTCCACGAATTAACCGGTTCAACTTGCTAAAATATCAGTATGCTTTAGTTGCTTCAAGCGCATATGAGCAGGGTTCAAACGTATCGAAAAAGTGTGGTGGTGTCACGTCAAAGTAACACAAGTCAATCTAATATTAGCACCACGATAAATCCTGTGGTGTTAATTTTACTAAAAACGTAATTATTCAGCACCTCGTAGGGGCCGACGCCGTCGGTGTGTCATTTCGCTCGAAAAACTCAAGGTCCATTCCGACGGCGTCGCCCCCCTACAGCGAAAAATCCCACCTGCTGAATAGTTACCTAAAAACGTGAAATATCGTGAAATATAAGGAGATAAAACTGATGAATCAACAACCTTCAAGTGCCTTTGTGATGTCGGCGTGGCTGGCTTTGGGAATAGGGATACTGGCCTTTGTCACAGGTTTATGGAATGCAGAAATGCTTCTAAGTGAAAAAGGGTTCTACTTTATTGTTTTGTTGTTTGGGCTTTTTGGCGCAATTTCTGTGCAAAAAAGCGTCCGGGATAGTTTAGAAAATATTCCGGTCACAACGATTTATTATGGCCTTAGCTGGTTTGCGACACTGATTGCCATTGTTATGCTTGTTATTGGCTTGTGGAATGCGGAGTTGCTTTTGAGTGAAAAAGGGTTTTATGGGGTGTCTTTTATTTTGAGCATGTTTGCGGCCGTGGTTGTGCAAAAGAACACACGTGACGTTCAAGCGTTTGAAAGTGCTAATCCGTCTCTTGTTTCAGCAAAAGGGGAATAAATTTATCCTTTTATAGCATAGCGATATTGGATGGGCACCCATAAAGGGTGCCCGTCGAACCACCGGTGCATGATTTAAACAGTCTAACGAACCGTTATGGGGAGATAAACCTTCATCAACTCCTCAACTACGATTGTGGTCTGATTAACCCCTTGTCGGCCGGGAATCGTGCCACTCAATTCTTGGGCGGTTACGCTAAACATCGTATTTTCAGCTGTTCCCACACTATCAGGGCGGGCGAACCAACTCACAGTTTCCGAAGAGCCAACATCACTCATTTCTAGCGTCACGACACCGCCAGACATCGTTCCACCAGAAAGATAAGTTGTTCCGGCCGGGACATTATTTTCCACTTTCACTATTGTCAATGCATCAGTTCCCAAATTGGTCATTGTCAACTTGTACTCAATGACACCATCAACCTCGGCTAAATAAGTTGCGCTTAATTCAACCTTCGCCCCAAACTGTGACACCATCTGATAAACCGCACCCCCACCATAATCGGCTAGATACAGTTCGTCATCACTCCCTTCGCCAAAGGAGCTAATGTTATAGGGGGTGTTATCAATTTCACTCACTGCAAAACTATCATCTTTATCGATTGACCATAGTCGGCCGCTGACAAAATCCCCATAAAAATAATGCCCTTGCATATCGGGAAAGCCGCTCCCCCGATACACATAACCGCCAGTGACAGAGGTGCCTAAAGACCGATCATAATCAGTGACGGGGTCAACCCGTTGCCCTGGGTCTATCGTGCAGTTCCCAGAGTTATAGATTGAGTTGCCTTCGTAGCATCGCCAACCGTAATTCAACAACGTCGTGGTTGCGGCCGGTTCAAAATCGATTTCTTCAAAAGCACCTTGCCCCACATCCCCAACCCACATGTCTCCAGTGGCAGAATCAAAGCTAAATCGCCACGGATTGCGCCAACCGTATGACCAAATTTCTGAGCACCAGCCATCCTCACCATTTGGCTGAGGATTGTCGGCCGGAATCGTGTAGTTTCGCACTCGGCCGCACCCATTTTCGGCCGAAAGCCCACTCCCATGTACGTTGATACGAAGCATCTTGCCCAACAACGTATCCTTACTTTGAGCACGATTATTCGGGTCCCCCCCACTGCCGCCGTCCCCCATCCCAATCACCAATTGACCATCGGGATCAAAAGCCAGCCAGCCCCCATTGTGATTATTAAAATCCTGCTCAACCTCAAGAATCGTCACCCCAGATTCGCTATTAGCAATGTCAGGGTCGGCCGATACGCTAAATCTTTTGATAATCGTATCTCCCGTTGTCGCAGAGCGATTGTCTGAGTAATTAATATAAAAATAGCCATTTGTAGCGTAGTTGGGGTCAAATGCTAGCCCCAACAAGCCCCGTTCGCTTTGGAGTGAAACCAGCCCTTCTAAATTCAAGAAAGGCTCTGCGTTTACCACGTCATCAGAAACGACCCTTATTTGTCCCGTTTTCTCTGTCACAAAAAGCCGATCGTCTAATGCGATACCGGTTGATGTCACGGCCGTGGGTTGATTAAAGCCACCTACCACTCGGCGCAACGAGACGATTGAGTTAACAGATGGGTCGGCCAATGTCCGGCTGGCCGGACGAATAAGCCACATGGCTATAAATAAAGTTAAGAGGGTAAGCCCAATTTTGATCACTTTCATATCACCTCGCTTAGTTCAATAGGTTCTAACATTTAATCACGCATCGGCTTTCACTCTACTTTCACTCTAAAAGAAATAGATTATCACATAAACAAAAGTCAAACAGCGTCCCGTTGGGAAATCGTCTAGCTATCGTCTTACGACAACTAAAATATTTTACTACTCTGCCCATAAGCGTGTTGGAACAAGCACCTGAGTGCATTGAGGTGTGCTTTCAAGTCATCGCAAAACTGATCGAGTTGATCAAAAATAAGTCAGTGTCAGTTGTTTATCTAATTGATATCCTTTTTTGCTTCCACGACCCTCATCTATTTCAGGAAAAATCTATGATTAAGCTCAAAAACCCCAGCGGTCTCATTCTATTTTCAATCTTCATCGGCTGGCTGGCGAACATGCTCTTTTATGACAAACGGCCGGGGATATCCTTAATCATCTTTGTAGCCATCTTTAGCACCGGTTTCTGGATGCTGAGCCAGCTGGAAAACCGGCCGCTTAAAAAGGAAAACTTGTGGTTATTAGGGCCACTTTTCTTTTGTGCTGTGATGGTCATGATTAGGGCCAATGAGGTTTTAATAGCCTTAAACATACTCACGACCATATTCTGTTTTGTGTTGCTAGCGATATTTATGACAACGGGGAAAGCTCACAGCTTGGGTTTGTTAGGGTTTGGCACGCTGCCATTTCGAGCGGCCGGAAATATGCTGCTCAAACCGTGGCCCATCGTCCGAGACAATCTCAGCGTCAATACTGAATCGATCCAACTATCAGCACGGGACACAATTTACCCGGTCTTGCGAGGGGTAATTTTCGCCATTCCGGTGCTGTTGGTGTTTTTAGGGTTACTTGTTTCGGCCGATGCTGTTTTTGCTCAAACAATCTTGCGTCTATTTGATATAGATATCAATTTCGGCATTCTTAGATTTTTTTGGACGGTGTTTGTCATTCTTGCCTTTGGGTGGGCTGCGGTCGGTTACTCTGCTTATGCACTACGTACCCCTGCTTCTGTCGCAAAGCCGATTCCAGAACGTATACTCGAGAAGATTCGCGGCCGTCTCCCTCTTGGAACCATCGAATCTTTAACAATCCTAGCCCTCATCGATCTGCTATTCGGAACCTTTGTCATCATCCAGTTCGCCTATCTGTTTGGCGGCAATCAATTCATCGATCTCGGCGACACATCATATGCTGAATATGCTCGCCGAGGGTTTTTTGAACTGGTCGCGGTTGCGGTTTTAACCCTATTACTCATTCAGGTTATGAATTGGTTTACCGTTAAAAAACACGCAAGAGACAAATTACTATTTAATCTATTCTCATCACTTATTATCGGCTTCGTGATCGTAATGCTTATCTCAGCGTTTCAGCGGTTGGCATTATATGAATGGACCTATGGCTTTACTCAGCTTAGGATATTCGTTCATACGTTTGTTGTTTGGATGGGAGTTGCCCTAGTTTGGTATGTCATCACTCTTTGGCGACGGCCGGACCGCTTTGCGATTGGTGCGCTTTTGTGCCTGTTTGGCTTTGTCGTCACCTTAAACCTGCTAAATCCAGATGCGATGATTGTGCGCAAAAATCTACAACGCTATCAAACAATTGGCCATCTTGATCTTGAGTATTTAACCAAACTTTCGGCCGACGCTGTGCCAGATCTAATCTTGCTTGCGGCCGAGATTGAAACCGACTTCACTCTTGATAACGGAATTGATAACGGGAACGAATGCAGCGGGCACGATTGGGCAAGAGTCTCATCAGGTTCAGAAAACAGCGTAGATTATTCAACCCGCAGCACTTGTATCGAAACCTCCCACCCCGATTTACTTACAGATAACTTAATCAGCCGTGCGAATGAGTACAAACATGACCCGAGCTGGGCAGCCTGGCAGTCATTCCATATCGCCCATTCCCGTGCGGCTCTACAGTTAGCCAACTAGCCAGTCCATTAGGGTGCGTGAATCACACCAAATAAAACCAATAGTGCAGGGCTGGCTCAATCTTTACGATTGGGTCAGCCTTTTTTGTCATTTAAGCCGATTTTCCTATAAGTTTGAAATTAGAGAACACATCTATTAACGAAAGAATCCGTATAATGCGACTGTCAGACTTTATACAATTTAGCAATCAAATATTTGCACCATCACAGCGACCTGTAATCTAATCGGTTGCGGGTGACGTAAAGGTGCAAGAAAATCACACACCCTGGACACGTTTCAATGAAATGGAAATGTCTAACAGGGTTATTATTTCTCAAAAATAGCCTAATCAAATCGATCTGCACGCTCAGAATAGAGAAACACAACTATGAATAATATTTTTTGGTATGTCGGCGGATTCATTTTCGTCTTAACCCCCATTGTCCTTATACATGAGTTAGGACATTTTATTGCCGCTAAAATGAGTGGTATCAGGGTGTTGCAATTTGGTATCGGATTCCCCCCGGTAGCGGTCAAATTGTTTGAGCGAAATGGAACCGAATATGTATTAGGCTGGATTCCATTAGGTGGGTTTGTTCGGCCGGCGGGTGAAGACGACCCAATGGTTGAAGGTGGATTGGCCGCAAGCTCGAAGCGGGCCAGGCTTGTAACCTTGGCCGCAGGCAGCGTGTTCAACATCATTCTGACTATATTTATCTTTACGCTTTTATTTACTTTACCCCGGCCAACACAAATTGCGATTGGTGCAATTGCCCCTAACTCACCGGCCGAAACAGGTGGCTTGCAAGAAAACGACATTCTTCTTGCGGTTAACGGGCTAACATTGGGTGAAACAAATGCGATGTTGATCGATGAGGTCAAAAAATCGGCCGGAAAAGAACTTACGCTACTGGTAAATCGAGATGGGACCGAGCAAACAATCACCGCCACCCCTCGTCTGCCAGAAGAGACGCCTGAAGGAGAAGGCTCATTGGGCATCGTCATGAAGATGGGTGGCATCACCGCCCGTACTGGGGTGATCCCAGCTTTTGGGGTTGCGACCCAAACCACATGGGGGCTAATGCGGCAGATGGTGACCCTACCCGTACAATATTTTAGAAATCAGGTTGATTCTGACGAAGTTCGTATGGTCAGCGTGGTTGGTATTAGCCAAATTGCGGGTGAGGCGGCCAAATCATCTGTTCGAGAAAATCGGCTCCACGATATATTATGGGTGATGGGTGGCATTAGCCTCGCATTAGGTGTCACCAATTTACTCCCATTGCCAGCTTTAGATGGCGGCCGGATACTGTTTGTTCTTATAGAGGCGATCCGCGGTCGGCGCGTTGAACCAGAACGGGAAGGGATGGTTCATGCGATTGGTATGATGCTTTTGCTTGGATTGATGGTCATTCTTATCGCACAGGACATTATCAATCCGATTCAGCTACCGTCATAAAATGTCGTGAAATCACGACGTGATTCGTGATGAAGTACAGCATGTGTAAGCGCACTGGCGTTGACACGCTTAAAAGTTAACTTCAAAATAGAAATACCGTACAATTCACAGTTGTCCTTAATTTAAAGGACAACTGTGAATTTTTGCTTTAATATAAAAGACCAAATCGGTCTACGAAAACTATGGAATTTGATTCAGAAAACCAAGAACTAGACAACTTAGAGGATGCAAAAGCACCCAACTACGAGCAAATCATCAACGATCTGTTTGACCCTGAAAAAGAAATCTCTGTATCTGCTTATTATTATCTTTCTGATTTACCATCTGAACATTTAGCAAGATTAATCAATGACTGGCCAATGCTTGATGAGCGACGGCGTGAAGCAATTGCAAGAAATTTAGCTGATATTATTGAAAATAATTTTCATGTTGACTTCAGCCCCATTGCGGCCGATTTGCTAAATGACCCTAGTGAAAAAGTGCGTCTTGCTGCACTTGACATACTATGGGATACAGACAAAACCTTATTTATCGACCCGATTATCACCATGATGAAAACAGATGCGGCGATCAATGTCCGGGCTTCGGCCGCAGGGTCATTGGGCCATTATCTGCTGATGGCACAATGGGGCGAAATTGGCATCGAAATTGAAGAGCCGATTACTCAGGCACTCATCAGTCAAATCACCGATTTAATGACCCCATTGCCCGTACGTCGTGCCTCCCTTGAATCGGTAGCAAGTGTTCCACTGCCAGAGGTACAAACCTATATTCGGGACGCATATGACAGCGGGGTTCCTGAAATGGAGCTAAGTGCCATCTTTGCAATGGGGCGTTCGGCCGATCCGATTTGGCTACCCACAATTCAAAACGAACTTGAGAGTAGCGATACAGAAATGCGGGCCGAAGCAGCCAAAGCGGCCGGCATTATCGGTGATAGCGGATATGCTGACCTATTGGCAGAATTGGCTCGGTCTGATGAAGACCTAGAAGTCCAGATTGCGGCCGTTCATGCGCTGGGGCTAATCGGTAACGAAGTAGCCACAAATACTTTGTCACAAATGGCAGAAGAAGCTGAAGATGAATCCCTCATTGAAGCGATTGAAGAAGCCCTTGAAGACATGACGATGATGGGTCTTGATCTAGATCTTTCGATTATCGACTGGGACGGGGATGAGAATGACGCTGAAGATGAGGGCGGGCTGCCTGTTTAAAGCAACACGAGCGGAGAGATAGAATTTGAGATGGCGTGTGATTTATAATCCAAAACTGACTAAGCTGCTCTTCAATGGCGTATTAGGCATATTGCTATTGAGTGCAGCTTTTTTGGGTTTTCAGCCACAAGCAACGGCTGGGCAGGAGTTAGAGCCGCAGGAATTGGAGCAAGAAGTTGCTTGCGCTGATTTTGTGGCCGAAAACGACTTTGAAATTTATCACGATGTTGAGTTTGGCGAATCTGCTACTTTCCACTTTTGCTGGCACAATACGGCAGAAATAGAACAAGCTTCGATTTTGATTCAGGTCGAAAATTTTAAAGAGCCATTTAGCACCCTCCCGATTACACCGGCCAAAGCAAACCCTGGTGATCTGATTGATCTAAACTATCAGATTGATTTAACAGAGAGGCTGATTCCCCCCTTTTCAACCATCTACTACACTTGGACGGTTGACTACAAAGCCGGAGGCTCTAAAGAGTTTTCAACACGCTCGTTTGAGTATGTTGACAGCCGGATCGAATGGCAACGCTTAGACTTTGCATCAGATTTAGGCCGATCTGTACAAATCTATAGTGAAACGCAACATAGGCCTATCGCAGAAATAGCGTTAGAAACTATCGCTAAATCTCTTCCCGAAATCACAAAAATCATTCCGGCCGGAAACAATGATGTGTCTGATTCCGATCTCGACATTTACCTGTACCCTGATGTTCAAACGTTTCAATCTGCGTTGCGTTTAAGCGGGCTTGATTGGGTTGCAGGCAAAGCATCGCCTGAAATCGGGGTGATAATGTTGCCAATTGCTCATGGAACCGACGAAGCGGCGGCCGCGATTGATTTGGCGCAACAGCTGCCCCACGAATTGGCTCACATTCTAATCTACCAAGCGACGGGTGAGGGCTATAGCAATTTTCCAAGTTGGCTGGATGAAGGGATCGCCACTTCGGTTGAAGCGATTCCCAATCCGAACTACGCTGAGTCCTTAAAAAATGTCACTCACGAAAACCAACTGATTCAATTGAGTGACATGTGCATGAATCTACCGATTCAACCGCCTGAGATGGCACTTCTGGGTTATGCACAAAGCCACGCATTGGTGAACTACCTCACGGCCGAATATGGAACGACGGCCGTCCAATCAATCATTAAAGCTGTGGCCGATGGCGCAGAATGCAAAGAGGCAGTGACACAAGGATTTGACAACCTTGGGATTAAAATGACCCAAGAACAATTGGTGCAAAAATGGCTAGGCAGCTTGCAACCTGGCCCATTTGAACCAGGTTCTTCCCTCCGTAATGGACTCTTTCTTATCCTAGGGATAATAGGACTATTTGTTGTGGTGAGTGTTATCCTCTGGGCACGCACAGATAGTATCCGCACTGGCTCTAAGTTTAATGGATAATTAGCGCCCTGACACAAATATGAAATAGAGTAATTTATCCAATAGATGGCTGAATAAGTTTAGATTACGCTGATTCTCACAGATTATGTTTCTAGAATCTGTGTTTTGTACGTAATCTGTGGATAGCAACAGTAGCTAGATGGATAGAAATTGTAAGGCTATTCTAGCTAAAAGCGATAAGCACAATATGCTGGCAAACTAAAGAATTATGACTAAAAAAGTAACCGTAATTGGCGGCGGACTCGCCGGAACTGAAGCCGCATGGCAAGTGGCCCAACGAGGTGTTGAAGTTGATTTGTACGAAATGCGGCCGGTACGTAAGACGGAAGCACACGTTACCGACCATCTTTCAGAATTGGTTTGTAGCAACTCGTTAGGATCTGTGATTAATCACAAAGCACCTGGATTGCTCAAAGCGGAAATGCGCGGTTTGGGATCACTCATCCTTGAATGTGCGGCCGCAACATCGGTTCCGGCCGGTTCTTCGCTGGCCGTTGATCGTGATCTGTTTGCTCAAGCGGTGACCCAAAAAATCGAGTCTCATCCAAAAATAAACCTCATCCGCCAAGAAATGCAAAGCATTCCTGATGGCCCCTGCATTATCGCAACCGGTCCACTGACTTCGCCCGATTTAGCGGCCGACATCGGCCGGTTATCCGGTAGTAGCTACCTTTATTTTTATGATGCACTCTCTCCCATCGTCATGCATGACTCAGTTGATATGAGCATCGCATTCCGCAAATCACGCTATGACGAAGGTGAGCAGGACGACGGCGATTACATCAACTGCCCGATGACCGAGGAAGAGTATGATCGCTTCTATCAGGGTCTCATTGAGGCTGAAACAATCCAGTTGCGCAGTTTTGAGCAGGAAGATGCGAAATTCTTTGAAGGCTGTATGCCGGTTGAGGAGATCGCCACACGGGGGCGTGATTCGCTCCGCTTTGGGCCGATGCGACCGGTTGGACTCATCGATCCGCGCACCGGCAAACGGCCGTTCGCCGTAGTTCAGCTGCGCCAGGACAACGTCGCCGGAACCCTATTCAACTTGGTCGGATTCCAAACCAATATGAAGTGGGGACAGCAAGAAAAAGTGCTACAACTGATTCCGGGATTAGAGTCGGCCGAATTTGTCCGTTTTGGACAAATGCACCGCAACACTTACATCAATTCGCCAGAGCTTTTACAACCCACCATGCAATATCGCGGCCGGGCCGATCTCTTTTTTGCAGGGCAAATTACCGGCGTTGAAGGATATGCAGGTAATGCGGCCACAGGTCTGCTGGCTGGGATTAATGTTGCTCGTATGACATTGGGCCAGCATCCCCTAATCTTGCCAACCAACACCATGATGGGGGCATTGGCCCATTATGTGACCCATGCTGACGCAAAAACGTTCCAGCCAATGAAGGCGAATTTCGGCTTGTTTACCCCACCAGAAGGGAAAATGGGCAAGAAAGACCGTTATATGGTCTATTCGGAGAAGTCACTCACGACGTTGCGTCGTTTTGCCCGCAGTCGAGAC
>JBLIMP010000117.1:0-13143 GCA_047638855.1 Cellvibrionaceae bacterium | reverse complement strand
CATGTACCCGGCCGCTGATCCTAAGAATCGCCTCATCATAACCCTTCCAAATGGGCAAACAGGTGGCAATACGGTTGAAATTCGTTGACGCACACTTTAAAACAAGGTTCAATGCCTCTTCAGTATTCAGGTGCCCAATTCAGGTGCCCAATTCAGCTATCGAATCAGGTATCAAAAACGTAACTATTCAGGTGCGCCACCCGTAGGGGCTATGTCATTTTTGTTTGCAAAAATGGCTCGCCCCGTAACCCAATATTGTTATTGACGGGGCGAGACGGGGCGAGCCACACCATTTAGGTGTGACATAGCCCCTACAATCAGCCGTTCATGATACACCTGTACAGTTACTCAAAAAGTAGACACAGTAGGCATAGGTAATATTCAGATTTGCAACTCAAAAAACGGCTAGAAAAAAAAACCGCATTTCTGATAGTGTCGAGTCTGTTGGCATGTATCATCACCTTTCTGCTTTACGGCAGGGTGGTTTCAATCCCCTTTTATTCGGACGATCTTTTACAGATTCCATGGGCAAGAACAGCACCCTTAGATGAGATATGGGGGACATTGAACCCTTTTGATCATTTCCGGCCGGTCCAATTTTCTATTTGGCGGTTGTGGCAATGGGTGGCCGGTGACCTTACCCCCCGGCCGCTTCGGCTATTCAATCTATTGTTACATGCGGGCAGTGGTTGCTTAACCGGCTACTTGGCCTTTCGGTTTACCCACCACGATTGGTTTGCCGGATTAGGGTCAACCGTATTATTTGTTCTATTCCCATTTTCATACGATGCGATTTTATGGATTAGCTCGGCCGCTTATCCATTGGCCGTTTTTCTCGGCCTACTCTCTTTACATAGCTGGATCAGTTCTAGTCAGGTAAACCAGCCTGATTCACGAGGATGGCTTTTTGCTTCACTGGCTTGTGCGCTTGCATCCGCCCTATCGCTTGAATCCGGCATTTTAGTCGGAATTTTGCTGGTCATCACTGACATTCTTGTGCTTCAACGCCAGAGTTGGCGTCGGGTTTGCATGGCACTCTCTGTGTCAATCATCCCTTTTCTGATCGTTAATTTTTTAACCCCTACCCCCGCATCTCCATTTAATTTAACCCGTGTGATTCAAAATGGGGCGATGGTGGCCCAAGCCACAACTTTCCCTTTTTCATCTTTATTTGTTTTTCTAGCAGATGGGTTAAATTCGGTGCTGCTGTTGTGGCTGGTTGGTATTATTTTCTTGGTGGCAGTTTTAACTATCGCATATCGATCTAAAAAGCTGTTTGCCCCTTTAATATTTGCACTTATTTGGATCATCCTATGGGGGGTGATTCCGGCCGTGACGCAAACATATACTTGGAACCGTGACCCACCTCGCGCGTTTTATCCGTGTGCGGTTGGGATCGCTTTGCTTTGGGGATTGTTGCTGTCAACCGGTAGCGGTCGGCCGTACAAGAATTATGGCTACGGGGTGATATTGGGCTGTGCTCTCTGGTTGCCCATAAGCTTTAACATACAAATGGCTGGGTATTATCAGCAAGCAGGTACTGTTTTACAGCAGGTTTTAGACTCAGCCGTAGACGCTGACCGGATTGGCTTTAATCTGTACGTTAATTTGCCCGAACGCATTGGCCCTTCTGAAAATGAGAAGAGTTGGCTTTTGGGGTACGAAGGGGTTATCCCTATGCCACCACCCACCGATGACGTTGATCTTTTGTTAAAGGTGAATGGTGTGGTCGGCCGACCGGCTGAAAACAAGATTGATGGGGCGATTTTGGCACCATCTGTGCATGAAATCGGTTTGGCCGGACGGCCGTTAACGGCCGATTATTTTACCGGCAGGCAACTGTCAACACCTTTAAATATTTACACGGTCGAATATTTTGATGACGAGAGTCGTTTGCTCTATCTCGGTCAGCTTGGTGAACAAACCGAGCCGGCGTTTGATTTTGCGTTTGATTTTTTAATAGACGATTCTCTGGCTCTTTCAGTTAGTAACTGCTCATATGCAAGCGAAACGGCCACAGTTCAGCTAACGCTTCATTGGTTTGTCACGAACGAACCGGTCCAAGAAAACCGCTCGGTTTTCGTCCATTTATGGAAAGACGGTGAGATTGTGGATCAAGCTGACGGACAATTTTTAGCCGGTTTACTCCCGACTGACACACTTGTACCCGGCCGTCAATTGTTAACAGAAAGCCGTTTGTTGGTCTCAAATAGCCCCCCTCCGTATACAATCGGGATTGGGCTTTATAATCCATTAGATGGTGAACGCAGTTCCGTAATCGATACCACCGGACACTCAGTTGATGATGATTACATCTTGCTTGACTGTGTTGGGTCGTGATGAAAAATCATGAAACTGAAAAGAGCAAGAAAAATGGAAAGTAATAGTCGCTTTTCCACTAAATTTAATTGGTTAAAATACCTAGTTGATTCAATCGTTCACTAAACACGATATAAGAATATAGTTGGCTAGGATAGGAATAGGAAAGGAAAGAAGGTTATGAAGAAGAAATTTACTGTAATTACTGGGTTGTTGACATTGCTGATTGTGGCGTTAACTTTGATAATAGGCACAGGATCTACCGCCAATGCGCAAGAAACGAATCTGTTATCAGACCCTGGATTTGAGGGTGCTTTTTCAGGCTTTGTTCCTATTTTCGAATATCAACAAGAGCAATGTAAAGTGGCGGGTGTGTGTAATACTGCACAAATCCCTCGTTCTTGGACTCCGTGGTGGACACCTCAAGTTAAGTCTGATGAAGATTGGGAAAATCGTATGCCCGAGTATAAACCGGTTTGCCCATATGCCCCTTGTCCATGGCCAGAACGTTTAGCCGGTGGTCAGCAGGCGCTTCAATATTTCACATTCTGGGGATCGCATCAAGCGGGCTTCTATCAAAACGTGACAGTTCCTGTCAATGCAACGCTTAAATTTTCAGCTTTTGGGCAAGCTTGGTCAACAAGCGGGGATAGTCCTACTTCTAAAGACCCAACCGCCGTCAATATGCGGATCGGCATTGACCCAACTGGTGGCGTAAACCCATACTCTCCAACAATTATTTGGTCTGGTTTGGCCAATCCATATGATGCATATATACCCTTCGAAGTTGTGGCTCAAGCTCAAGGCGACAAGGTTACTGTCTTCACATGGTCAAATCCGACACAAGCTAGGAAGCATAACGATATTTATTGGGATGAAACTGCGTTGGTTACAACTGATGGTAGTACCGTCAGTACAACAACGGTTGACCCAGTGACAGGTGCTGTCTCTACAGTTGCCCCGGCGGTTGACCCAAATGTGCGTTTTGCCCCGGCCGGACCAACCCCCATGCCAGATGCCGAAGGAGTGATCGCGGTATTGGTTGAAACGGGTGACACGCTTTGGAGCATTGCGGCCCGGGCAGGGCTAACCTTAGATGAATTACTGGCTTTGAATCCCAATTTGACTCGTGACTCCTTTATTAACTGGGGTGATCGTATTACTCTTGGCAATGTTGCCCCTTCAGGTGGATCTACTGAAAGCGCAGAGGCTGAACCAGCTACTGAAGTTGAAGAAGCTGTTGACCCTGCGTCTGAAGAAAGCGCATCCGAGTCAGACGAAAGTGCCTCAGAAGATGCCGCTGCTGAAGAAGTTGTAGAAGCACCTGCACCCACCAGCGAACCAGAACCGACCGAAGCCCCATCTACCGGCTCAATTTGTTTACTTGCTTTTGATGATGTCAATGGCAATGGGGTATATGATAATGGCGGTGAAAGTTTGCGTGCAGATGTTGCTTTTACACTTGCAAAAGACCAAGCGGTTGTGAGCAATTACATTACTGACGGTGCAAACGAACCTTTCTGTATTGAAGGGCTAGCACCTGGCAACTATCGTATTAGCCGCTCAACAACAGCCAATGAAATAGTAACAAACGGATCTGATTGGGGTGCATCAATTGTGGCAGGCACACGTCAGCAGTTTGATTTTGGTAGCCGCATTGAAGAAGCGGCGATGGAATCGGTTGAGATTGCTGAAGCTGATGCTGCAATGGAAGCAGAAACCAATGCGGATACAGCTGTGGATGCTACGGATTCTGAAGCTAGCGCATTAGAAGAAACTTCGAACGCTGATGCCGAAAGCGGCGGCCTCACATCATGGCTTGTTTGGATCATTCTTGCAATTGCGCTGATTCTTGTCATCGGTGTGGGGCTTGTAATTATGAGCGCTCGCCGAGCAACGATTGAATAAGTAATTTCTGGAAACAGGTCGCAAGCGATTTTTTTGATTGTGACCTGTTTATATATTAGATTATACCTGCGTAGTGCTTTCAAAAAGTACGAATGAATCCTAGAGGAAACAGGTTTGCTCGCTGGCAAACTAGAGGAGAATGAAGATATGAGAAAATCAAACCTTGCCTTGATCTGTTTGATCGCTTTGATAGCTGTGTTTTTTAGTAGTGACAAACCGGCGTTTGCACAGACTAATTTGCTGACAAACCCCGGATTTGAAGAACCATACTCCAATGGGACCGCTCAGAATTGGGCACCTTGGCATCAAGATAGTGGTGGAAAGAAAGATTGTGCAACTGAAACTTATTATGCACGTCCAAATTGGAGTGCTGAATTAAACTCATCCCTTTATCAAGAAGGGTCTCGGTCACAGCATGTGGGCAACAGTTGGGATACTTGGCGAGCTGGTGTTTTCCAAAACGTAACTGGGCTAACCGCTGGTCAAACTTATAAGTTTTCCGTCAGTATGTGGGGGCGAACTTCAAATGAGCAATGGCCGGCCGTTTCTGACGCGGGGGCTTCTATCACCGGCCGTGTGGGCATAGATCCTGGCGGTGCTGGAAACTGGACTTCTGGTTCAGTTGTTTGGAGCTCAACTGTAACACCCCGTGATAGTTGGCAAACGGCCGTGATCGAGGTTGTTGCCACAGGCCCCGATATGACAGTGTTTGTCGATGCTAACCTTGCAGGTGTGAATAATTGCCGTAAACATATGGATATGTGGTTTGATAGTGCTTCACTTACATTAAGTGGACCGGCTCCGACCAACACACCACCGCCAGCACCAACTTCCCCCCCTGTGCAGGTAGTTGCCGCAACTGCAACGCCGTTGCCAACCAATACCCCGCTACCAACTGAAACACCGTTGCCAACCAATACTCCAACTGTGACACCCACCCCAACCCCGACCGGTGGCACTATCTGCATTAATTCATTTGCAGATAATAATGCTAACGGTACGCGGGATGATGGCGAAGGATTTATGGCCGGTATCCGCTTTACGATTGCACGCGGTAGTGCCGTCATAGCAGAAGGGGTTGCAACTGGCAGCCAAAGTGCGGTTTGTACACGTGATTTGGAACCAGGCAGCTATCAAGTTGCTCAGATTTTGCCTGATGCGTTAGAGATGACCACTGCTGGAAATACTCTGATCGACATTGAGCAAGGGCAAGAAATCGGGCTTGAGTTTGGCAGCCGTATTCGCCAAACACAGACAGACACAGCCGTATCTGCGGCGACCGTTGCTGTCGCCCAAGTCGAATCATCGGCCGTTGATGCATCCACCGATAGTGGAAACGGTGCCGTAGATCAAGCCTCTGTTACGAATGCAGGTGATGGAACGATAGACAATAGCTCTTCTGATGCGAGTGGCCTAGGCCTTATTGAGATGGTTATTATCGCTATCATGGTAATCGCCGTCCTTCTATTGGGTGCTGTAGTTTATCTGTTATTGCGTCAGCGGTAGTTGTTTGAAGTGTCTTCAAACGGCGTGAACGTCACTTTGCAGATGATATCCATCTGATGACACAAATTTATTAAAGGAGTGCTGGCTGCAGTAAGTAGCTAGCACTCTTTTTTTTGCCTTTAGCTTTCTTATTCTTTATGACAACATCGACTCAAGACCGTCAAAAAATACAGCTCAATTGGTATCTGATTGGCGCATTGATTATCGCTTGTGCAACCGCTTGGCCTCTCATTTCAGGTGGGGGGCTTATCAACACCCGTGGCGGTGGCGATAGCCCTTTTTTGATCCAACGACTACATCAGCTTGAACAGGCGATTTTTGACGGACATTTTCCCGTGCGTTGGATGGGTGATGCTGCTTACGGGTATGGCTACCCGTTTTTTAACTTTTACGCCCCTTTTGCTTTTTATATCGCTTTTATCTATCGACTTATTGGGGTGAGTTTTGTTCAGGCGATCCAACTCAGCCAGTTAACCGCATTCTTGGTGGCGGCATGGGGTTCTTTTGGCCTTGCCCAACGTTGGTACCGACGAGATTGGGTCGCTTTGGTCGTTTCGGCCGCCTATACTACGGCTCCTTTTCATCTCGTTAATGTTTATGTGCGAGGCGATTCAATTGCAGAATTTTGGGCGATGGCGTTCTATCCGCTTGTGATATTGGCGGCCGATCGATTGCTGACGGCCGATAGCTTTCGTGGACGCTTGGGTATTAGCTGGCTTAATGGAATGGGTTGGCTAGGGTTAGCTTATGGTGGATTAATACTCAGCCACAACATTTCGGCGATGATTTTTAGCCCATTTGTGATTCTGTTTGCTCTGTGTCGTTTAGCACCCATTTTCCTTAAATCAAACGGGATACAGAGTCTTTCTACCAGCGGCCGCTTTTTTGCCATTTTGCCGAAACTCTTTTTGCTAGCAAGCGCTCTGATTTTGGGCATGGCTGTATCTGCTTGGTTTTGGCTGCCTGCTTTAGGCGAGCAACATCTTACCAGCATCGCCGACATGACCGTTGGGTATTTTAACTATCGGTATAAAAACGGATTGCATTTTCGCTCTACTGATCTTGTTCAAAACTCACTTCTGTTTAATCCTGCACTTTTAGATGGGCAAGCTTTTCGAATGGGACTGGTTCAGGCATTAATAGCGGCTGTTTCACTTATAGGGTTGGCTCTTTGGGGAGCAGTCCGCAAGCGTTTAGGATGGGGGATATGGATGTTTATGGTGTTGGGGTTGCTGATCTCAACATTCATGTTCAATCCGCTATCACTCTTTCTGTGGGACACCTTGCCGTTGCTTCCATTTACTCAATTCCCATGGCGTTTTTTGTCAGTGCAGGCATTTTTTACAGCCATGCTTTCCGGGGTGCCGGTATTTGCTTTGATGCGCATTTTCGGCCGCAACCCAAACCATTCTTCAAGTGACATAAGAAAAAGGCCCGTATGGCTGGCGCCTACCTTATCTAGCTTGATCGCCGTGGGTTTGGTTGTTATCGCCGTCGGCAAACTTAATCTTACCTATTTACCTATAGCCGATGAAGATGTCACCGGTTATAGCTTGGCTCAATACGAGTGGTTTACACGCAATATCGGCACCACTGTGAGTGCCGAATACTTGCCACCTGAAGCTCATCCGCGACCCGTTACGTCGTCGTGGCTTGATCTTGGGGATCGTAATCGGGTGATTGTGACCACGGGACAAGCTGAAGCTGAATTAATCAGCCGTAAAACCGGCCGACAAGAGTGGCAAGTGGTTGTCGCTGAAAGCGAGCAGGCGATTGTGGTCTTTCCTACGCTGTTTTGGAAGGGTTGGAATGCGTTACTTGATGGGAAGATTTGGGGAGGCGAACCGGCCCATCTTTCAGGGCTGATACAGGTCACTGTTCCACCCGGTACCCACAACATTACCCTTGTTTTGGGGCGAACCCGAATTCGCGCGATTGGCGAACTCATTTCAGTCAGCATGTTGGTTTTGACCCTCGTTATCTTTGCAACAGACACGCGCCGTTGGCAGTTGGGTCACGCGCTACTGCGTGGCGTAGTACTACCGATGCTTGCGTTGTTTGTTGTGCTGCTGGCGTGGTATTTTTCACCCGCCATCCCCGAAAAAGACAGGGCTGTTTATTCGCAAGATTTTGCCCAGCTAGGCTGGTTGCATCCAGAAAGTGAAATTATTTTTGAGAATCATGTGAGTCTAAAGAGCTATTCTGCTGAGAATATGGTTGTGTCGGCCGGTAGACCTTATGAGATAGAGTTAGAATGGGGCGATGTGCCGGAAGGTCTAGACGTAGAGGCTGAAATTCAACTTGTGATTCCGGCCGATAATTTTTCAACGCGGATATTTCCTGTGGCTCAAGCTTCTGCCCCTATCAAGAATGGCAAAACCAGCTACCAGTTTCAGATTCCGGCCGACGCGCCGGCCGGACTTATTGTTCCAAAGTTGATTTTAAGTGATGGGAGCCGGAGCTTAACGATAAATGGAGAACCGCGTGGTCCGCTTTTCTTAAGCCCAATAAGAATCGATTCAGTGGTTGAGAACAGCATTTCGCCTAAACCAGGTTTAGACGTGTCTGTGACGGACATCAGCCACCCCCGGCCGAATATGCTGCGCTTGAATTTGGCTTGGCAAACCGACAGGCCGCTGGCAGAAAACTTAGTTGCTTCATTTCGATTAACTGATGCAAATGGCAATGAAATCCACGGCGCCCAGCAAGACTATCAACCTGGGTTTGGTCATCGGCCGACCTCTAGTTGGCGGCCGAATGAACCGATTTTTGACGTGATGGGGATGAAGTTGCCCCAGCCGTTGCCGTTTGACGCACCGTATACATTGCTGGTTTATCTGTACGAAGCAGACAGTGGCGGAAAAGTTCGGCTGTTTCGCCGGTTAGGAACGTTGGAAGGGCCAACTGATCAGCTGGTTTTCCGCCAAAACCCATCAGACTTTATGATACCTGACGATGCAATCCTGACCGATGTGTCATTGGCGGCCGAGGGCGAGCCGATTTTAGCGTTACACGGTTACAAAATGGAGCCGGTAGAAAATGGATTAGAGGTAACGCTCTATTGGCAAGCTTTAACTCAACCGCCAGCCGACTATACCCATTTTGTCCACCTGATTGACCTGAAAACAGGCCAGCCTGTCGCCCAGCATGACTCTATGCCAGGCAACTATACTTGGCCGACAAGTCAACTTGCGCTCGGGCAAATCATTGAAGATCGGCTCTTTTTGTCCACAACCAACTTGGAAGACGGGGAATATTTACTGACGGCCGGAATGTATGAAAATGAAGGCAACCGTTTTCCACGGCTGATGCAAATTAACGGTGGGAATGGAGTAGTTGAGTTGGAGAAAGTTTTGATCGATGGCAACTAATGAATTGTAACCGTTCAGTCCCCCTGTCATTGATACGCATAACTTCGTAGGGGTGAAAGGGGCGGGGCGGTTTTAAGCCCCGAAGAAGAGATTTTCTTCCCGTCCCGACCGAAGGGAATGCCTACGGCCTTACACCCCTCTGAACGGTTACAATGAATTAATGCCGCTAAGATAGGCATCTTCTACCTCCTCTTTAAATTTAGAATCGCCTTTGACAATTTCGCCCAGCAGTGAGGGATACCTTATACTTGAATAGTTATCAGTTAGTTGTGTATTTTATCACTTTCATTCTCTTTATCTTTACCTAATAAAAAATTCATGAGCGAAAAACCTGAGGAACAACCACAAGACAGCAAACAGCCTTCGGCCGAAGATCAACCGGGCTCCAAAGACCCGACTATCATACTTCCCGAAAATCAACCTCAAAAATCAAATGAATCGGTTTCGATTATCGATTTGATTAAAGAGCTAGAAGATAATGAGAATATGAAGGGCAATGATACCGATAAAGAAGATAGCGATTCAAAACCGTCTACTCCTGACCCGATTATCAATTTGCCGGCTCAATCAGACGATTATGATGCAACCGATTCAATTGAAATTAAAATACCGGATCAGATCGAACGGCTAAATGTACCGCCACCGCTTTATTCACCTGAATTAAAAGCCAAACCCCGACAGCCAATCAAAGACGAAGATGCAACGGTTGTGTCAACCGATTTGGCGTACCCGGGCGAGACGAAACTTGAAGCGGACCTGCCTCAGTTCCCTAAAACATCTAGCCGACCGATACGAGAATCTTCTGTTCAAAGCAAACCTGCTCAAAGCAAACCAGACGATGATGTGACCCAACCCTACGTGCCTGTTGATGCACAGCGTTTTAGACCTCAAGCACCCGTAACCTCGCCTAGTAGACCTGCCCGGCCACTGCGTGATAGCCATCAAGGGAACGATGATACAACCCGGCCGGTCAGTCGCCCTGTACGAGAACCGGTTCGCCAACCGAAATCTGAAAGACCTCGATCATCTCAACAAGCGGCCTCAAAACCGAAAGGTGGTCCCGTTCGGCGTGGAACCGTTCCGCAAAGCGGGGCAAGCTTCAAAGAACAGATTCCGCCTCCACGAGATACTCGGCGATCAAATGGGGGCTGTGTGCGCCGGGTGATTGTCTGGTCGATTTTGTTGTCGATTATCGGATTTTCTTTAGGCGTTATCGGCCTAAGTGCCGGTTATATCTATATTGCACGTGACCTGCCTTCTCCCAATGATTTAAAAAATAACGCAAGCACGTTTGAAACTGGCTATATTCTTGATCGGGATGGGAACGAACTCTATCAATATACCGACCCTAATGAGGGCAACCGAACGTTTGTAAAGCTAGATCAGATCGCTGACGTGCTTGAACAGGCGACAATCGCCACAGAAGATG
The DNA here is from genome assembly GCA_047638855.1 of Cellvibrionaceae bacterium. Taxonomy (GTDB): domain Bacteria; phylum Chloroflexota; class Anaerolineae; order Promineifilales; family Promineifilaceae; genus WTJY01. The sequence goes on along the minus strand of JBLIMP010000117.1, from coordinate 2,610 downwards.
CTCGTTTTTATACTAATCCTGGTTTTGACCCGATTGGAATTGGCCGAGCGATTTTACAGGCGTACCAAGAAGGCGCGTTTGTTTCTGGGGCCAGCACAATTACGCAGCAGGTTGCCCGTGCCCTGCTTTTAGATGCGGAAGAGCGTAGTCAGCGCACATTTTCCCGCAAAGTGCGCGAGATTATCTTGGCGGCCGAACTTAATCGGCGCTGGTCTAAAGAAGATATTTTAGAGCTTTACCTCAATGAAATTAATTATGGTAACCGGGCCTACGGAATCGAAGCGGCTGCTGCTACCTATTTCAGCAAATCGGCCGGTGATCTTACCCTAGCCGAAGCCGCAATCTTGGCCGGACTGCCTCAGGCCCCAGCTTTATGGGACCCTTACACCGCCCCAGACAAAGCCATCGGCCGCATGTCTGAAGTGCTCACCTTAATGGTGGCTACTGGCGACGTCAGCCAGCCCGACGCCCAGGCTGCTATCGATACGATGGCCGTGCAGGTGTATGAACTGACACCCCCACGTGTGACGATTAAGCATCCTCATGCTGTGTTCTACGTGCTTCAGCAGCTTGAAGAAGCCAACGACGCCCAATCGATTTACGGGGCTGGCTTGCGCGTATACACCACCATCGACCCCAAGATGCAGCAATTGGCAGAGCAGGTGGTTGCACAAAACCGTGGCAATATTAATGCGTTTGGGGCGAATAATGCGGCACTTGTTGCGATTAACCCTCAAAATGGGCAGGTTTTGGCGATGGTTGGCAGTGCAGATTTTAATGACGAAGAGATCAGTGGCCAAGTGAATATGGCCGTTAATTCCCGCCAACCAGGTTCATCGATTAAACCGCTCGTTTACTTGGCCGCCATGCAGGAAGGGTGGAATCCGGCTACATTGATTTGGGATATTCCAACACAATTCCCCGATGCGCCGAATCCCCCCTATGTTCCTAAAAACTATGATGATCAGTTCCACGGCCCACTTTTGCTACGTCAGGCTTTGGGTAATTCTTATAACGTTCCGGCCGTTAAAGCCTTGGAATATGTAGGTGTGTGTAACTTTATTGAATTTGCTCGCAATCGATTCCAATTATTGAGCTTAGAAAGCTCTGGTTGTATCGAAACGGGAAGGCCGACAAATTATGGCTTGGCACTGGCGTTGGGTGGGGGTGCCATTACTCCTATGGAGATGGTGACCGCTTATTCAACCCTGGCAAATCAAGGGAATCAAATTCAGCCACATACGATTCAACGAATCGAAAATAGTGCGGGCGAGATCCTGTTCGAGCGAGAGGCCCCACCTGTAATTGGGGTGATTTCTTCTCAGAATGTGCATTTAATCACCAACATTTTGTCTGATAATAATGCGCGTCAGCCATCGTTTGGGCTTAACAACAACTTGGTCATTCCAGGCTATGAAGTGGCGGCCAAAACCGGAACATCGGGATCGGATCGTTTTGACGTGCGTGATGGCTGGACACTTGGATATACGCCTAATATCGCGGTTGGGGTTTGGGTCGGCAATACAGACAACACACCGGTGGCTGAAGGGGGTAGCGGATATGCTATGGCTTCTCCCATCTGGAACAGCTTTATGACCCAAGTATTGGCCAGCCAACCGCAAGTTGGCTTTACACGCCCAGAAGGAATCGTGGAGCTTGAAGTTTGTGCCCGTTCCGGCACGGTTCCAAATGCTACATGCCCTGAACGTAAGCGGGAGCTTTTTAACAGCATCAACCCACCTTTAGGGACTGAAAATGATTTTCTGCAAAAGGTGCCCATTGACTTATGGACCGGTTTACGCGCTGGCGCAGCCTGTGGTGAAAGTGTATACGAAGCGAGCTTTATCAATTTGCAGGTAAATAGCCGGCCGGAAATTGTTCCGCGTGAAGAGCAGGCGATCTTAACATGGTTACAAAATACCAACAGCGGCCGAAATTGGGCTGCATCACAAAATTTAGCGTTGCCATCAGGCGGTACTCTAGCCCTCCCCCCATCGCTTACTTGTGACGGAACAACCCCGCGTCCCGTTTACCAGTTTGTGCAACCCACGGCCGGACAAGAGCTTCAAGGCGTGGTTGATATCTTAGGTGAAGCACGTGGCCCCGGTCTCGTCGGCTACCGAATTGATTTTGGGTTAACACATAATCCTGAAGGATGGGTCACATTAGCTGAAGTGCGTGCTGATGAGTTTAGCAACAGCAATGTTCTCATGCGCCTAGATACAGAGACACTGCCGCCCGGGCCATTTTCCCTGCGACTAACGCTGATCGGCCCGGATAACCCGTTCACGGCCGAAATCGATAACGTGATACTTGAAACACAAATACCGTTGACTGTTGCTGAACCCACCCCGACCCCCACCCCATCGCCAACAGATACACCCACAGCGACTTCAACGCCAACCGAAACAGCCACCCCGACCCAGACAGCAACGATTCCTCCTCCGCCACCACCGGAAGATACACCCACTGCAACCACTCAGGCACCAACTGTAGCCGCACCAACTGTAGCCGCACCAACTGTAGCCGTGCCAACGGCAGCTCCTGTTGACACTCCGACCGAAGCTGCGCCAACGCCTGAAGGATAATATTTATCATGCGGATCGTGAT
>JBLIMP010000116.1:0-13147 GCA_047638855.1 Cellvibrionaceae bacterium | reverse complement strand
TCGTAGGGGCCATTTTCTTTGCAGAGAAACGGCCGTTCATTGCTGGCATGTGCTTAGTACTGTTAACAGCTAAGCCCCATTTGGTATTGATAACGCTTCCTATTCTGCTAATAGATACATTGTTCAGGAAAAATTGGCGCTTTTTATTAGGTTTTGGAACAACCCTGATTGTATTAACCGGAATAGGATTATTATTACGCCCAGCGCTTTTTATAGATTACTTAACAGATACCGGTTCCACTACTGTAATAGGCCAACTGCCAGCAGTGTTTTTACCCTTTCTATTTGCCATTTTAATTGGCTGGTTACCATTACGGTTTATAGGCGTAGCACTTGTGCCAATCAGCTTATATGTTTGGTTCAAACATTGGAAAGATACAATGTCTCAAGATAGATTTTTCCATTTAGCGCTTGTGAGTCAACTGGCTTCATTAATTGTGGCCCCATATGGCTTTACCTTTGACCAGATTTTAATTCTCCCAATCGTATGGGTGCTTCTCCTGAGTGTGATGTCTAATTCAAATCAAGTGTGGCGTCAAGCCTTCGTTGTATTGAGTTTGCTCATTTCTTTTGGCATCATGTTCATACTGCCCATATTTCAAATTAAGTCAATCATGTTTTCAATATTTTTTATACCTATTGTTGGTGTGGTCTATGCAACTATTCATCCATTCAAACAAAGATTCACCGATCAGTTAATCCCTAATTAACGAATTTAGGTATCTTCTCAATAATCTGGGGAAAAACACCCTTCGACAAGCTCAGGGTGCGTATCCTGAGACTTCGGCGTGAGCTCAGTCGAACGCTGTCGAAGGATATCTCCCTCCCTTTTTGAGAAGTTACCGAATTTAGTTATAAAAAACGGGCAGATTGAATTCAGGAAGTAGTGTAAACTGGCAAGATCATGCCTGAATATGAATTTCTTGGAAAATATGACGAGCCCACATCGAAGCGATCCCGAAAACGATCCCGCCGCCAACGAAAAAAAAGATCGCCAAATGAACCTAAAGGTTGCATCGGCCGCATCTTTGACTTCCTCTTATTAGCCATCCTATTTGGTCTAGTCATCTTTATTGCAGTGCTCGGCTCCACTTGGTACTTCCTTAGCTCTGAGCTTGAGGCAGCAATCATTGCGTTAGAAAGCTATGAATCGGCCGCCGGTGGAACACCTCGATTTTACGACCGTAACGGTCTGCTGATCTATGAGCTTCCCGTTGCCGAGCGACGCCAAGCCTTAACTTGGAACCTACTGCCCGACAACATCAAGCAAGCCACCGTCGCCGTTGAGGATGACACGTTTTGGGAAAACTACGGGGTTGATCCAGCCGCCATTGGTGCGGCGGTTCTCGCCAACAGTCAGAATGACGGCCGCCCTATTGGGGCATCAACCATCACCCAACAGCTCGTACGCCACGTCGTCTTTGACTATGAAGATCGTTCCAACGCCAATTATGATCGCAAAGTCAAAGAGATTCTGCTCGCCTTCATTATTACAACTAGACGCCATAAAGAAGAAATACTTGCTCTATATTTAAACGAAATCTACTATGGAAATAGAGCTTATGGAATTGGAGCCGCCAGCCAAACCTATTTTGGGAAAGCCACTATCGACCTAACCTTGGCAGAAGCTGCCTATTTGGCCGCAATCCCTCAAGCCCCTAGCATATGGGACCCATACACCAATTCAGCCGCTGTTGTAGAGCGACAACAGTTTGTTCTAGATCTAATGGCTGATGATGGCGCTATCACCCAAGCAGAAGCAGATGATGCCAAGCTTGCGCCTTTAAACATTCAGCCGCTTGAATTCGCATCGGCCAATCCTGATCAGCTTAAAAATGCGCCACATTTTGTGCTATATGCTCAACGAGAGATCGAAGCCCGTTACGGGCCACGCGCGCTTGAATTAGGTGGATGGCAAGTTACCACCACGCTTGATCTCAATCTGCAAAGTATGGCTGAAGCTGAAGCCCGGAAACATGTTGCAAACTGGGGGCCAGCTCACGAAGTAACTAACGCGGCCGTTGTCATATTGAAGCCCTCTACTAGCGAAATCTTAGCAATGGTCGGCAGCTTAGATTATTTTGATGCGGCTATAGACGGTCAAGTCAATATGGCATTAGCCCCTCGCCAACCAGGGAGCACGTTTAAACCGATCACATTTGCGGCCGCAATGGAGCGTGGTTGGAGTCCGGCTGACGTGCTATGGGATATCCCCATCGAGCTTGAGCTGGGGGCTAACGAAGTCATGCGGCCGACAAATTACGACAATCGTTTTCATGGGCCCGTTTTATTGCGAGATGCCTTAGCCAACAGCTACAACATTCCACCCTTACAGCTCGCACGCGACATCGGGATTCCAAGCGTGATGGCGACCGCCCAAAAGCTAGGATTACATTCCTTAAACAAGTCGGCTGAATTTTATGGGCTATCGCTCACATTAGGCGGCGGGGAAGTCCCATTGCTTGAAATGACCCATGCTTACGGCACATTTGCGGCCGAGGGGCAATACAGTCGATTAAGCTCTATTGTCTCGATCAGCGATAATTTAGGACGGCCGATTTATAATGCCAATAGCCGCACCCGATTACGTAACCAAGTCCTTGATCCCGCTATCGCATGGTTAATTAGCGACATCCTCAACGACAATACAGCCCGCACCCCCGCCATGGGTTCAAATAGCGCACTTAAAAGACAATATCCAGCTGCTGTAAAGACAGGAACAACCAATGATTTCCGAGATAATTTAACAATTGGCTATACCCCTGGCGTGGTCGTTGGAATCTGGTTGGGAAATAGCAACAGTCGGCCGATGAGCAATACATCAGGGTTAACCGGGGCAGCCCCATTGTGGGCCAGCATTATCGATAAAATTCAGTTTGAAGGGGGCTATGCAAGTGCTCTCTTAGTAGATGGGTTGGTTCCACCCTTAGCGTTTGCTCGACCGCAAACGATTGTTGATACAACAATCTGTTTGCCAAAAGGGGCGGGCGGGCGCAACTGCTCGGCCGAGCGTCAAGAGCCTCTAATCGTCAATGCCCCTAATCGGACAATTGCACGATTTAGCTATTTTCCAGATCTATCTACCAATCGAGGGGTTTGGACCTTAAACACATTGCCATTGCCTGCCAGCGCAGCGGCCGACATTACCCAGCCTGCACTCAAAGATGGGACGGAGGCTCCTGTGCCAACTGTTTGTGTCGTTAATGGTCAACGTGACGGCAGTTCGACAAAACTATTTCTACAACCTCCCACATTTTATGAAGATGAAATTCGGGCACGGATTTGGGCAAGCAAAAACGGGTTTTCAGGTATGATGGCTCCGGCAGTAAGCTGTCCTCTTTCTGTATTAACCGATCAGTAATCTATATAATTTAATCTAACTTTTTTGTATATCCAATTCGGCAAAACGAGTTAAAGTAACCGGCCGATTGGTGTCCTTCCCAACGAGGATCGTCGGCTGAAATATTTTCAACTTGTGCATCACGTTGAGGGTAAAGAACATGCAACAAGTTAAGCATGCCTTGCGTCACGTCAACAACGTTTCCGACAAGCACCTGCACTGTTATTCGACTCAACTGTAACTTGCGATCTTCAAAGATTACCCGGCCGTGTACTAATCCGTTTTTCCGCTCTTTATAATATTCAATCCCTTCTAAGCGTTCAGTAACATGTTGGTATGTCGCCAAATCATTGTGCCAGTCAAAATGACCTTTCCGCTCACGCAGCCACTCAAGAACTTCTTTTCCTTGTACATGGGTAACCCCTTCAAGCTTTGAAGGGCGACCGTGTAGCGTTGTCTCAGGCGGACGCCGGCCGACAATTAGTCTGGAACCTGCAACAAATCCTAACTCCTCGGCTAAAGCAATCCCTTCATCATAGGTTTCGATCATTTCCATGGTGATTTCATTGGCCCCATATTGGCGGGCTGACTGGGTGAGTTGCTCTATTATCATCCGGCCGATATTGCTACTACGCCACGTTGGAATGACTCCAAACCGAGAAATCCAACAACGACCCGATCTAACCCCCAACAATCCCAACCCCACAATTTGAGCCATAACCGTATCAACCACCACACACGATGCGGAAAGGTTAAGATCATATACATCAATATATTCACTAAATTGAGAGGGAGACATAGGCATCGGAATAACATAGTCGGCCCGAGCCGCATTGTAGGCATCTGTTAACTCTTCAATTGAATAACGACTCGCTGGCAAACTAACAACTCTATCAACATGAATTTGATTTAATTGCTCGTTTATAGCCCTGACGAAGCTACCGGAAGGTCGAAAATCATCGGATGACATTTAAATATTATACATAAGAAAAGATACAAAAGGATAATTTTTTGCGTCTCCTTTATTTTTAAAGGCGCGAAGTTCAGCAAATCACAAATTACAGTTGGCTGAAACAGTAAAAAAGATTAAAGTTTATTTATGGAATTTAGACAACTTGAGGCTTTCATTGCTGTTGTGCGTGAAGGGAGTTTTACACATGCGGCCGAGCGTTTAAACTTGTCTCAACCATCTCTCAGTTCACGAATTCAGCAGCTAGAAATAGATATGGGCGTTACGCTTTTTAAACGTGATAAACGGCCGATTGAGCTAACCGACACAGGCAAGACATTCTTGCCTTATGCTGAGCGAATCATGGGAATAGCAGAAGCAGGAGAACGTGCAATTAAAGTTGCAGAAGAAGGATTCAGCGGCCGACTGACCGTAGGGTGTCCAACTTCCGTCTCAACCTACTTAATGCCCCAAGTTGTCACCTTGTTTAACCGCCAATTTCCGCAATCAGATCTTTCTGTCGAAAATGGACATTCAGCATTACTTGTTGAGCGTCTTTTGGACGGGGTTCTCGACATCGTTTTTACGGCCGTTTTTCCCCACCTTATTCGGCAAACGCAAATTCTGATGCGCATTCGAGACCGCATCGTAGTCGCTGCCCATCCAGATCACCCACTACTTATGAATGGAAACCATCTAGCTTTGGATGATTTATGGCAGTGGCGCATTATCATGCCCCGCTGGGGAACCCCTTTTGAAGCCTGGATCGACAGCTATCGCGAATTAGCAGAATCTCCCCGACCACTTGTCAAAGTTCCTCTGTCAATTGGGCTACCCATGATGTCTCAGCCAAATTCGCTTACGTTTGTTCCAGAACGTGTAGCACAAGCGGCCGGATTAAAAACCCTGCAAGTCCCAGACCTAAATTGGCCATGGGACGTCGTCTTAGTAACCCGGCCGGGGCTCACTTTGCCTCCATTAGGGCAAGAATTTCTTAAAGCAGTTTCGGAATTCACATAACCAAAAAGAGCCAGAGGCTTACATCGTATTGTCTTTAATACGATGAAGCTATGACGCCTCCGCCAGAAATGAAACCAAATCACCCTGCAATTTGGCAAGAGAAGGAGCATGAATGTACATCATATGACCCGCCTCATAATAAGACATCGTTATATTGTTCAAAAGATGTTCTTTCAACCCTAGATGGTTCATCGTGTACTCTGTTGCAAAGAAAGGGGTTGCCAAATCATAATAGCCATTGGCTACAAAAATGCGTAAATGCGGATTTTGCGTCATGGCATTGCGCAATGTTTCGGCCGTATTCACATATGAGTTCATAAATTTTGTGTATTTCCAAGCTGGAAATACTTTAAAGCTCAAAATCTCATACGGTAAATCTGATTCAAACTGAAGCTCTTCACGCAAGTACTGATTTAAACTTCCGGCATACACTCCGGTGATAATTGGGAAAGCTGGATCAAACTCATTCATCTCTCCCGCTTCATCACGATTATAGCTGGTTAAACGGCTGTCTAAGCGGCCGACCGACTTCGCCTCATCTCGTAACAATTCACGACAAAAGCGATGAATGTTGATACGCATATTTGTCTGTTGCAAGTAAGTAGGAGACAAACCTGTGTAGGCGGCTAATCGCTGAATAATAAAGCTGCGTTCCGAATCAGATAACTTCGCCCCCCGCATTAAAGCCAGCGTATATTCAGATTCAGCAAAGTCAGCTACCTCTGTCAAGAATTCATCTATCGGCATCGACTGGTAAGGAGCTTGTAGTTTTTGATGATACCAAGCAGTGGCAGCATAAGTGGGTAGATACAGCGGGTAAGGCAAATCATTTCCGGGTTCAAATCGGGCGGTTTGAAAATTGAGGATGACAGAAATAAGCATAATGCCATTGAGGAACATCCCATGCCGCTCTTGCAAATAACCAGATAATCCGGCCGCGCGTGTGGTCCCATAACTCTCACCAATTAAAAACTTAGGAGATGACCAGCGCTGGTTCCGGGTGGTATACATACGGATGAATTCACCCACCGACTCAATATCTTTGGTAAAGTTCCAAAATTGCTCCCCCTCTTCCCCCTCAACCGCACGGCTAAAGCCTGTTCCAATAGGATCAATAAAAACAAGGTCAGTTTGATCAAGAATAGAAAACTCATTGTCTTCAACATGATACGGAGGCCGAATCAGTTCATTATTATCTTCACTTAATGGAACTCGACGTGGGCCAAGCAAACCTAAATGCATCCATACAGAAGATGAGCCAGGACCTCCGTTAAAAGAAAAGGTGATCGGCCGAGCTTTTTTATTTTCAGAGTCATTTAAGGTATAAGCGATATAGAAAATCTCACCCTTAGGCTGGGGGCTCTTCTTATCTTCTTCATCATGAATCACAATTGTGCCAGCCACGGCCGTATAGCTAATCTCTTTACCATGCAACTGCATTGTATGCTGAGTCTCAACCCGCTTTTCTGATACACGCGGCTTTTCATCTTTACATGCTCCCGCCTGACTTGTTTCACCTGCTTCGTTTTGTTTTTTTTCGTCTGACATCATCACCCTCTAGGATTATCTAGTTCAAGTATTTTTGCGATTGAAAATAAAAAAGGCTCCCAACAGATTAAACTGTTAGGAGCCTTTAATTATTGTCTAAAGCTAAAAGTTTGCCAGCAAACTTTTAGTCAATCTCTTCGAAAACCTGATTGAGTTGAGGAAATTCACCTATTTCAAAATCAGCTTATTGGCTTGGAATTTTTATCTCTTGCCCAATATCGATGCGATTAACATTCTGTAACTCATTATGCAACGCAAGCTCTTCAACTGTAAATCCATACCTTAGGGCGATATTGTAGATAGTATCGCCATAAGAGACGATATGAACTGAAGCTGTCTTGGGTATTTCGACGGTTCCAGCTACAGGAATAACAAGTTCTTCGCCTACACCCAAAATGTTTGGATTAGTAATACCATTGGCAGCTGCCAGTTCGCCTATCGTTAAACCATATCTTTGAGCGATTATGAACAATGTTTCACCGGCTTGTACCGGATGCGTTCCCGTTGTATTGGTTGCCGGTTGTTCTACAACTGGCTCTTCAACCGCAGGTTGTTCTACGGCTGGTTCTTCAGCTGCTGGCTCTTCGGCCGCTGGTTCTTCAGCTGCTGGCTCTTCGGCCGCTGGTTCTTCAGCCGTTGGCTCTTCGGGTGCAACATAAGGATCCTGATTTTCACCGCCTTCAACAGGTTGAGCAGGGTCGGCCGGAACAACGTCTTCACCAACCGACTGATCGGCCGTAGGATCAGTCACTATTACATCCAAAGGCGTAACCGGGACAGGATCAGATTGAGACGAGCTTCTTTGATTTAATCCACAACCTGACAATACCAATATAGCCATAAGCATACTGGCAAAAAAAACGGTTTTCGAGCTATTTTTTTTCATTTCGAACTCCAATTGAAGGTGCTTTTTAAGTAACAATATTTCTGCCAAATTGACATAATGTAGTCTATCATAACGAAAGAACAGGGTCAAGATCGGCAAATCTTCTGATTTCACACAAAACAAAATCATAAAGAGACAGCGAAAACAGAAAACCCTGTCACCAAAATGCCACCTTTCAGGCTCTGTCGGTTGCATGCCTTTCTTTGGTTGAATATAATGCCCTGTAATAAGTTCATTTGAAGCTTTAAATCACAATTTGCCCCTTGGGTGTTTTGTGTCTACAAAGTCACTCATTTCAAAAATAGTTTGAGTTCTTTGCAAATAGAGATTAATATCATTAGAACCCCCTGCTCTATAAGTCTCATACCCTTATTGCCCCAATAAATCTGTTAAAGACTGTCCAATGGGACAGATAAAAACCCCAGAATCACAAGTGAGGAGATCAATATGTCGATAAAACGTATTTTCTGGACAATGACCGTATTTGGGTCGCTCGCGTTGTTGGCAGCTTGCCAGCCGCAAATTGTAGAGGTTGAAGTTACCCGCGAAGTAACCAATACAGTTGTTGAAGAAGTTGAAGTAATTAAAGAAGTTGAAGTCGAAGTTGAAGGCGAGATGGTTGAGGTTGAAGTCACCGTTGTCGTTGAAGCAACTGAAGTTCCTGACCCACAAGGTGGAGAGTTAGTTGAATCATCATTCTCTGACATCAGTACATTTAACCCGGTATTAGGAAGTGACAATACTTCATCTATCAATTACGGCCGTATGTTCGATGGTATGGCAACCTTGGACCCATTCTCGGGTGCAGTAGTTCCTGATATGGCTACATGGGAAACCTCAGAAGATGGTCTTCAAGTTACCTATACCATTAAAGACGGGATCAACTGGTCAGACGGTACGCCTGTTACCGCTGATGATGTTGCATTCACATTTGATGCAATCAATACTGAAGAAGTCGCATCACCCCGTCGCTCAAACTTTGTTAACGTCAGTGATTGGGAAGTTGTAGACAGCCAAACATTGGTTTTAAACCTAAATGAAGTGGACTGTACAATTCCAGCAAACATTGGAACGCAAGGAATTATTCCGGCTCATGTGTATGACGGTGACCCGTTGACGATTCCAGACAACCCAGAAAACTTAGCCCCTACAGTAGTCAATGGTGCATTCACCTTTGGTGAGTGGGTACCTGACGACTTTACCCGTCTCGATGCCAACCCAGATTACTGGAAAGGCCAACCAAATGTTGATAGCTGGATTCACAAAGTATATGCTGATCAATCAGCTGAATTTGCCGGGCTATTAGCTGGCGAAATCGATGTAACCAGCGTTGGCAACAGCTTCGTTTCTGTCGTTGAAGGTCGCATCGCTTCTGGCGAAGACTTGAACATGAAAAAATGGTTTACGAATGGCTATACGTTTGTAGGCTACAACCTAGCTAATCCAGACAACCCACAAAATGGTTGGGACGATCTTGATGGTGATGAAGCGTACACCGCTGGTGAACCACCATTGGCTCAAGATCCTCATCCGGTTTTAGGTCATCTAGAGGTTCGCCAAGCAATGGCTAACTCAATCGACTACACCGGTATCATCAACAAAGTTGCATTTGGTCAAGGTGGACCCACTGTGGCAAACGTTTGGCCATCTATAGGTTGGGCATATAACAACGACATCGAACCATACTCACAAGATCTAGAGCTTGCAGCTCAAATTTTGGTAGATGGTGGATGGACCGCTGGCTCAGCTACCAATGACTCTGATGTTGCTATCTTACAGAAAGATGGACAACCACTTGAAATTAGCTTGCTAACCAATGCTGGTAACGAAACCCGTGAAAATATCGGCATCTTAATGAAAGACACACTAGACGAACTTGGCTTCGATGTGACCCTTGAATTCATCGAGTTTGGTACCGTAGTTGAAAAATTACTAGGCCAGACCTATGATGTTGTCATCATCGGCTTCGGTGGTGGTGCTCCAGATCCAGACGACTCTAGCCAGTTCTCATACTTAAATGACGAAGTGGGCGCAGGCTTTAACTTTGTCTCTTACTATAACGAAACAGTAGAAGCGAACTTGAACGCTGGTAAAGCTGTTCCTGGTTGTGTAGAAAGCGAGCGTGCTCCTTACTACATCAGCAATCAAGAAGAGATCTATAACGACGTTCCATATAACTTCTTGTTTGTTGGTTTGGCAAATGCTGTGTGGCGCGATCGTCTAATCAACATCGATCCAAACCCATGGTCGTTCCGTTACAACATTGAAGATTGGGCTCTTTCAGCAGAGTAGTCCTCAATCGTAGTTAAGACTTCTAGGCAGGGTGGATATATTTCCGCCCTGCCTTTTCTTACTTTCCTTTCAGGCACCGTTCATTTCAATAAACAATTTAACAGCCATGCGCAGATTCAAAATCCAACCTAAAACCTATTTAAAATAAAGAACTGTCGAAAGTGATTGGAATCACTTTCGACAGTTCTTTATTTTTCGATACCCTTAATGCAAAATTCTGCATAAAAGGATGTAAACCTTATGACAACCTATTTAATTCGTCGTCTATTACAAACAATTCCAACATTACTGGGAGTCACGATTATTACTTTTTTAATGATCCAGCTTTCTCCCGGTGATCCGATCGACATGTTCTATTTCGATCCCTCGTTTAAAGCAGATGATAAAGATCGGCTGCGCACGCATTTGTGTTTAGATCGTCCTTTGTGGCAGCAATATACCTTCTATATGGTCGGCGACTGGAGCGGAACCTGTCCCAACGACGGCATTATTTTTGGTGATTTTGGCACATCTATTCGCAAAAACCGGCCGGTGATTGAAATGTATGCTGAAAAAATCGGCCCAACCCTACAATTAACCGTAGGGGCCATGATAATCGGCACAATCGCCGGTATTTCGTTAGGCATTATTTCCGCCATATTTAGAGGGAAAATTCCAGATAATGTCATCCGCTTTATGTCGGTCATTTTTGATGCCGTCCCCTCCTTTTTTTTGGGTATCATATTGATTATCGTCTTTGGGGTAAATCTAGGCTGGCTTCCGTTAGGCGGTATGGTGCCTATCCGTACGGCCGAAACCGTGAACCTATGGGTTCGTATTCAGCATTTAATTTTACCTACCATTGTTCTAGGGGTTAGCTGGATCGCAGTCATGTCCCGCTATATGCGAGCTGAAACCCTAGAGGTGTTGGGACAAGATTATGTCCGCACCGCCAAATCTAAAGGGTTAACAAGTTTTAAAGTTTATTTCAAACACGCGGCCCGTAATGCCCTCATTCCTATCGTAACCATTCTTGGCCCATCCATTACAGCATTGCTGGGTGGTTCTGTCGTAGTAGAACGTATCTTTAATTGGCCTGGCATGGGGCGTATGATTCTAGAGGCGCTTTCTCAGCGTGACTTTCCAGTGGTTATGGCGGTTACAGTTATTTCAGCCATCTTGGTTATTTCTGGAAATCTAATTACAGACGTACTGCTTGTTATGGTTGACCCACGGATTCGACTCAGCTAACCAATTGCATCAACCTAACCGGTGTTGTGCTGATTAAACAAGACCGGTTAAGTAAGCTTGGAAATACAAAATGGCCACCTCAAATCAAACCCCCGCATCAATTCAAGAACTTTTACGAGAAGAAAACCAAATAGAAGCCCTGAAAAACGAAGCTCCGCTTTCTTTTTGGCATATTGCGATCATACGCATTCGCCGTGACAAATTAACGATGGCCGCATTATCGGTGCTTCTTATTATTCTAGTCACATCACTTATGTATGGGCCTATTAGTAGAGCCCTTGAAATTGACGCATTTGATACTAATTTAGCAGATCAATTTGAACCTCCCTCTGCAAAGCATTTACTAGGTGCAGACGACCTTGGACAGGATCAATTTGCTCGCTTGATTTATGCGGCTCGAATTTCACTAAGCATTGGCTTTTTTAGTGCATTTTTTATTTTAACAATCGGAATTACATTGGGTATGATTGCCGCCTATTTTGGGGGTATTGTTGACGACCTCATTATGTGGCTGATCAATACGCTTAATTCAATCCCTCAACTGTATTTGTTGCTTATTTTGGGTGCTTTGTTTGATATCACCCCGGTTCTACTCGTGCTGATTTTTGGGTTTACCGCATGGCCATTTACGACACGATTGGTACGTAGCCAAGTCTATTCCCTACGTGAACGAGAGTATGTGATGGCCTCTACTGCGTTAGGAGCCTCGAGTGTATACACGATTATGCGTCACATTTTGCCCAATGTGATCCCCACGGTCATTATTGTAGCAGCCAGGGCAGTCGGTAATTTGATGCTGGCTGAAGCGATTTTAAGCTTTATCGGTTTTGGGGTTCGCCCACCTACCCCAACTTGGGGCAACATGCTCACAAAATCGCAACAATATGTATTTGAGCCAGATAAGTATTATTTAATCCTTCCGGCCGGAATCATGATTACGATCACCGTATTGTGTGTTTTTATTATTGGGGATGGGTTGCGTGACGCACTCGACCCGAAGCTAAAATAGGCCATCATTGATTAAATTTAGCATAATCAAAATCTGGCGGTTGGTTATATTTGGATTAATAGCGGTTTCTGTTACCGCATGCGGGTCTCCACCTCCGACTCCAACCCCCATAGAATCAACGGCAACACCGATGCCGGAAGAAGATACTTCTCAAAATGAAGTGCGCGTTCACCAGCTTGAAAATCCGGCCGCTATCGATTTCCAATACTCAACAGATTGGACCGTCATTGTCCCCCAGCAAGGGTTTATGGTCACCGGCCCATCTGAAACAGTTATAGGCGACGATGCTGGCCCCCTTATGGCGATCCTTAGAATTCCGGTCATCAGCGTACATGGCAATCTAGAGGGAGAATTCAACCATTACCTTGACTTCGGCCCAAAACGAGATGGGTATGCAATTGTTAAAGATATAACTGATTTTGAGTTAGACGGCCGACCAGCCAAACAAATCCGTATGAGCTATATCGGTGATCCTGAGAAAGACGAGGTTTCACAAGAAGCTTGGATTGTTGGTGCAGAAGCAAATAATGGTGCAGTTTATATTTTCTCTGCTACAGCACCACCCGATGATTGGTTTGACAATCAACTGCTGTTCAAACTATTGGTACAAAGCGTAAAATTTAACGAGTAATTTAAACCCTATTGGTCCTTTGGATGTGCGCATGGAAAAAGACAGAAAAATTCTTCAAGTCAACAACATGAAAACCCAATTCTTTACAGAATCTGGGATTGTTCGGGCTGTTGATGGGGTCAGTTTTCACGTAAACCGTGGAGAAGTGCTTGGCATTGTGGGTGAATCAGGCTGTGGCAAAAGCGTCACTGCGTTGTCGATTATGGGCTTGGTGGGTGCACCCGGCCGGATTGTAGACGGCA
>JBLIMP010000115.1:0-13163 GCA_047638855.1 Cellvibrionaceae bacterium | reverse complement strand
GACGGGCAGTACCCGGCCGAAAAGTGAAAATGTCCCCATCTATGATGATTATCATCAGATATACCGCACCCTTTATCCAATACTCAAACAATCCTCTAAAAGTCTTTCTGAACTGAATTCCAGGTAAGTGGAAAGTACCTGTTTACACAATGGGTTCTCACTTATTTACTCGGGTTTACAACAATAATCCGCTGAAATTTATACAATTCGTTGTAAATAAGCCTTAAACAGAGCTGAGGTTATTTAACTCACAGCCTAACTCATCTCAATAATGGGCTCATTTCGGCAACTCCTTGCTTGCAACCCGCTACCTGCATAGTTTTCCCCAAAATAAGACATCTGATATAGTTACATAATGTTATCCTGTGGTTTAAAATGTCTTAATCGGCGTTAGGAACAAACGGTTTGAATCGTGTGTTACCACAGCCAAAAATTGACAGATGAAAAGCATATCTTTCGGGAGTTTTGATAAAGTGAAATCCGTAACCCAACCGATCTTACAAAAATATAGAACAGCTCTATTTGTCGGCCTTTTTCTTTTGGTCGGATGGCTACTCATCTCTCCAAACATCGCCCGAGGGCAAGATGATGCACCACTCAAATTAGAGCTTACGGGCATCGACACCTCTGCTTTACCCATTTTAAGCATCCGCTTAACAGGGGCATACGCCGACGGCCGCGCCATAGATTACAACCAAACTCCACTTGAAATCCAACATGGAGCCGAACTGATTTCCCAAGAACAATTCACTTCGATTGAGAGCGAAGAGATCGGTACGTTGACCCTTGTTTTGGTCGATACACCTGGAGGTGTAGCAAATGAATTGGCGGCTATTCAAGAAGCGATCTTGATGTATGCAAACAATGATAGTGAAAGCACTTTTATGCATGAGCCGGTTGATTCGATTGGCATCTACGCAGTAGATTTTTCTGATCCAAAAGCTCTGCTTGAACCCACCTTTTTTCGCAATGGAGTCGTTAACTGGCTGGCTGAAGAGCTACCGGTACAATCTGGCCCAACTGCGCTTTATGACAGCCTTGATAGTTTACTAGGGCAAGTGAGTGGCTTGAAGCCACGCCCAGAAATGGTTGCCTCAATTATTGTATTCACCGATGGAACCGACTCTGTTAGTACCCGTACCGATCAAGCCGAGGTTATGCAAAAGGCTGTTGATCTCAATATAGCCATCCATACAGTACATCTTAACAATGTCGCAATTTTTTCTGCTGAAGAGGGGCAGCAGTTTTTGCAAACAGCATCTGCCCGCACAGGTGGCGTTGCAACAGAGCTTAATACAGAAGGAATTCAACATCTTTGGGAAGCCGTCAGTTCTTTTAGCAAACAAACGGTGATTCGCTATCGCCCCACTGACCCGGTCCCAGGGAATGTACCGATTTCTATTCGTTTAAAAGATTACCCTCAAATCGAAGCGTTTACCTCAGCACAATTTCCGGCCGATCAGCTCCAGGTCGAAATTCAAACAGGTGAATCAGTTGCTAATATTGTGATGCCTGATACATCTCAGTTACTTGATTTGTCGATTCCGGTTGGGGTTACCTGGCTTGACGGCCGAGAACGATCAATCTCGACTGTTCAGGTTTTAAAAGATGGGGAACTCGCGGCCGAAATACCGGTCGGGGAAAGCAGCTTTACTTCAGCAGAAATGACCCTGTCCGGTCTGCAATATGGGCCCAATGAAATTGTGTTGGCAGTGATGGACGAAAATGGGAATCGTGGAAATTCTGCCCCTTTTATTCTTAATATAGCCCCCGGCGATTCACTTATCGTGCCAGATAATATCTCCACTACTTCTTCTGGCTTTGGTTGGACATGGCTTATTGGCCTGATCGGGCTGCTTGTACTTTTAGCCATCGTTGCCTATTGGGTATTGTTTTCAACCGCTGGTGGCAAAAAGATTAAGATCGTTGATTTATTTAAATCTGCATTTTCAAATGAGCCACGCCGTCGATCAAAACAACCGAGTGATTTCGCTGAAAACGAGGCAGATACATATGAGCCTATCTCGCCATCTTCTTCCTCTTCTTTACCTGCCGGAGCTGATACAAGACGTGCTCAAGAATCAGGTGTGGCGCAATCACTATTTTGCCTAGACGTAATCGATGCGACCGAAACTGCACCAGAAACAGTTCCGATTCTTGGCTTAGAGCAACGCATCGGCCGTTCGTCTTCAAAAGCTGATATTTCCTTTGAAAAAGAACAAAGTGTTTCACGCGTGCATGCAACGCTGGCGCGCGAGGCCAACAGCTATCGCCTGTATGATGAACAGTCAACAGCGGGCACTTTTGTCAATGGGGTTCGTTTGCCCGAATATGGCATGATGCTCTCTGATGGGGACGAAATTCAAATGGGTGCGCTTGTATTGCGTTTTCGTAGAGCGGATTAGTTAGACAAAAAGCTGCATGTCTCTTACTGAAAAACAATTAGCTGTAGTCAACCTTGATCCCGGCCGTCGAATTTACCTGACCGGTATCGCAGGTTCTGGTAAAACAACTGTCATTGAAGAGCGTTTTCGAGTGTTGTTAGAGATGGGTGAACCGGCCGATTCAATTTTGGTTCTGGTTGGCGATTCAGCCCATCGAGAGCGATTTCAAGCGGTAGCTGATCAATCTAGCCAACCCGCTTTGATCGATTTAACGATCACGACATTTTATGGCTTTGCTCGCGACGCCGTTGCTTTTTTCTGGCCCGTTATCGCACAATCGGCCGGGTTTCACAATCTATTTCGGCCGCCGCTTGTTCTGACTTACGACATGGCCCAAACGATGATGTGGCAAATCATTGATCCAATGCTCAAAGATGGTTATTTTGCCGACTTACGCCTGCGTCCCCAGCAAATCGTTAGTCAGCTGCTTGATAATATGGTGCGTGCCGCTTTTAATGGGTTAAGCATCAGTGAAGCAATCGAGAAACAGAGGGTCTCTTGGGGCGGGGACCCTGAGCATCGTAGACAGCTAAAAGATGCAGAAACGGCCGCTTTAGCGTTTCGCAAACGTTGCTTTGAGCATAGCTTAATTGATACAGCATTAACGATTGAAATTTTTGATCGCTTTATCGCGAGCAATGAAAGTTTGTTTGGCGCAATGGTCAGCCGGTATCGTCATTTGTTGGTTGACAACGTCGAAGAGCAAACCCCAATCGGTATCGGCTTTATCCGTCAGCTTCTCGCCTCTGTAGATACCGCTCTCGTGGCTCAAGATGAGGGAGGTGGTTACAAACGCTTTTTGTCCGCCAGCCCGGAGCTGGCGCAAGAACTTGATGGGGCCGCCGATGTCACCGTTCGTTTAACAGAAAACTTTTATGAGGCAGACAACATCTATCAAATTGCCCACCGGGTAAACCATTTTTTGCTCGGCAGCCAGCCAATGGGCGATAGCGGTCTAATCAAATCTTCAATTCTAGGTCATTTAAATACTCGGTATCGCCGCCAAATGCTGTCAGACGTCGGCCCAGCACTCAAAGAGCTACTTGAAGCTGAAAGGCTAGAACCGGCCGATGTTGCAATCATTTTGCCCTATATGGATGGGGCACTGCGTTTCAAGCTCACCCAATCACTTGAACAAGCTGGTATTCCATACCAAATCAGCCGACGACGTGAAAGCCCGCGCGAAGTACCACATGTACGGGCATGGCTCACTTGGTTGCTCGTCGCCAACGATTGGCAAGAAAAAAGAGGGGGAGAGGCTCGCATTGGTGAATCTCATACGATCTATGTCAAGCCAGGCGTACATGATGTGACCGAAGCACTTTCCCTTTCGATAGAAGGGCTCGACCCGGTACGAGCCAAAATGATTGTCAATTTACTCTACGACAATCAGCTTGGGGTTTTTCAAGACCAATCGTTTTTAACCGACAAGCAAGTAGAACGGATTGGTGAAAATCATTTGGAAGCTGTAGACCAACTGCGGCTCTGGCTTGAAGCACATGGGAATAAAGGCGTTGACCCACTACATCCTGACTTTTTCTTGCACCGCTTATTTAGCGAGCTCCTCAGTCGCCCGCCATTTCGCCAACGGCCGGATATGGGCCAAGCGGCTGTATGTGACTGGCTAATCCAGATGGCTTCGCGCTTCCGCTTGGCCGGAGATCGGGTTATCGAAGATTCTGGCGAAGCGGTTGGGCTAGCCCTGGTACGCGGCATTTATAGTGGCCTCGTTACAGCTAACCCGCCGTCTGGAACAAACGCAAGCAGCACGCAACCTGATTCAAACGGTGTTTTTATCAGTACCATTCAAACCTATCTTTTAGAGGAACGGCCGGTTGCGGTTCAAGTTTGGCTCGAAACCTCTGCCACGGGCTGGTGGGATTTGCCGCGTCAGCCGCTAAGCAACGGGTTTGTTCTCGATCCCCGCTGGAGTATCAACCAAACGTGGACTTTGGAAGACGATGCTCGTATTCGCAATGAACAGCTTTCACGGATCATGACTGGGCTATGCAGTCGGTGCTCTCTTGGTATTTTTTTAGCCACCTCTGACTTAGACCGCCGTGGTGCTCGACAGGATGGGCCGCTTTTTCAAGCTCTAAAATCAGTGATTACGGCTTATTAGTCACCTAAAAGAATCTAAATGTTATACTTCACCTGTTTTTTATTTGAGGTTTTGAGCTAATCCTACTATCATTGAGTTTAACCTTATTTAAGTAGCGTTGTATGTAATTGAACAGGCTACGAAAATGAGCTGATAAGGCAATACAAATAGCTATCTCCAAATTTTTATTGTTCGCAAAAACCATTTTTCATCCATAGATAGGCTGATTTATAGCTTTTTTATCAAAAAAGGTTTTTGTTATTGTTTGGTACCATTGTCATCTAAGCCAAAATAGGAAAAGGGTCTACCATCTGTTTACTATGATATGTAACTATAAAGATGTCCGAAAAATAGCATATACAGGTCTTGAGATGATTAACGGCGCATACGTGGCGGTCCTGTTCGAGCAAAATTTGCTAGTTTTTGGCGAGTTGCCAAAATTACCAAAAACAATACTGCCATATCTGGAAGAAAATAGATTTTCACCAGATAGACACCTGTATGGTTACAATGATCTATCTATTCCGCTAAAAATCTAATGACAATTATTCTTCTTGTTGAAGACAACGAAATGAACCGAGATATGCTGTCACGTCGTTTGCGTCGAAAAGGGTTTGAGGTTTTTAGTGCATCTGATGGGATTTCTGGCATTGAATTAGCAAAACAAGAGTTACCAGATCTTATCCTCATGGATATTAGCTTGCCGATCATGGATGGATTGCAAGCCACACGCGAGCTCAAATCTAATGAACAGACTAAAAACATACCGATTATCGCATTAACCGCTCATGCGATGTCAGGTGATCGTGAGAAATGCTTAGCGGCCGGTTGCGATGACTATTCAACGAAACCGGTCGAATTTACTGACCTACTTACGAAGATCAGGACCTTGGCAGTTGAGCCAAGTTAAGCGAAATAGATCAAACCTAAAACTGAATGTCAAAACATGGCGCAAGAATTCTTATAGTTGATGATAATGTTTCTAATCTAGACGTGCTGACTAGACATGTCCAACGGTTGGGCATGCAACCGTTTACTGCCAAGGACGGTCAGCTAGCAATGAATCGACTCAATAGCGAGCCGTTTGACCTTGTATTGCTTGACATTATGATGCCAAATATGAATGGCATGCAGGTATTGTCACGAATCAAAGAAGATCCAGAGCTACGTGGCATTCCTGTCATCATTATTTCGGCAGTTGAGGATACGTCTTCTATTGCTCGCTGCATAGAACTGGGAGCTGAGGATTTTCTTGCCAAGCCTTTTAACCCTCAAATTTTACAAGCCCGCATTTCTGCATCACTTGAGAAAAAACAACTTCGTGACAAATCTGATGACTTCCTTGAGGAGCAATCTACGCTTCAACGAATATCTAGCGAACTAAATTCACGTCTCGATATTAATACGGTGTCGGAAATTGTTCTGTCTTGGGCAATGAAGCGAACAACATCACATTTAGGAATGGTGGGGCGGCTCATGGAGAAAGAGCAGGGGATGACTGTTTTAGCCATAGAAGGGGAGTCCCCGGTTTTAAATAGGTTCCGTGGCCAAAAAGTCCGTATCGATCATGTTGAGTTCGAACGAGCAATTTCATCCTGTATGCCTCAAGAATCAAATCAAGGCGATGGCTTTTTACTGCCCGACTCTGTAAAGCGACTCGTTTTTCCAATTGGTCGGCCGGGGTTTGTTTCAGCCCTGCTTATTCTTGAAGACACGGTCGAAGTTCGTTATGAAAGCAAGGTACTATCATTCCTAACTCAGCTATCTGACCGAGCTGGCCCTGCTATGGCAAATGCTATCCTGTATGAGCAAGTGCAGATGGCCAACCAATCAAAGACTGAATTTATTTCAGACGTTTCACATGAATTAAAAAACCCAATGACATCGATCAAAAACTATGCTCGATTGTTGCTCACTGATAAATCTTTTTCAGAACAACAAGTTGGCTTTATTGATGTGATTCAAAGAAGCGTTGATCGAATGTCACGTATGGTTTCCGATTTAAGCGATGTTTCACGGATTGAATCAGGCTATTTGCGTTTAGAAATAGATCGAGTACCCGCTAAAGATGTTGTTCAAGCAGTTGTTACAGAGTTAGAGAGTCAAATCAACAATAAAAAGCAGTTTTTGCGTGTTGAATTCCAAAATGATGACTTACTTATCAAAGCAGATCAAAATCGACTTGTTCAAATTCTGATCAATTTAGTTAGTAACGCACACAAATATTCGCCAGAAGAAAGCAAAATTTCAATTTGGGTGGGTCAGAATGATGAAGAAATGATTGAGTTTCGTGTTCGTGATCAAGGGATTGGAATTCGGCCGGAGGACACAGAGAAAATCTTCACCAAGTATTTCCGAGCATCCGACAGTGCCGCTCGCAGCGTCGCAGGGACAGGCTTAGGTCTAAATATTTCGCGTCAGTTGGTATTAATGCAGGGTGGAAAAATCTGGTTCGAAAGCGATTACGGCGATGGATCTATGTTTGCATTTACTTTACCTGCTTATCAGCTTGAAGATATTCCGGTCAAGTAATACCAAAACGACAAATGAGGTCTGGGGGCATATCTGCGCAGGCTAGAGTATGCTTAATCCTAAGTGGCTAACATTTTTGTCAAAAACTTCTTTAACCCTCTTCGTTTTGACTTTTGAATAGCTCCTTCTTTAAACAAACTTCATCTCAAATAACCTGCACCTAATGAGCCTGCTAGTTTTGGAATTTGGTCAATTCTTTTGAGCAATGCCAACTGCTTGAAGCTCATTGAAAAGGCTGAGGTCTGACGGGCGTATTCCTTGTGTAGCGTCGAAAACAATAATCAAGAGATCGGAAAGACGAGCCATTTCAAAAGCTACTTCTTTCTCGTGAAGCCCTACTGTACCAATTAAATCAGCCCCAAGTGTATCGATGAACCTAAAAAGAGATGCATCCGCCGTGCGCTCGCCCCGGGTTGTCCCTGGAACGGGGCTTACAACCGAACGATCTTGATTGTCATAGATAAGCTGGTTAAAAAGCATTGACTTAGCCACATTTGCTGGCCCATAATCGCTACTCGTCTGGGGCTACCAAAAATTATATCAAAATGCTCACGGCCGAGGGCCATGAGTGACTTAATCCCTATAGCTTTTTCCTGCTGAATTGTTTGAATAAGATCATGAACCGGCTCGAAGTGTCCATCACCTAGCAGCTCCCAAATTATTTCAAGTGGCCTACTCGTGCGTTCTGAAAACTCTCCTAATGGTTGCTCGTTATTTCCCATATTATGATTCTCGCATTTGTGAGTATTTGGACATTCGAGTTAATCAGAGTAGGGTTTTCTAATTTATGAAAGCAGAGTTCCTTCTTCATGTGAGCTGGAATGTGAGCCAGATCTTTTAATGATATTCATTTGAGCGCTTGTTTTTGAATCTTTACGGTTGCTTTCTGGTTATAATAAGGTTACAGAAGTAAACTAATAATAGACTTGAAGGACATACTGCATGAATAGAAACATATTTACAGTTTTGCGAATTTATACGTATGAAACAGATTGAAAATAATGCTGTCTCTGACCTACTTATTAGTTTTGGTACCCATGCCGGAATGGTAGGTAAAAATAATGAAGATTTTGTAGCCTTTGCAGCTTTCGACAGTGGCTTGGACGATGTCGAAACAGCTGCCATTTTTCATTTAGGCATAGTTGCCGATGGTGTAGGGGGGCAAACGGCCGGAGAGCGGGCAAGCCGTTTGGCAACAAATACAATAGTTTCCTACTTCGCTAGCCTTGAAAACCTAACCATTGAGCAAGTAACAACGCATCTCGACAAAGCGATTTCTCAAGCAAATACAGCTGTCATTCAAGAAGCAAAAGCTTCTTCTGAGTTAAGGGGAATGGCGACAACGATTGCCCTTGTAGGCATACTTGATGGACTCATTTTTACTGCACATATTGGGGATAGCCGCATTTATCTCTTCAGGGAAAATGTTCTTTATCAGCTTACAAATGATCATAGCTGGGTTCAAGAAGCTTTGGAGGCAGGCATTATCAATAATGACGAAGCGCGTAATCACCCAAACCGCAATATTATTCGCCGGTCACTAGGGACAGTAGAAGAGATTACCGTTGATCTCGTTATGATGTCTGGGGAGAACAGTCATTTCTGGCAAGGGATGCCATTGAAAAAAGACGACACCATCTTGATTTGCTCGGATGGCTTAACCGATATGATAAGCGATCATGATATTCAGCATTCTCTAAAAGAGCATGTGGATAATATGTCTCACTTAATAGTAGAGCTCATCGACAAAGCCAATCACGCGGGCGGTAAAGACAATATAACGGTAATGGCTATCAAGACAACCGATTATTTTTCTCCAAATCGGATGATGCCAATTCCACCCACACTCAAACCTGTTGTTCCTCGTTCTATTGTTGGTCCAGAATCAGAACACCTCACATTAATTGGTCAAGCAATTAATCGCAATACAGAAGCTCCTCCAACGGTTAGATCGATGCCAACAGTCACTCCTAATATGATGCGCGCTTACAATAAGAAGAATCAGCAACCTCTTAAGACGATCCAAGAGAGTAACCCCACCATAAAAAATCTAACGGCTATACTCGGAAATCAACAGACGACCTTGACTACGGCCGATACGCCGCATATATCACCAACGATTCACACCGTTCGAGAGGTCAAGAAGGCTCAATCTACTAACAGTGCTTTTCAGAAGTTCATGATTCGTTTCGTCATTGGATTAGCTGTGGTTGCTGTAGTGCTTACTATTCTTGTGTTTGCTATAAGCCTAATTTTGTCCTAGCCTTGTTATTTTCGGCTCCCTTCTATATTTCCAGTCGAATCAGGTCATTTCGTTCCCTGTATTCTCTAATCTGTGATTCAACCAACTGCCGTCGATTTAAGGTTTCTACAACCTGAGTCACAAGGTCAGCCTCATATTTTTGTTTAGCGATACGTGTTTTTTGTAGCATCGTTAAGGCGTTTGGCAAAGCTTGGTCCTTTAGCGGTCGGAATAGCTGCGTGCGAATGATCGGGTTACGTTCTACATCATCGTCATCATCACCGAACCAGCCGTCAAGCACGTTAGCAAGATTGGACTCTGCCCCATCTACAGTAACGGGCACCCCAGAAACCATTGTAACAAGTGAGTCGATCACCAAATTGGCTGTATCTAAGAAACGAGAGGGGACCCATTTACGTACGTCGTCAAACCATTTCCCTAACATTTCAAGCACCGGCCCAATTGGGTCTGTGAACCAACCCTTAAGCACTTCATGCAGAACGTTATGGTCACGTCGTAGCAACTCAAGCCGCACAGATAGCCAAGAACGTGCACTCTGAAATAAGGGGATCTGCCCATCAAATTCTGTAATCAGTGCACTGGCTTGAACAAGCCCTTCGCTGGCGGCCGGAAGATCGTCTACGAACTCATTCCATGCATCACCTACCGTTTTTAATCCCGTTTGAAATGTCGCTGTAATATCAACGTCTTCAAGTTGCTCATAAAGTGCAACTAAACCAAGTGCGGCCGACCGGCGCTTGGTCGTTGCTTCAAGTTTTGTTTCGAGTTCCCGGATATATGTTAGCTTTTCTTCAAGCACCGATTCAGTCGATTCAAGCTGTTGCTTCAAGGAATCAACTTCAGTCTGTAACTGCACTTTCTCTATACTAACTTGTGCCAATCGTTCTTGATCTAAGGCAAGAGTGGCCGGGTTTTGCACCACTGTCTCAACAGTGGGTTGAATAGGGGCATCAAACTGAGCCGGCTGATAAGTAGCCTCAGTAGAAATAGAAACACTGTTTTTACCCATCTGGCGCAGAGTGAAACCGGCTCCGGCAACGCCTGAAGTTAAGGATGTCACTCCTAAAACGGTTAAAAAGCGACGGCGGCTAATCGCCTGATTTTCATTTTTTTGAGACATAATTGAGAAAAGAGATTAGAGATGAGAGTTCAGACATCAGAAGTTAAAGCATGCAATAGAGTAAAAATACATTCTATAAATCAATTAACGTAACTATTCAGCACCTGTTTGTAGTAATGGCTTCAGCCATTGTTTTTCCGATTAAAGCGACTAAAGTCGCACCTACAAACTTGATTTTTTGGGACTGCTGAACAATTACCAATGAACTACAACAGGTAATAGTTCATTGAAATATGGGTGTTAACTTCTGACATCTAATTTCTATTTTTCAATATATCCGAAACGTTTAAGTTGTCCTTCACGTTTACGCCATTTCGGAGCGACTTTGACCCATAATTCCAAAAATATATTTTGGTGTAGCAAGTCTTCTATTTCTTTACGCCCTTCACTCCCAATTCGTTTCAACATTTTGCCACCGGCACCAATAATAATCGCCTTGTGACTTTCGCGTTCAACAAAGATATTGGCTTTAATCTGAATAGATTTCCCTTCTTCATTAAATGTATCGATTAGAACCGTTGTCCCGTGAGGGATCTCATCCCGAACGTTGAGCAAAATCTGTTCACGAATGAGATCGGCAACAATATCACGCGTAAAGGTTTGAGTAATTTGATCGGCCGGGAAATAGCGTGGCCCTTCTGGTAGCTCGTCCAGTATCTTCTGATAGAGCTCCTCGGTCCCTCGCTGTTTTTTGGCTGATATAAAGAACCAATCAGTGTCAGCAGGCAGAAATGATCGATAATGATTGGTCCGTTCAACCACATCATCTACCAAAATTTCATCGTTCTTATTAATAACCAAAAGCGTTTTACCACCGGCCGCAACCATCATTTCCGCCAAACGAGCATCTTCTTCGTTGGGTATAACAGTGCCATCGACCAACCAAATTACAAGATCAGCATCTTTCAACGTTTCAGTAGCGGCGTCCAGCATCAGCTCATCGAGTTTATGCATCGCCTTTTGCATAATACCGGGGGTATCAACAAATATGATTTGATGGTCAGCTTCGGTCACAATGCCCAACTGCTTGGTGCGGGTTGTTTGTGGCCGATGAGAGACGATCGCGATTTTCTGCTTCAACATTCCGTTAAGCAGTGTGCTTTTACCTACATTCGGCCGGCCGACCAGCGCAACATAACCGGACTTGTGCCCTTCAGGCAAAACCTCTTCTACTACAGGCTCTTCAAAAACAAGCATTTCGGTCGGGGTTAATTTCCGCGCCTCTTCTTCATCTTCATCGTCAAGAAAGTCATCAACTTCAATTTCGTCGTCAGGTAGCTTAGTCATATTTTTGGGTAGAGAGAAATTAGATAGAAGCAGAAAGGAGTCTCTCATCTTTTTCCTTGCTACTCGTTAATTTGAGCCAATTATGCCTTGCTTTGTATGTAGTTGTAAATAACCTCACCAATTAACACAGTCAAAGAGAAGATCGTAACAACCAAAGCAAAGACAAAATCCGCACGCAATGCTCCAAAAAGCGGCACTGTATCCCCCTGATAAACATACGAAACGGTTCTCGTAGCTGATAAGACAGTGAGTACCAGCCAAAAAACAGCTGCTTTAGAAAACTGTAAAGGCTCGTTTTGAAACCAGAAGCGCCAGCATAAGAAAAAGATAGTTCCGGCAAAAACAGCTAAAAGCATCCCACCCAACTGAGTCTGATAACGAACAGTAATTAGGCCGAAATTATCAGGCAACGGAGCTGCATTCCAACTGATGGAGGTTTTCGCACCGTAGCCGCATCCGTCAAACCAGCACGCAAGCCATCCTATAAAGTGGAGCAAGGGGACACAAGGAATAAGCGAGGTCAAGATCGGCCGGAGTTTGTTCTGAGTGACCAGTCCCCACAAAAATAGCCCTAACAAACCCCCAAAAATTACCCCAGCATACCCAAAGCCACCTTGGGCCACATTCCAACGTTCGGCCGGGTTTTCTACAAACCACTCCCCGTTTTGCCACACAAATTGTATGCGACCCAGCAAAAGCGCACTAACTCCGGCCGCCAACAAGCCATCCCACCCATTAAATTGGCGTTTACTATAGTAAATAGACCCGCCAGCAAGGGCTAGACCAAAAATCCATACGGCCGTAAACGTATAAATAAAACCTGAATCAGTTCGTAACAAGTAAGGAAACATTCTAGGGAAACGGGTCAAACTATTTATAGTTAGATATTAATTCAAGCAATATCATATCGATTCATATGACAGAAATCATCCTTGTAATCTTAACCGTTTTTCTCGGGACTTTTACCGCCACCACCCTTGGCTTTGGAAAAGGGCTCATCGTCATGCCGATTTTAACAATTTTGTTGGGCATCACACAAGCAGCTCCCCTAACAGCGATGGTCATGTTAACCAGCCAGATTTTGGTGATTATATGGTTTCGTCGAAGTTTTAGCCTAAAAGATGTCATACCGCTTATTATTCCGGCCGCCATCGGCATTCCAACCGGCCTGTACATCATCACCATGATAGATGAATTGATTCTGCGGCCGGTTTTAGGCGCACTCATCATCCTTTATATGCTTTACCGCATTTTTAAGCCAAAATTACCACCCATGGACCCGGCTCCGCGTCAACTGACTTGGGTAGTTGGATTTTTTGCTGGCCTGCTCACTGGCGCTTACAACGCCCCAGGACCCCCTGTTATCATTTATGGAGATATGTGCGGTTGGGAAAAAAATCGTTTTCGAGTCAACCT
>JBLIMP010000114.1:0-13197 GCA_047638855.1 Cellvibrionaceae bacterium | reverse complement strand
TATTCCGATGCCGCATGCCAGCAATCGCTTTTGCTTCTTTTTGAAAACGGACCTCAAAATCGCTATTACTTGCCAGGTGAGGAAGGATCAATTTGATGGCAACCTTTCGGTTTAGCGTTGGGTCTGTTCCAATATAGACGTCAGCCATCCCCCCTTGCCCAAGTTGCGTTAGTTCTACATATTTTCCAATATTTTTTCTACTCATCAAAAAGAACCTCTAGCGTACTTAAAAGTCTCGATTAACTTATATTATTGTAGCTTGCTGTGATGAAGTACGCTTCACGGTTTTGCCTAACTTGTTTTCATTTTCGAAATCTTCTTTGGGGGATGTTTTATTCAGAAGAAACCTTAGAGGCTTTTTTCTAGGGCCGAAAAAAGTTAAAGACAAGATGAAATGTTACTGTTTGTGTGGCATACTTGACGATAATATTTTGCACCCAAAGAAGCCTTTTCAAGAAGCGGATGACCGATCAAAACACGACCCCAACACTCAAAAATCAAATTCTCGACTTATTGTCCCAAGTTACAGACGAAGCCACGCTTTTAGAAATTGCTAGCTCGCTTCATACGCATATTTTGACTTTGAACCAGTCTGTCAGTCAAAAGCCCGAAACGCTAAAAGGTGCTTTAATAGATTTAGCGGAACCTGACATAGATGAGCTGATTTTAAATAAGCCTAGTGCTGACAGGGTAAATCGGGTGATCGAAATTGAGCTTAAAGATGAGGTTTGGTATGCGACCAGGCGACTTGACGGCCGATCATTTGCCTTGTGTTCTCGTCTTTCTAAAAACGAACTTGATCGACAAGCTATCGTGAACGAACTACAAAAATCTACATGGGAAATTCCGACAGATGAAGCACGTAAACTTCAGAAGAGTAACTCTCAACAAGTCGCTTTTTGGGATGAAAAGAAAGGCAACATTACGACCCGCCACTTTTACTTAATAGAAGCCTACGAATCCGCTTTGCAAGACTGGCATGATTGTATTGCGTTTGCTCAAGATGCGATTACTCGGGGTTTAGGTTTATCGCTTGCAGCCAGGTCCGCTATTGCTAAACTTGAAAATGCAGGGTACGAAATTGTTTTGCCGAATAACGCCAAAATTCAAGCCGCTAAAAATCGTGATCGTGGCTGGGAGATAACTTGATCTAATTATGGAAAGACCTGATTTAACTGATGCAAGTGACGAGATTGAGGCATATATCGCCTACTTAGAAAATGCGTTAAAAGAAAAGCCACAAGCAAAAAGCCAAAATAAAACAGTTTCTTTAGAACCGGCCGCACTTGCTGAGCCGGAGTTAACGGAACCTGAGACGACGGTTCAAGTGATTACACTGAGCCATGCTGGGTGTATGAAGCGGACACCACGTCATTTGTACGGCCGACAACGACGGGCTGGGATGGGAGTATTTGAAATCGATCTGCCAGAAGATGATCGGCCGAAGCAAATCATCTTCGCCGATGTTGAGTCAGATCTAATTGCTCTAACCAATTTCGCCCGAATTTACAAAATACCCGTTGCTGAAATCAAGGAGACACCCGTACGTGGAAAAGGGTGTCTGTTGGCCGATTTGCTTGCGGGGAAAGGGATGCATGAGCGAGAACATGTCAAAACGCTGTTGGCTGGCAGTGGCCAAGCGATTGCGATTTTGACAGAACGGGGCCATGTGATCACACGCAATAAAAATTTTATCAAAAACGGAGCGATCCTCTATGATGTCAACACGATTTCGTCCCCACAGTCTGCTTGCTGGTCAACGGGTAAAGATGAAATTTTCGTGGGGACTAAAAAGGGGCTAGCCATTCGTTTTGCAACGGGGCAGGTATCGACCAAAGGGACGAGCGCGATTCGTTTAGACGAGGGTGATGGGCTGTTGGGAATTGCGGCCGTTGAGCCGACAGGTGGCGTGCTACTTGTTTCTGCCGATGGGCGAGGAACGATTCGCCTTATGGAAGGGTTCCGGCCGAATAAGTCTCCGGGTGGCGGGGGGAAAGTAGCTCTTAAAACAGAGAAAATGGCTGGGATGGTAACAGCCGATCCGGCCGATGATGTGTTTATCATATCGTCACTGTGTAAAATGATTCGCTTTAACGCAGGCGATATACCGGCCAAAACCGGTGCGGTTCAAGGGGTACATCTCATGACATTGCGGGCCGACGAAGTCACGGCCGTAGGTGTGGCGACACTAATCGGAAACTAGCGACCTGACATAAATATAAAATAGAGAAATTTATCCAACAGATGGCTGAACAAGTTCAGATTATGTTTCTAAAATCTGTCGATAGCTACAGTTTATGTCAGGTAGCTAGATCGGAAATTAAAAACCAGCAGTCAAAATTCAGATTGTTATCTTAGGGCAATTTCTGGTTTCTGACTTTTTAAAAGTGAGACAAGAATGACAAATATTGAAATAGGTGTTTTTGGTGGCAGCGGTCTATATAACATGGATGAGCTGACTAATATTGAAGAAAGAAAACTCACGACCCCGTTTGGCGATCCGTCAGATGTGATCACAATCGGAACATTGCACGGCAGACGGGTCGCGTTTTTACCCAGACACGGCCGCGGGCATGTCCTCAATCCAACTGAAGTTCCGTATCAAGCGAACGTTTACGCTATGAAAATGCTAGGTGTGAAATATCTTATTTCAGTCAATGCATGTGGCAGTTTGCAACAGCAATATGCTCCCGGCCACGTTGTTGTGCCAGACCAATTATATGACCATACTCGGCATCAGCGGAGCCGCTCATTTTTTAACGGCGGACTTGTGTCCCACGTCACTGTAGCGGACCCATTTTCGGCCGAACTGAGCCAAGCGATTGTTGATGCAACCCGTGCGGCCGGAGGAACGGTTCACGCTGGAGGAAACTTCATCACTATTGAAGGGCCACGTTTTAGCACTAAGGTGGAATCTCGTACTTTTCGACTATGGGGCATGGACATTATCGGGATGACAACCTGCCCCGAAGCGTTTTTAGCGGCCGAAGCTGAAATCGCCTATGCTTCGATGGCTATGGTGACCGACTATGATTGCTGGCATGAAAGTGAAGAGCCTGTCACCGTTGAAATGGTGATCGAAACATTAGGCCAGAACGCACGGCTGGCCCAAAATTCTCTGTCACATATGGTCGCCCATTTTGATGATTGGGCTGGCGACTACCCGGTTCATGATGCACTCAAATTTGCACTCATTACCGATCATTCAAAAGTCACCCCCGAAATCCGGGCAAAATTCGGCATTTTAGTTGATAAATATTTTGATTAACTTTTGATCATCAAGAACCATAAATTCAGTCTAGCTGACCAGCTTTTTATCCCAGCCGCCATATTTATGGCGACTAATGCTATCGGGCTGGCCCTAACCGCAACCCCACAACCTCGTTGGGGAGTCATTGTCTACTTCGCTTTGTGGATAGTTTTATGGGTGACAGGGCAAATCTCGCTCAAGCGTTACCGGCCGGGGCATGATCCCTATATCTACCCCATTGTGATGCTTTTGCTGGGATGGGGCATGCTGCAAGTTGATCGTCTTGCGCCCGGATTTGCTGTGCGTCACGCTGTTTGGGCAATGCTTGGCGGCATTACTTTGCTCGGTACAGCCTGCTGGCCGGGCAAACTGCTCTGGCTCGGCCGCTATCCCTATACTATTATGCTGCTTGGGCTTGGGCTGGTCAGTATGACGTTTCTGTTTGGCACTGCTCCGTTGGGATACGGCCCTCGGCTATGGTTAAAAATCCCCTTTGTGACGATATTTTTTCAGCCATCAGAACTGCTCAAACTGCTGTTTGCTGTATTTGCGGCCGGATTTTTTAGCCTGCGTCATCGTGAGGTCGCCTTTGAAGGACATACTCATCCCCGTTTTGAAATTATGTGGTTGGGACCACTCGCCGCGATGTGGCTGTTTTCAATGTCCTTATTGGTATTACAACAAGATTTAGGCGGAGCAACCCTTTTCTTCTTCGCTTTTATGGCGTTGATTTACATGGCAACTGGAGAGCGACTTTATGTTTGGGGAGGAATCTGCTTACTGTTGATCGCCGCCTTGATCGCTAATTTTCAGTATGACCGCGTGGCATTGCGCATGGAGGCATTGGTCAACCCTTGGCCCGACGCTTCTGACCGTGCCTTTCAAATTGTACAAGCCCTTTACGCAATTGGGGCCGGTGGCGTGATTGGTAGCGGGATTGGTGAAGGGTTTCCTAGCTACATACCGGTCGTCCACTCTGATTTTGCTTTGGCCGCTATCGCTGAAGAATGGGGAATGATTGGCAGCGTGGGAGTAATGGTTTGTTTTGCAGTCTTAATTTGGCGTGGCTTCATGATCGCTTTGGAGGCTGCGCATCCGTTTTTTCGCTATTTGTCGGCCGGAATCACAATTTTATTGGCAACACAGACTATCATGATTATCGGCGGTGTTGCAAAGCTGCTGCCGCTGACCGGTGTCACGCTTCCGTTTGTTAGCTATGGAGGCAGCTCTATGGTGGTTAGTAGCCTGATGGTCGGCTTGCTTTTATGGATGTCTCCGCTCAAAAGCCAGATCGGCCGGAAAGTTGCAGCCCAAGAACATGTCTATAACCAGCGGCTTGAGAGGCTTAATTTAACCTTTTTGACGATGTTTGCTCTCATGCTCATAGGATTGCTTTGGTGGGGCGGGGTGCGGGCAGATTGGTTAGCCAATCGAGAAGATAACCCACGTACGGTTGAGGCTGAACTTCGAATTCAGCGCGGGACGATTTTTGACCGAAATGGACGTGTACTGGCAGAGAACGGTGGCTCGGTTGATCGACAGGAACGTTTCCTGCAAGAGCAATCGGCCGCGTCTGTAGTTGGTTATACCAGTTTACGCTATGGGGTTTCGGGTATCGAAGAGGGACTGAATACACTTTTGCGTGGTGACAGTGATCGTTTGGCGGTGCAATGGCCCCGCATTGTCATGCACCGGCCGCAAGTGGGTACCGATGTGCGCTTGACTTTGGATACAACCATTCAAGAACAAGCAAATGATCTGCTATCTGGTGAATCTGGTGCAGTGGTGCTGATGTCAGTACGAGATGGCGCGATCCGTGCGATGGCGAGCGCGCCATCGTTTGATCCGAATCAATTGGATGAAACGTTTGATGATTTGGTAGCAGATGAGAATGGGCCACTGTTAAATCGTGCGTTACAAAGCAATTATCAACCTGGCCGGACTTTGATCCCTTTTTTGCTAAGTTGGGGAGCAAGTGAAGGGGCTTTTGCCGATGAAAACCGACTATTAGACATTGATCTAAGCAGCCCTGAGATTTTGACTTTGTTTGATGGGTGGCAATCGGCTGATGTAGTGGCCGCATGGCGTGCGTTTGGCTTTGATACAGTGGCTGAATCGCTCCCACTGCCGCAGGCAGAACCAATTGATCACAGTCCGGAAAACATTTTACAAGCGGTGGCTGGAGACGAGGCTTTGCTAGTCACGCCGTTGCAGGTAGCAACAGCATTGGCCGCTTTAGCAAACGGTGGTACTCCTGTATCGCCCCAGATTGTGTCAGGCGTTTATTTAAATGATGAATGGCAGGCGTGGCGGGGCAGCAATTCGGCCGTCGCTCTTGCTACAACTCCAGCAACTCTTATAGAAAATGATGAGCCGCTTGTGCAACCGGTCGTTGCGAGACAGGTTTTAGATCTGTTTCCAAATGACGGCCGAGTGGCAGGCTACGCTGTGGCAGTAGAATCTGGCCCTGACCAATCCAATGGTTGGTTTATCGGCTTTTCTCCACCGGAAAACCCACGATTTGTACTGGTGATTATCGTTGAAGATATCGATTCAATTGATCCATTGGCAGAGAAAGGGGCCGAAATACTGCGTTTGGCCCTTGACTCATAAGCGGCTTGCTTTGCACCCTGTTTTGGAGCTATCGAGCTAAATTCTTCATTCTTAATTCTCCGTTCTTCATTGGCAATTAAGCAAAATGGTCAACGAAGAGCTGAGGGCTGAGGGCCTTATTCTCCAATCGGGTCTTGCTGCTCGGCCGCCTCTACCGCCATATCAAGCGCGTATAGACCTGCTGCTTTTTGGCCACGTTTGTGATCAACATACGGCTCATTTGGATTGAAGTAGTTGTAGACTGACCGGGAGATTTCTCGCAAAATTGGGAAGCTAATGTTAACGGGTAGCCAGTCGGTATCCTGATATAGATATTGAGCAATGACATAATCGCCCCCTGGTGTAAACACAATGCCTGCATCTCCATGCGTGTTGTATGCCCATCCATGTTTATGCGCCACAGGGATGTTTTCTGGAACGCCAAAGCGAATCAAATTACCAGCCACATTGCGCGTCATTAGGTCGATCAAGGTTGCGCATTCATCAGGGGTGATTTCATCGGGATACACGGCAACCAGTGTGCCTCCACCTTTTGAACAATCATAAATCATGCCTAACAAGCGGCCGATCTCACTTGCCGTCGTCTGCATAGCGGGATCAGGATCAAAATCAATTGTTGGGTTAGAGTTCGCATCGGTGATTAGCGTTGGCTTGGCCCCTCTGGGTGCCTCTTCATATGGCGTCACGATGAAGGTGTTTAGCAACCCTAGTTGCTTCATTGAATTTGTTAAAACATCAACGCCTAAGTAGGCATTGTTTTCGCCTGCGACAATGTCTAATAATAGATTTGCGCTGTAATTGCCCGAATCGATAGCGGTTTCCTCAAGTAATTTGATTTCCTCAAAGTTGAGAGGCCCATCAATGGCTCTGAATGTTTCGAGCATAATGGCAACTTTTACGACACTTAATCCGGAAATGGCATCGTCTGCGTTAATTTTTAGCTCTTGGCCCGTTTGCAAATCAAGAATGTACAAGCTACCTGCGCCGTCAAAAAGAGCAAGCTGTTGAGTAAGAAATTTTTCTAAATATGAAAAATCAATCACAGGTGCTTCTTGGGTTATGATTTCAAGTTGAATAGTACGATTTTGGCTTTCAAATAGCGCGGCCCCAACTTTCTCTCTGCTCATGGGGATATCAATTAGGAATCCTGGCAACCCGTTTTCTACGGCTCCGCCATCGTTTGAGAGTAGAACCGGTGCGGTCGCCGGCCGATCAATGAGATTTGCCAAATATGTCATTGCCATATCGAGTGTCACCTCATCAACGGCCGCTTGCAGCGGTACATCAATCTGCCCCGTCTGGGGCTGAAGATTTTGTACCAAGTATTTGTCTGCAAAATTGTTGAGGAACCGTTGCCAATGGGGTGTTTGGTGTAACTGTGTGGTTGCCTCGGCCATCATTGGGTCAATATAAAGTACAAATCCGGCGTCCTGAGGAAAAATTTCAACCGCTTGCTGCTGATACATCGCTACAACCGGTTTGTTAAATTGGGCAATCACTTTTGCTTTGGCCGGCTCTTCTCCTAACGTTCCTATATCGATCGTGCCGATGCGACTTCCTTGTGGGAAATTGTCTCGAATTTTGAGATATTGCCACACCTCATTTCCAATAAACCATAAAAGCGCAATCGTAACTGTTAACCAGGCGAGCTGGCGAAGAGCTGCCCAAATCGCTTTAAAGGGAAACTTGCGGCGGCCATATAACGATGTTGGATTTGATACCCCACCTTTGTTCATTGTCCTTGTATCCCTTGTTTGCTCAACCATGGTGTGTCAAAGTTAAAATAATTAAACGTTGCTCGTGATATATCTGCCATGAGGGGAGAACTTTCAGACCATTCTAGCCAATCGGTTTCGTACATAAGAATGACGACGATGTAATCACCATTGGGTGAAAAGACAACCCCAGCATCACCGTGAGTATCACTGACCCAGCCATGTTTGTGCGATATGATCGTGCCCGGTGGTACCCCTTCTTCAAGTAAACTGCCTATCTTGTTTTCGGCCAGTTTTTCAAGTAAGAAAAGACATTCGCTTTGAGTGATACTTTCAGGATAAACGGCTAGAAAGGTGCCTCCACCTGTCATTGCGCAATCGTAAAGCATGTTAAACAAGCTGGCAAGATCAGCCGCCGTACTTTGCATTGTAGGATCGGGTAGCGTTTTAATGTCTGGAGCTGTGTTGGCCGGTGTCTCTATCGTTTCTTTGTTTCTGCGAGGCTCCTGATCGTATGGGGTTACCATAAACGTGTTTTGTAAACCTAGTTCAACCATCGTTTCAGTGACCCGATCTACCCCAAAGTAAGCATCCCCTTCACCTGCAACATCTTCGCCTGCAATGAAAGTGAGTAGTTCGTTGGCGCTGGTATTGCCAGAGCCTAATAATGTATCGCTGATGAGAGTTTGATATCGGCTGTTTGGCTCTTGGTCTAAGTTACGCATCGCTTCAACCGCAATGGGTAGTTTGAGTAGGCTCATTCCAGACATAGGCAGGCCGGAATTGATACTAAACTCATCTCCATTTTCAAGATCAAGGATAAAAACACTGTAAGTGCCGTTAAAACTTTGTAAGTGATTTACGATAAGCGATCCTAGTAAGTTGATGTTGGGGCGAGGTGGTTCAACCGCTTCAACAACCAGTGTTGCTTCACGGTTGGTTGGCCGATAAAGCGCATTTTCAACATTTGCTAGGCTCTCAACTATATTGGTACGTCTGCCGGTTTCACCATACAAAAAGCTAAGGGTTGCAGGAACCGGCTGTGGGGGCTGAGCCGGTTGGTCATAAACGGTACGTATTTGTTCAAGCGATAGCCTAAGAGCGTCTCGGTCGTGTGTTGCACGTAAATCAACAGGATCGACATTTCCGGAGCGGCCCCATAAAAAACTCCAAAAGCCAGACCAATAATCTTGATTGTCTCTACGATTTTCTGCATCACTCAGCATCCGATCAAAATCGAGCCTAAAATCCGCATCACGCTCGGGGCTTAGCTCAATGCGTTCTTCGCCATGAATGATTGTAATTGGGGCGGTTAAATATCTTTCGCTTAGCCGTGCCCTAACCCCTTCAGAATCTAGCCCGCCAACAGGAATACCTGCAACTTCAATGCCCGTAGGCATGAACGCGCGAATATTGCTGTATTGGACTAGGAAATAGATGAGCAATATGCCCAAGAAAAATATAATTGCGGTGGTGAGCCATTGGCCTAAGCCGGGATCGTTTCTACGGTTCATTTTAGAATGCTGAGTTTTCTAGCTGTGATTTTGGGAACTCAAATGATATGTTTTTCGTTGCCCATGCATTTTGCAACCCACGTAATGTATGTATGGTGAGCTTGTTTGGCGCTGTGGCCGGTGTTATCCACATGCTGTCAATGATTTCAACCCCATCCATTGTTACTTTTGGTTGTTTGGCATCAATGTGGGCTAGGACAATGATATTTAAATGGTCTGGGCCAGGGTTCCTGAAAAACAATATGGTTTCTGCTACCACGGCCGACGTAATGCCTGTTTCTTCGCGCAACTCACGAAGGGCGCATTCGGCCGGGATTTCACCTCGGTTCATCCATCCACCGGGTAACCCCCAAGGGGAAAGTGGATGAAAAGTATGCTTTAGCATGAGGACGCGGTTCTCAGAATCAAGACAAACCACATTGACACCCACACGATGTTTGGGAATTAATAACTTAATCCCTGTTTTTAGCACAATTCGGCCCACTTCAAAGCTGAAAAACCATGCTAAAAAGCTTGTCCTTAATCGAGAAATAGTCATAACGTGAATCAGCGCCCAGTATAGCAAGGTTAATCATCGATAGAGACAAATTTCCTTGTTTCTTTAGAAAGGAGGGGGACAAAGAAAAAGGTGTATCTAGTTTGCACCAGATACACCTTTGAGTTAGCTGTTTATGTTAAATTTGGAACTTAATCAAGCTCGTCTATCGTGTTAATGATTTTGCTCACTAGGCCATATTTTTGCGCTTCGAGAGCCGACATCCAATAATTACGAAGTGTGTCTTCACGCACTTGTTCAATTGTTTGTCCTGTTTGATCGGCGAAAGTCATATTTAACCTTTCGCGCATTTTCATAATCTCTTCTGCTTCAATGGCGATATCAGAGGCTTGCCCACGTATACCACCCATTGGTTGATGAATCATATAGCGCGTATTTGGCAATGAAAATCGATTTTCTTTGGCCGTACTTGCATAGATTAACGCACCAGCGCTTGCTACCCAGCCGGTTCCGATAATTTTGACTTCTGGTTTGACAAACCGAATCATATCAAAAATCGTGTCCCCTGATTCAACGTGTCCACCTTGGGAGTTGATAAACAACTTGATAGGATCATCGTTTTCGGCCGCCAGTAGCATTAGATTCTGACTGACTTCTTTTGCAATTTTTTGATTGATTTCTCCAAATAGCAAAATCGTACGGGTTTCAAGCATCCGTTGTATAAACCCTTTTGGTGCAGCTTCTTTCTCTGCAGCTTCTTTCTCTGCAACGTCTTTCTCATCGTCTTCGTCTTCGCTGAATTTGATCAATTCGAGCCTCCTGAATTTAAAAACACCCCCAACTAAATGGGGATTGTATGTGGTTAAAATAAGCTTCCATAAAAGGAAGTAAATATTATCCAGTAATTTACCATAATGTTCGCTCTGGTTTAAATGCTCCTATCGAATTTTTATAGCAAATAGGTTTCTTCTTAGCAAAAATCTAGCAGAAAGTTAGTATACTTAGCAAAGTGGCCCGATTATGGGAAAAACACTAGATTATTTAGAAATTCTATCTATTTGATGTGTAAATAATGAGGATGATGATTATGAGAGAAATTGCGACTTTAGCAGGTGGATGTTTTTGGTGTGTAGAAGCGGTTTATGTAGAGATGAAAGGGGTGGACACGGTTGCTTCTGGTTATATGGGTGGACAAATTGACAACCCAACATATGAGCAAATCTGCACCGGCCGAACCGGCCATGCTGAGGTGATTCAAATTGAGTTTGATCCGGCCGTAGTTAACTACGAACAAATTTTGCAGGTTTTTTTCACAGTGCATGACCCAACTACATTAAACCGACAAGGGAATGATGTAGGCACACAATATCGGTCTGCAATTTTTTATCATAGCGAAGAACAAAAATTAACAGCTGATAAAGTGATCAAAGAGTTTACAGATGAAGAGGTTTGGCCTGGCTCGATTGTGACAGAGGTAACGGCTGCGCCAGTATTTTACCCAGCTGAAAATTATCATAAAGATTACTACGCCCGTAATCAATACCAGCCATATTGTATGGTGATCATTTCTCCAAAGCTGGCGAAATTCCGCGCTAAATTTAAAGAGCTGCAGAAATCGGCTGCTTGATTCCTAGTTGAGTAGGAGCTGAATAGGATAAGAAGTCAAGGTCTCCGGCCGCGAAGATGTCCCGGCCGGAGCAACCCTTGATCCACAACCTGCTTTTTCAAGCTTGAACTTTTTAAGCGTTGAGCCGCTGCCTCTTCACCCAATTGCTCAACAAGCCTCGGGTGATTTTCCCCCTTAATCGATGCCAACTCCTCAAGCATATTCTGTGCATACCACCGATTCCGATCATTTTGCTCGATGTGAGTAAATCCGATTTTATCCAATGACTTGGCTGTTTCTTCAATTGTAGCCATCTCAAACGTGAGCCCCAACACCTCAAACCATGCGGCGAACTCGGCCGTTTTTGGAAGATTCGCCCCGTACCAGTCACTAAAAGCAAGTTGCCCGCCCGGTTTTAAAACCCGAAATATTTCTGAATAGATAATTTCTTTTTCAGGAATGTGGATGATCGAATCTTTGCTAAAAACGACGTCGAATGTCCCATCACCAAAAGGCAAATAGGGGCTGGGGGGTACAAGTTGGCAAGTGACTTGACCGGCTAAGCCAACCGATTGGATCATTTGCGTCGCGCGTTCAATCAACGGTGCTTCCACGTCGATACCAGTCACCCGGGCGGCCTTGTGTTTTTTCACGAGCAATATGTCTATCCCGCCAATCCCACAGCCGATATCCAGGACGTGTTTGCCGGTTAGATCAATTCCATCAAGTATGGCAGCAACTTCGGCCGGACCGCCAGGAGACATAAACCCCTCGCCCCACATCCATTCAAGCCCGGCAACAAATGTATCGTTGTATTCATCGTGATGTTCGTGATTCATAATCCCTTTAAATTAGTCACAACACGAATGTGTTTGACGACAGAAGCAAGATGAACTGACTGTGACATCGGCTGAAGCTTGGGCAATCTCAAGTTTTGTCCGAATACCAGCTGCTTTATCGTCCTGACCCAACTTTTCCAAACATTCCACATAGCCGTGTAGGCTCCAAATGTTGTTGGGGTGCTGTGCCGGCCGCATGAGCGTGTCGTCAATGCCCAAATCAGCCCGATAAACGGCGGCCGCATCTGCTACATGCCCTTGCTCAAGCAAAAGTGCACCCAGTGCGTGGCGGGGTGGTTGCATCCATGCCCAAGGTTCGGTGTAATTCAAACTGTCATATAAATCAACCGTGCGGCGTAAATGGGCAAACGCAACTTCATAGTTCTCGCGCCGGTATTCTAATTCGCCGTCTAGCATCGCTCCGGCCACAGCCAAAATATCAAGACTGGTATTGTTAAAGATTTTGCGTTCTTCGGGAACTTTCTTTAGGGACAGAGCGAACTTTTCTTGTTGATTGACCGCGTTTTCAATATCGCCTGTAGCCGAATAAGCTACCCCTTTTGCATAATGCCACATCGCTGTGGTGACACAGTAAAAATCGGGGTCCGATGGGAACGGTGCGTCGATGATCTCTTGCCATTTACCAAAGCGAATGTAAACGTGAACTTTCATCCCGCTAAAAGCTTCAAGGTAGTTGACCAAAAACTGATGGTCGTGTGATAGTCCCTCTTCAGGGATCATGTTTTCCATGAGTTCTGCGACTTCTAACGCCGGTGCATACCGTCCTTGAAATAGGGCTGAATAGACTTGAAAGTGCAAATTGTGCAGTTTGTATAGTGCAAAGATATTGACGCTGTCGTCATAAGCGGTGTAGCGCTCATCGGCCGCACTTGCCTGAATATTTGATTGGAGTGACTTTTCATATTGACCACACAAAACATAAATGTGGGATGGCATGTGGATCAAGTGGCCTGCATCTGGCAATAGATTGATAAGTGTGTCACTTGCTTTTAGGGCGATTTCTGGGTTCGGTGACATCTCTTGAGCATGGATGTAAAAGTGAAGCAGACCCGGATGATTGACCCCAC
Source organism: Cellvibrionaceae bacterium (assembly GCA_047638855.1). Lineage (GTDB taxonomy): Bacteria > Chloroflexota > Anaerolineae > Promineifilales > Promineifilaceae > WTJY01. The sequence goes on along the minus strand of JBLIMP010000114.1, from coordinate 76 downwards.
CGCTTTTTTCAATCCGTGTGAATGCTTTTTCGATGATGTCGAGAGCTTCTTGCGTATCGGTTCCTTCAGCCGGAAT
>JBLIMP010000113.1:0-13200 GCA_047638855.1 Cellvibrionaceae bacterium | reverse complement strand
ACACCAATCGCACCAACAACTTGTTGGGCAGATCCGGTCAATACGTCAGCACCAGAAGCGATGTGCGTGTTTGCAACTTCGGCCGCCAATGCGGTGTCACCAAATGAACCTGTGTATGCGATCTGCACAGTTACATCGGGGTTGGTAGCGGTTGCACCAGCTACAAATCCATCAATGTAAAGTTTAGCGTCGCCAGCTTCAACTGGACCAACTACCCCAATGATGCCGCTTTCAGACAAGCTGGCTGCGATAACACCATTCACATAGCCACCTTCTTGTGCCTGTGCGTCATAAGCAGAAATATTGGTTAGACCTTCGTCTGCACCGGTATTTATACTTGTGCCAAACAAAAATGCGGTGTCTGGGAAGTCAGGTGAGAGTTCAAACAAACTCGTGCCAAACTGGGTTCCGTGAGCAATCACGATGTCTGCGCCGCCGTCAGCATAGTCGCGCAATGCGGCCGCTGCGTCAGTGACGATAAACATGCCTTCAGTGAACTCAATCGTGACCACACCTTCGTCGTACATCCCTTGAACGGTTACCAATGCATCATAGATAGATTGGCTCCAAGCTAGGTCAGTTGTTGCCGATGGCATGACGATAGCGATTGATACAGGATCAATTGCTGGTGCTTCCATCATCGCGTCGTCATCCATTGCTACAGGAACCACACGCTCTAAGAAGCTAGTGTTAATAAACTCGTCGTAGCTGTCTAGAGCTGATTCTAATTCACCTTGTTCTACGAAGAAGTCTGCAACTTCTTTTACAAAGCCTTGAACGGAAGCGCCTAACCATGCGTCTGAAAGTTGTTCTTCTGCGGTTGGAAAGCTGAAAGTAGCCAAGTTAGACTCAGTTGCTTCCATGTCCATACCGGCCGCGTCTGCAATTGCACCCATCATTGAAGATGAATCAGCCGCAAACATAGCGTTTGCCTCTTCAGTCACCTGCAAGAATGTGGTAATCGTGTTGCCGTGATTTTTAGCGAAATCGCCAGTAACTGACACAACGTCAAATACTTTAAGGCCGATTTCATCTTCCATCTCAGCACCGGTCATGATGATGTTGCCCGCTTCTTTCATGCGAGCCAAACCGCCACCCCAACCACAAGACATCGCCACATCGCCACGTTGTAGTGCGGCTGCACCGTCTGCTGGAGCTAGGTCAACCATCTCTAATTGAAATACGTCTACCCCTAGGTATTCCATCTCTTTCAGCATTTTGTAGTGAGCCACAGTACCAATTGGGACTGCAACTTGCATGCCGTGTAAATCGGTCACGTTTTCACGCGTAATGCCAAGATCGGTACGCACCACACAGTTGTCGTTTTCAGCATAGCTGACAGCGATACCAACCGTCTGTAGATCAAGACCGGCTGAAACGGCGTTTGCAAAAGGTACAAGTCCTTGTGAGTAAGCGATATGAACGTCGCCAGAGGCCATTGCGGCCGACATCGCTACACCGGTGTCGAAGCTTACCCAGTTAACTGGAATGCCAAGGGCATCGTCATACAGTTTCTCAATTTGAGCAAACTGGTTCGGGGTTGGCCATTCAAGGAAGTAAGCGACGGTCAATTCGTCAAGCTCAGCGTCCATCGTAGCTTCTGGTTCAGCTTCAACTACACCTTCTACCATACCTTCGACCACACCTTCTAGAAAGCTGGTGTTAATAAATGCATCGTAGCTGTCTAAAGATGAATCTAGTTCGCCTTGCTCTACGAAGAAGTCCGCAACTTCTTTAACAAAGCCCTGAACGGAAGCACCTAACCATGCGTCTGAAAGTTGTTCGCTTGCGGTTGGGAAGCTAAAAGTAGCCAAGTTAGCCGCAGTTGATTCCAAGTCCATACCGGCCGCGTCTGCAATTGCGCCCATCATTGAAGCTGAATCAGCCGCGAACATGGCGTTTGCATCTTCAGTCACCTGCAAGAAAGCGGTAATCACGTCGCCGTGGTCTTTAGCAAAATCGCCAGTAACTGACACAACGTCAAATACTTTAAGGCCGATTTCATCTTCCATCTCAGCACCGGTCATGATGATGTTGCCCGCTTCTTTCATGCGAGCCAAACCGCCACCCCAGCCACAAGACATTGCGACATCGCCACGTTGTAATGCTGCTGCGCCGTCTGCGGGAGCTAGGTCAACCATTTCTAATTGAGCCACGTCTACCCCTAGGTATTCCATCTCTTTAAGCATTTTGTAGTGAGCCACGGTACCGATTGGGACTGCCACTTGCATGCCGTGTAGATCGGTTACGTTGTCACGTGTAATGCCAAGATCGGTACGAGCTACACAGTTGTCGTTTTCAGCATAGCTGACAGCGATACCAACAGTCTGTAGATCGAGTCCGGCTGAAACGGCGTTTGCAAAGGGTACAAGTCCTTGTGAATAAGCGATATGAACGTCGCCAGAGGCCATTGCGGCCGACATCGCTACACCGGTGTCGAAGCTTACCCAGTTAACTGGAATGCCAAGGGCATCGTCATACAGTTTCTCAATTTGAGCAAACTGGTTCGGGGTTGGCCATTCGAGGAAGTAAGCAACTGTCAGTTCTTCAAGACCTGACGTCATAACTTCTTCAGCAGTTTCAATCGCAGCATCAGCAGCTTCTTCAACTGTTTCTGCGATTTCGTCAGCGTTTTCAGCGACTTGGTCAGCAGCATTGCCAACCTCTTCAGCCACATCTTCAATGACTTGTGAGACATCTGCACCGCTAGTACAAGCGGCAAGTGTCAATAAAAGGGCCATAAAGATGGCAAAAGTAACTTTTTTCATAAATCTTCTCCTAAACACATAGTTACATTAAACAATACACCAGCTAAACGGCCGATAAAAAAACCTGCGGAGTTCCTCCGAAATCACAAGTCGTTAAATCAAACTAAAAAGCTGTTTTAAACTAAGTTATTTCGTAACTATTCAGCACCTGTTCGTAGTCATGGCTTCAGCCATTGTTTTTCCGGTTAAAGCGACTAAAGTCGCACCTACAAACTCGGTTTTCTTAGGCTGCTGAACAACGACGTTATTTCTGCACTGCATCAAGTGTTATTTCTGGCTGAAATGCTATTAAGCTAATTCTCACCACGCTGGAACGGCCGGGTTAAAGCGGCCGGTTTTGCCATGCGACGGAACGGCAACGCCAATGCGATGACCGTGAGTAAATAAGGGAGCATCACTGCCACATCGGACGGAATGGGCAGGTCTAACACCTGCACCCAAAGTTGAAGGGCGTTAATTGTGCTAAATAGCAACGCGCCAAGCAGAACGCCAACCGGTGTCCAGCTGCCAAAGTAGACCAATGCGACCGCAATAAAACCGAGGCCATTGGTCATCCCTTCTTGAAAAATATTAAGCAATGAAATTGAAAGCGACGCACCACCAATACCGGCTAATCCTGAACCGATGACGACACACGCATAACGCACAGCGTTGACGTTGACACCCAAGGAATCGGCCGCCTGTGGGTTTTGCCCCACCGCCCGAATATTTAAGCCCCACGTCGTTTTATTGATCACATACCACATGATCGGCACAAGTGCATAAGCACCATAAGTGATGATACTGTGGTTGAAAAAGATTTCCCCAATGACAGGAATATCACCAATGCACATCGATTCTGTTAGGCAAAAATGGATCTCTGAAAAGCCATTGACTCCTTCAACAGTACCCAGCATCGTTTTGAATAAAAGGCTCGAAAGTCCTAATCCAAAAAGATAGAGGCCGATGCCGCTAATCCCCTGTTCAGCCTGGAGCGTGATACTGACAAAGGCCATGATTAGCCCCATCAGGCAGCCGACAAAAAAGGCGGTAATCAGTCCCAAAACAGGTGCTTGGTAGGTCAATGTGACATAGAAGCCGCTAAATGCTCCCATCAACATAATCCCTTCAACGCCTAAGTTTAAAACGCCAGAACGCTGCCCCAACATTTCACCTAATGAAGCATAAAGGTACGGGGTTGCTAGGCGCAATCCTGAGTGGACGACCCCAACGAAAATTGCAAGAAAAGTGAGTTCTTCCATTTTTTTTTAGATATTAGATGTTGGATATTAGATGCGAGTGGATGTTGCCCACTGATATCTAGTATCTAACCACTAATATCTTCTTTCTCCAGTTTTTCAGTGCGGCGTCTGGCCCATAGATCAGAGCTGACAACAAATAGAACGATGATGCCCAATAGGGCGGTAATCATGACATTGGGAACTTGAACCGCCCGCTGCATTTTGTCTCCACCGACTAAAAGGCCGCCAAACAAAATCGAGGCAGGAATGGCACCAAAAGGATGGAGTTTTCCAAACAAGGCGGCCACGATACCAGAAAAGCCATATCCGGCGGAAACAGCCGTTGGTTCAAACATACGATGGTGCAAGCCTACAATTTCGATTGCACCAGCCATCCCGGCCAATGCGCCGGAGAGAGCAAGGGCCAAAACCGTGTACCGCTGTACGTTGATTCCGGCATACCGAGCGGCCGCTGGATTTTGCCCCACTGCCCGAATACGATACCCAATCGTAGTGCGCCACATAAAAATGTACACAATAATCGCCATCACCAGCGCAACTAAGAGGCCGGTATGCAAGCGGCTTGAATCGATAAATAGGCCAACAAACTCTGTCCACCATCCATCAGTCATTTCTAATTCTTTTGTTGATTTGTCAAAACCAAAAAGCTGCGAAAGCACCTGCATCCGAGGCAGATCAGCCACTTTAGGTAAACGGGCCGATTGAGGTACATTGGTTCCTTGAGCAATCTGGTCTGGATCGAGCATCGGGCCACGCAATAAGAAATAGGCGATTTGAATGGCGACCTGGTTAAGCATAATGGTAGTCAAAATTTCGTTAACGCTGAGCCGGGCTTTGAGAATGCCGGGAATCGCCCCCCATAGGAAGCCAGCCAGCGTCCCTAAGAAGATAAGCAGAGGAATCATGACCCAAGGGTTGAGTTGTTCTCCATAAGTTACCCCAAAAAAGGTGGTAACTAAGGCTCCCATAATAAGCTGCCCCTCGGCCCCGATATTAATGACACCACCTCTATAGGCGATGACAATGCCCAAAGCTACAAAAAGAAGCGGGATCGCTTTGACAAGAGTATCTGCTAACCCATTTTTGCTCCCAAATGCACCAACAGCCATTGCTGTGTAAGCTTCGCGGATATTAATATCCTGAAGCCACAAGATAATAGCTCCGATAACAAGAGCACCAATCAAGGCCGCAAAAGGGACCATTTGAATCGATATTTTTCTAAAAGTCCGCATAACTCTTTCAGCAAAAGACAGAAAACGTTAACGTTTTCTGTCTTTTTTCTTCTCCTTATTCTTTTTGATCCCCTAAGGGTAAAGGTCGATAAAGGTCGATAAAACTAGCTAACAATCCCTAATTGGGAAATGATTTTCTCTCTTTGATCATCATCTATTTTTTGAGCTTCAACTAACATTTCGAGCAATCTGGTAAGTGTAATGATCGCAGTTACCTCGATGCCTTCAGCCTGTAGCTGTTGGATACCACCCTGCTGTCGATCAATTAAAACGATTGACTCGTTGCCACTTAACCCGGCCGCGCGCAAAATGGCAAATGCTTCGGAAATACTTTTGCCCGATGTAATTAGATCTTCGATCAAGATTGTTTTTTGGCCCACTTCAAAAATCCCTTCGATGCTTTTTCCCGTCCCGTAGGTTTTCATCTCTTTGCGCGGGTAAATGAGTGGTCGGCTCATCTCTAAACTTGTTGCGACACCTAGCGGTAGTCCTGCATAGGGGTAAGCTGAAAGAACATCAAATTCTTTTTCGTTTAAAACCGTGGCGTACGCTTTTGCGATTTTTTTTAGCAACTCTGGATAGGTCACCACAATGCGCAGATCGATATAAATGGGGGATTTTTTACCGCTGTGCAGTGTAAAATTCCCAAAGCGTACGGCTCCAGTTTCATATAGGGCGATTGCGAGATCTTGTAATTTATTTTCCATTTCGTTCGTCCTAGTGATTTTGCGTCAGTTTCTTAAACGCCATTGTAGCTCTTGCGGGGGGGAAAATACCTGAATTGTTTCAATTTGTCCAACGACTGTAATTTCAGTTGGAAGATCGGGTTTCTGCCTTTCAAGAGTCACAAAATCGCTATTTTCAGGTAGCCCGTAAAAACGTGGCCCGTGTTGAGACGCAAATCCTTCGAGTTTATCGAGAGCATCTTCTTCTTCAAAAACTTGGGCCAAACATTCCATTGTGTTAGGGCTGTTGAAGATTCCGGCACAGCCGCAGTCGTTTTCTTTGAAATGGGTTAAATGCGGAGCGGAGTCAGTTCCTAAAAAGAAGTGCGTATCACCCGAGGTCGCTGCTTTGCGCAAGGCCAGCCGATGTTCTTCGCGTTTAGCAATGGGGAGGCAATACATGTGCGGCCGAATGCCTCCTTGAAAAATCGCATTTCGATTGATCATCAGGTGATGGGTTGTAATCGTCGCCCCTACACGGTCGCTTTGGGCGGCGATGAAATCAACGGCGGCCGAGGTTGTGATGTGTTCTGAAACAACTTTCAGTTCGGGAAAGTCGTTTGACACTGGGGTTAAAACCCGCTCGATAAAAACCGCCTCACGGTCAAAAATGTCGATGTCTGAATCAACAACTTCGCCATGAATGAGTAGCGGCAGACCGATTTCCTGCATCGTTTCTAAAACAGGGTAGATATTTTTGATGTCGGTGACACCATGCTCAGAATTGGTAGTAGCCCCGGCCGGATACAGTTTGGCGGCCGTGAAAATACCTTCTTCTTTGCCACGGCGTAGCTCTTCGGGTTTTAAGCTATCGGTTAGATAACAGGTCATCAGTGGCTGGAATCTTGATCCGGCTGGCAATGCGGCCAAAATCTGATCACGGTAAGCGATGGCTGCACCCACTGTAGTAATCGGTGGCTGAAGGTTGGGCATAATAATCGCCCGGCCGTAAACATTTGCCGTCCATGGCAGTACTGTTTTAAGGACATCGCCATCTCGAAGATGTAGGTGCCAATCATCCGGCCGTTTAATCGTAATGGTTTTCAAGCTTTTTTCTCCTAGTTATAGTGTGTGCTTGAATTGTACTTAAGCATGTCATGTGGTGTATCCAATCAGCTAATACATCGCTTTACGCCAGAAAACAGTATCGCTTATTCAAGTTGATTTGGGCTTAGGGAAAGTCGCTAACGTTTGACCCAGTTGGTTGTATTAAGTGTCTAGGTTCGGGTAATGGCCCAAATACTCATCTGCAAACGCCTGCAACCGATTTTCCTGAATCGCTAACCTTATATCCTTCATCAGACTAATCAAAAAGCCGATATTGTGCATCGATAGCAAAATATGCCCTAAGATTTCGTTCGATTTTACAAGATGATTGATGTAAGCACGGCTAAATTCTTTAACTGCACTGTTAGGCGTAAGCGGCCGTTCATCTCGCTTAAATTGCGCATTTTTCAGGTTGTACCGGCCCCCTTTGTAAAAGGCTGACCCATGTCGGGCCAAACGAGTGGGCAACACACAATCAAAAATATCGATCCCACGCAATACCCCATTAATCAGATCTTCAGGCGTGCCAACGCCCATCAGGTAACGGGGTTTGTTATCGGGCAAAATCGGCCGGAGCCAGTCTAAGACTTGACCCATTTGCGCCTTTGTTTCCCCTACAGCCAAACCGCCAATTGCGTAGCCAGGGAAATCATGTTGCATCATAAAACGAGCACTTTCTTCACGTAGGTCTTGAAAAATTCCACCCTGAACAATGGCAAACAATGCTTGATCGTCACGCTTTTTGGCTTCAAGGCAGCGCAGAAGCCATGGATGAGTGCGATTAAGCGAGTTTTTAACATATTCATACTCATTGGGAGGAGGGCATTCGTCAAAAGCCATGATGATATCAGCTCCCAAGTTTTCTTGAATCGCGATACTGCTTTCGGGGGTAAAACGGTGCATCGATCCGTCGATATGAGATTTAAACGTGACCCCATCATCATCGATTTTGTTTGTATCACTTAAGCTAAAAACTTGAAATCCGCCGCTGTCGGTCAGCATCGGCCCATCCCAGCGCATGAAGTTGTGTAAACCACCCATATCTCGCACTAGATCGTCCCCCGGCCGTAAATAAAGATGATAAGTGTTGCTCAATACCAGTGAAGCCCCTAACTCTTTTAGGTCCCGTGGTTGGGTTGCTTTCACGGTAGCGGCCGTCCCTACCGGAGCAAACACTGGGGTTTCAAGCGGCCCATGCGGTGTATTAAAAATTCCATTTCGAGCACCGGAATCATCTTTAGCAGTAATCGTAAATTCAAACATAAAAAAGGGGCGAGTAGCGAGGTGCGACATCCTGCTGATAGTTTATTTGCTGATTGAAATATTTTAGACAAAGAAAGAATGGGAATCGAGGTATCGCTACCTGCCCCTTGGATCTTGCCTGCGGCTTTAATCGCCCAAACAAATTCCCATTGACCGGGCCGATAAGATTGAGTCGCTATCGAGCGGAACTTGCTTCATTTTGCCAGCGATTTGGTCAAGCGGAATATAGCTGATCGTGGGTGGATTCAGCCCAACCATTACGTTTCGCTGACCTTCAGCAATGGCACGCACGGCCGCAGTGCCAAACCGTAACGCCAGCATTCGGTCACGTGTGGTCGGTGAACCACCTCGTAACAGATGGCCCAATACTACGCAGCGGGTTTCTTGCCCTGTCATTTGCTCCACAGCGTGCGCCACTTGATGCCCCATCCCGCCGATGCGTTCAGCCTGCCCAATTGTCTTGCCAATAACAGAAATTTCGCCGCCAATCGGTTTCGCCCCTTCGCCTACCATGATGATCGAAAAGCCCCGGCCGTCTGCAACTCGCTCATTGCACTTGCCAACCACTTTATTGATATCAAAAGGAATTTCAGGGATAAGAATCACATCGGCCGTACCGGCCAGCCCTGAAAACAGAGCGATCCAGCCAGCATACCGACCCATTACTTCAACAACCATGATGCGATTATGCGACGCGGCCGTGGTGTGTAATCGATCCACACATTCTGTTGCAAAGTCGATGGCGGTATCAAAACCAAACGTTGCTATCGTCCCTTCAAGATCGTTATCGATTGTTTTGGGTACGCCGATGATATTTATGCCTGATCGTCGGCCGATTTCATCTGCGATTGTCAACGAACCGTCTCCGCCAATAGCAACCAGCGTGTCGAATCCATGTCGTTCAAAATAGTCAGTCAATTCTTGAGACCGATCAATCTCAATCCAGTCACCTGCTTCATTTTGAACTGGAAAACTGAGTGGATTGCCTCGATTGGTTGTCCCTAAAATCGTTCCACCCAAATGGGTAATGCCGCTGACCGCATTTAAATCTAGGGGAATTACGCCCCCCCGTGGAAATTCATCTGGAGCTAAAATGCCCCGATATCCTTCACGAATACCCCAAACTTCCCAACCCAAATTAACGGCCGAGAGAACAACTGCCCGAATGACAGCATTCAGCCCTGGAGCATCGCCGCCACCTGTATTAATGAGAATCTTTTTCTTTTTCATAAGTGGGTCTGGTTTGTTTCAATAGTCAGTATTAGTATTCCAAGCACTTGGTTCTGTGTGTTTGGCAAGCGGAGCAGTTTTAAGGGTTCACAAAAAATGTTTTATGAGGCTCGAAATAAGGTAACTATTCAGCACCTGTTTATAGTAATGGCTTCAGCCGTTGTTTTTCCGGTTAAAGCGACTAAAGTCGCACCTACAAATTTGATTTTCTTGGGCAGTTGAAACAATTACGAAATAAGTAGCTTAAAGTGTCTGCCGGCCCTGCAATGCCCGGCTCAACGTCATCTCATCTGTATACTCTAAATCACTACCGACAGATAATCCGCGTGCCAACGATGTAACGTGTACACCAAAGTTCTTAAGTCTGCGTTCAATATAGCGAGCTGTGGTATCCCCTTCCAACGTGGCGTTTGTGGCGATGATGACTTCGTCAAAATCGCCATGTTCTATCCGTTTAATCAACGGCTCTATATACAACTCGTCTGGCCCAATCCCTTCAATGGGGGAGATAGCACCGTGCAGAACATGGTACTGCCCGTTAAACGCACGGGACCGCTCAATCGCCACTAGATCAAGCGGTTCTTCCACAACACAGATAAGGCGTAGATCTCTTTCGGTGTTGGTACAGACTTCGCACGGGTCAACCTCTGTAATGTTGTAGCAATTTGAGCAAAACCGTGTGTTTTCTTTAAGTGCGGTCAGTGCCTCAGACAAATCAAGGGTTAAGGTAGGGTCCGATCCCCGAAGAAGGTAAAACGCCAGCCGGGAAGCGGATTTAGGGCCAATTCCTGGCAGGCGCGATAAGTCGTTAATCAAACGTTGTATTGTGGGGGGGAGGGAAGCGGACATAACTACCTTGTTATTCTTGCGGTTATTTCTGTGATTGAATCTGTGATTGAAGAGGAAGAAGAAGGATTAAGGATTCAACCCCATTCCACCAAGCATATCGTTTAAACCACCCATGCCAGATGAAATACCTTCCATCCGTTCGGCCGACATCGCTTGTGATTGCTCAATCGCTTGATTTACAGCAATCGTCATCAAATCTTGCAGATCTTGCAGATTTTCTGGGTCATCATGGTCGATGAACTCTTTATCAATCACAATGGATTTGACGCGTTGGTGTCCTGAAATCTCGATTGTAATCGCCCCACCTGCGGCCGAAACTGTAACAAACTCATTTTCCAACGCCTCTTGAGCTTTAGCCATATCAGCCTGCATTTGCTGTACTTGAGCCATCATTTGGTTTGGATTACTAGGTGCTTTTTTCTTAACTTTAGATCCACGAAATGGTCTTTTCATTTTTAATTCTCTCCTGTTATTTGAGATGTATTCTCACTTTTTAAAAGGTTACGAGTCACGAACGACACCGCCTACTTCCTCGGCGATATCTTTCAATTGTTTACTAAACTCTTTACTGCTATCGATGCCTGGGGAAGAGTATTCGTCATTCATGACACATTTAACAAAACATTCTGCTGCCATCACCTGGCTTAGAATTTTTCCAATCTCTTGGGTTTCTGCCCCAATTTTCTTCAAAAGAAATTCAAGATCAAACCCCAAAACAAGCGTGCTACCCTCAAAAGCCAATGGACGAGCTGAAGCCAACCACGTTTTATAATTTCGATTTGCTTGCCCGGCTTGGGCCGTAAATTCGCGCCACTTTTTGCCTTTAAATTCGCTAATCTGGAAAGACTCATGATCTAGATTGGCCGTTGGCTGGGGGGCTGGGTCATCTTTTGGTTTAACACTTTTACGTGTAACAGGTATTTCTTCTTTCTTAGGGTTAGGCTTGCTATTAGCCGTTGGCACAATGACTGGCTCAACTTTTGGCGGCACTTGAACTTGAATCGGGGGCGGCAGTACAGCAGCCGGTTCAAGTCCGGCCGGGAGCGAGTCGATAAAGGCTAATTCTAGCGGAAGCTGAGTTTGCCATGAGGTAGAAGGGGCGGTCGCCGCTTCGGTAAAGTTTTTGATCGCCTGGATCAGCGTCCGACGGTGACCTTGCTGTGCTTGCACCAGCATCGCCTCTTTCTCGGCCGCTGGCAAATCAACTGCCACATCTTTGCCAGCGGTTTGCAGCAGCAATAGTGTGCGTAAATAACTGACTATTTGTCGGGCAAATTGACGGGCATCAGCCCCTACTGAAAGTGACTCATGGATAATGGCTAATCCTTTTTGGCCGTCAGCGGTTAAAATCGCCTCGCTTAAATTAGCGACTGATTCACTGGCGGCCGTGCCGAGAACCGCTTGTGCCCGGTCAAGGGTAATTTGCTCATCTGGTGCGCCAATTAACTGATCAAGCAAACTCTCAGCGTCACGTAGGCTACCTGCGCCATGTTGCGCAACAAGCGAGAAGACGCTTTCCTCGACATTTAACCCTTCACGCTCAACCAATAGTTTAAGCCGGTCTATTATTTCACGTATCGACAACAATCTAAAATTAAATTGCTGGCAACGAGACTTAATAGTCATGGGTACTTTATGCTCTTCTGTTGTTGCGAGAACAAACAAAGCATGAGGCGGAGGCTCTTCAAGCGTTTTAAGTAGGGCATTAAAAGCGGCGGTCGAAAGCATGTGGACTTCGTCGATGATGTAGACTTTTTTGCGACCTTCGGCCGGTGAGAAATTAATTTTCTCACGTAGGTCCCGAATATCATCTACCCCAGTATTTGACGCCGCATCGATCTCGATAAGATCCATAAAACGCCCCTCGTTCACCGCATGACAAATACGGCAATTATCGCACGGCCGTTCAGCCAAATTTTCATTTTCGCAGTTCACCGCTTTCGCAACAAGGCGGGCGGTTGTTGTTTTTCCAGTTCCACGAGGACCACAAAACAGATAAGCATGCCCAACTCGTTCAGCAAAAACACTATTGCGAAGAGTTTGGGTAACATGTTCCTGACCAACAACCTGGTCAAAGCGAGCGGGACGATATTTACGATATAAAGCCTGTGACATAGGTTAATTATAAGACAAAGGGGTCAGATATTCATAAACCAAAATAGAATCATGTCTCGAAATAAAAAGACCTCTCAACAAAAGCAACGATGCTACTATTGAAAGGCCCTTTAATTTGAGAATTCATCTTTTCGATTCTTGTAAATACGAAGCACAAAAGGCGAGTTTAAAATGAAATGCGGCCGGTTATCACCAATAAAACAAAACCGATAATGATGACATCGACTACTAGAAAAACAGCTAGGATCATTTTCTGGGTTGGTGTAAATCGATCAAGAATACCCATCTGCTCTCTATCAATGACATCAACCGACTCATAGGCTGCCGCCCGTCGCGCACTTTTTGCACGCAATCCCTCAAACTCATCATCATAATCATCGAATTCTTCAACACTCATTTCTAACTCCTACCCGATTCGCTCCGGGTTTATGTATAACAGTTCCCATTTTGATTGATACATATAGGCTGATAGCCGTACCAGAATCATAACCTGCTGTCTTTAAGCACAAAGTTACCTTTTTATCAGTAAGCTACTCAATTCTATACTATTGACATTACGTCAACCTAAAGTTTGGCTTATTATAAGGATATGGACGCAGAATGTACAGAGTTTCCTTTTAAGGCTCTTTTTCTTAGCTCTTTTTCTTAGCTCTTCCGAAGGGTCACATCGCCCGCAATCACCGGTTCAATCGCTCCTAATGAAGTTTTGATCAAGAGTCTACCCCATTCA
>JBLIMP010000112.1:0-13322 GCA_047638855.1 Cellvibrionaceae bacterium | reverse complement strand
ACTCAACCTTATGGACGAATCATAATGAATAACTTTGATGTTGTGATTATCGGTGGTGGTATTACCGGCCTGTCGGCCGCATATCGGCTGGTTCAACAAGCACCCCATCTCAAAATCGGCTTATTCGAAGCGAGTAATCGGTTGGGTGGCAAAATCCAGACTGAGCGAGTGGATGGTTTTCTGTTTGAAGCGGGTGCCGACAGTTTTTTGTCGCGTAAACCGGCTGGGGTTAATCTCTGTACTGAAATGGGGGTTGAGGGTGATTTAATCGGCCGACTGCCGCTTCCGCATGTAAATAGTCATCGAGCATGGGTAAAACGGCATGGCAAACTCCATCCTTTACCAGAAGGGTTGACAGGGCTCATTCCCACTAATTTGAATGCACTTCAAACAACGACACTGCTATCGGCCGAAGGTAAATTACGTATTGCTCAAGAGCCACAACTTGCAGCCGGGGATATGAGTACTGACGAGTCAGTTGGGAGCTTTATCTCACATAGACTGGGTCGAGAAGCTTACGAAAATATCGTTGAGCCACTCATGTCCGGCATTTATGCGGCCGATGGGGATCAATTGAGCATCCTCTCAACATTTCCCGCATTGCGTACCATTGTGGAAAAACAGGGTAGCTTGATAGGTGGCTTGAACAGGATGCAACCTGCACAGCCAAATCTTGATGAATTGCCCCCTTTTGTGTCATTTGCTAACGGCATGGAGACCCTTACCGACTTCATTGTTGCACAGATTAAGGGTGTTGAGATTGTCATGAACCGGCCGGTGAAATCATTGACTCAAGATGTTTCAGCAGGCGACTGGTCAATCAAAACTAAAGAGCAAGGTGACATCACTGCCAAAGCGATCATCGTCACAACTCCGGCCAATGTAAATGCCCATTTGCTGAAAAATGCTGATATCCAGCTTGCGCAAGCTATGGGTGAAATCCCTTTTACAGGCACTGTACTGGTCAATGTTGGTATTAATGAATCTGATCTTGAACTGCCTGAAGGCTATGGTTATGTGATTCCCCGTGTTGAACAGCGCAATGTGTTAGCCTGCACGTGGTCTTCGGAGAAATGGCCCAATCGTGCGCCACTGGGCAAGCGTTTGGTTAGGGTTTATATCGGCCGATATGGGCAAGATGATGTATGCGCAATGAGCGATGAGGGGCTGATCGAAATCGCCCGCCAAGAGTTAATCAAAACGCTGGGCTTGGCGGATGATGCCAAGCTACTATTTAATAAAGTGCATCGTTGGCCTGCCGGTTTGCCACAATACAACCTTGGGCATCAAGAGCGGTTGGCCGTCATTGAAGAGCGATTAAAACATATTCCAAGACTGGCAATCGCTGGCGCAAGTTACCGGGGTGTAGGAATTCCTGATTGCATAAAATCGGCTGATTCTGCAGTTGCCAAAATTTTGGCGACGATAGCTTGAATTAGAGAAAGCTAGGTGCTTTTTTAGGGACATCGGTCAAGAATGACCCTAAAATCATGAGAAAAATTCATCGAGCTGATCGATGTGATTTAAGCCTCTTCCAAATCGGTTTAGGCGATTTCCGAGAATAAAACATGCAATTGCATCAACAAAATCGCCTCACCTCGTCAACTTGATTGACACAGCCAATTCCCCCTGAGCTAGTTTGCTAGATAATTATTTTTCGGGGTTGGCCTTACGTGACGTAGATTATTTACTGAATCTGGACAAGGATGTCCCGATATGTTTTATATTGCAAGTTTGATTAAATGTGTCCGGTAGTGAATAATCGATTCTGTTCGGGGGCTCCGGCCGCTTATCTGCTGTTTGATGTTGTAGAATGGTAAGCGTGAGATGAGTTAGATACATTGATAGTGAGACTATTAAAATTCTAATCAATAGCGATAACATTTTAATTTCACATATATTATATTTGAAGCCTATGAAAGCCCTGCCCTAACGGTCCGTCATCAGCAGGTTAACAGTTGTCCCCTACCCAACAGCCCCGATTACATATAATTCATCAAACGTAATGAGAAAATAATGCCTCAGAATCACCGCCTAAATCTCTGATATATTACTGGTATATCTAAACTGGCTGATATACAATTCTCGCTGATTAAAGAGGATTGCTATAATCAAGCTCCTCAAATTTTCCACGTAAAAAACAAAATTTATCAACAGTTATTCATTGGGTGTGATTGCACACCGTGAGTCATTAGCTGCTAACAATAACAAGTAGAGGTATTCATGAGCGAACAGCTTCCAGACGCAAAATGCGTCATCATCGGGGCAGGAATCGTAGGCAACAGCATTGTCTATCATTTGGCGAAACTGGGCTGGACCAACATGGTCTTGATTGACCAAGGTCCCTTACCAAATCCTGGCGGTTCAACTGGCCATGCATCTAACTTTATTTTCCCAATTGATCATGGCAAAGAGATATATCAATTGACGAACGATAGCCAAATTCAATATAAAGAATTGGGTGTTCACACCGAATGTGGTGGTATCGAAGTGGCTCGTACCGAAGAGCGGATGGAAGAACTCCGTCGGCGTATGACTTCAGCCAAAACTTGGGGGCGTGAGTCATTTTTGCTGACTCCGGCCGAAATCAAAGAAAAAGTCCCTTTCATTAATGAAGAGATTTTGTTGGGTGGTTTCTACACCCCATCAGTTGGTGTGGTTGACTCATTGCAGGCAGGTACGATCATGCGTGAGTACGCGGTTGACAAAGGGGCACTGACCCTGATGCCAAACACAGAAGTGCTCGACCTTGACGTAGAAGACGGCAAGATTACAGGTTTGATGACCGCGAAAGGGCACATCAACGCAGAATATGTTGTGATTTGCTGTGGCTGTTGGTCACCCCGCATTGCGGCGATGGCAGGAGCAACGATCCCACTAACCCCAGCTGTGCATCAGATGGTTTCTGTTGGGCCGATCAAACAGTTGGCCGATATGCCAGGCGAAATCAGCTTCCCGATTGTGCGTGACATGGACACCTTCTGCTACGAGCGTCAACATGGTGGCGACATGGAAGTTGGTTCTTACGCTCATCGTGCGATTTTGCATCGGCCGGATGACATCCCATCTATTGAAGAAGCTGAGATGTCACCCACTGAATTGCCCCTTAGCGAAGAAGACTTCGATCCACAAATGGAGCAAGCACTTGAATTGATGCCAGAAATCCTTGGGGATGAATCTGGTGAGTCTGGTATACGCTATGCGATCGATGGATTACTGTCACTGACCCCAGACGGCTTCCCCGTTTTGGGCGAAACGATCGAAGTTAAAAACCTCTGGTCGGCCGCTGCAGTCTGGATCAAAGAAGGGCCTGGAGTTGGTCGTTTGATCGCTGAGTGGATGACGCACGGCAAGCCAGAAATCGATCCGCATCATTCAGACATTGCCCGTTTCAACGACTATGCGCGTGACTGGCACCATATTGAAGCACGGACGTCTGAAGGATTTATCAAAACTTACGGTATCGTGCATCCTCGTGAACAGTGGAGCTCAAACCGGAACGTGCGTCTCAGCCCATTCTACCCACGTGAAGTAGAGTTGGGTGCTGAATTCTTCGAAACGGCCGGTTGGGAACGCCCACAGTGGTACGCAAGCAACGCTGATTTGGTTGAAAAATATGGGGACCGTGTTAACAAACGTGAACACGAATGGGACGCCCGCTGGTGGTCACCCATTATCAACGCAGAGCATTTGCACATGCGTGACAATGTCTCAATGGTTGACCTGACCGCTTTTGCACAGTTTGAAGTGCAAGGGCCAGGCGCACTTGATTACATCCAAAAGATGGCTGTGTCACAGATGAATGTGAAAGTCGGCCGCAGTGTTTACACCCCGATCCTGGGACCTAACGGCGGATTTAAAACTGACCTCACGATTTTGCGTATGGCGAAAAACCACTTCCGCATTATCACAGGTGGTGGAGACCACGGCCGTGACTTGCAATGGTTCAAGCGCAACTTGCCTGAAGATGGAGGGCCAGATGCTGACCGGGTTGTTTTCACCGACATCACGTCTGGCACCTGTACGATTGGTGTTTGGGGGCCAAAAGCTCGGGCGATGATCCAATCTGTCACGGAACAAGATCTGTCAAACGAAGCGTTCCCTTATGGTAGCCATCGGGAAATCCGTATCAACGGCATCAAAACCCGCATGTTGCGTATCTCTTATGTCGGTGAGTTTGGCTGGGAGATCACAGCCAACACTGAACACGGGATCCGTTTGTGGGACACCCTCATGGAAGCGGGCAAAGAACACGATGTGCGCCCAGCCGGAATCGGCGTGTATGGTGGCACCGGCCGTATTGAAAAAGGGTATCGTCTGATGGGGACTGAGTTAGACATGCACTACAACCCGGTTGAAGCTGGCTTGGCTCGTCCAAAACTCAAGAAACAAGATTTCATCGGCCGTGAAGCCTATGCCAAAGCCCGTGAAGAAGAGCCGGTGGCACAGTTATGTACTCTTGTCGTTGAAAGTCACAAATCAGCATCTGGCGTAAACCGCTACATGCAAGGGGTTGAACCGATTTTGACCAACGACGGTGAGCGTATCGAAGACAGTCACGGCCGCCCCTCGTTTGTAACGGCCGCGAGTACAAGCCCGTCTACCGGCAAGTTTATTTTGATGGCGTATTTGCCAGCAGAACATGCCGTCGTCGGAACCAGTTTGTCTGTCATGTATATGAACGAACTCTACCCGGTGACAGTTGCTGTTGTAGGCAACACGCCGTTCTTTGACCCAACTAACGAACGGATGAAAGGCTAATGCCAGTGATTAGTGGCTAGTAGTTAGTGGTTAGTGAGTCAAGCGCTTACTAATCACTAATCACTAGCCACTTTTCCCAAAGGAAAACCATGACTCAAAATCTTCCCAAAGCAAAAGTAGCCGTCATTGGCGCAGGTATCGTAGGCAATAGTATTGTCTACCATTTGGCTGAAAAAGGATGGAAAGACATCGTCCTGATCGACAAAGGGCCACTGCCGAACCCCGGCGGATCAACCGGCCATGCGTCGAACTTTATCTTCCCGGTCGATCATTCCAAAGAGATGACCCATCTGACTCGGGACAGCATCAACACGTACACTGAAATGGGGGTGTACACCATGTCGGGCGGCATTGAGCTAGCCCGTACTGAAGACCGCATGCAAGAGATCGAACGGCGCATCACGTCGGCGAAAGCTTGGGGAGAAGAGGGGTGGGCGGTAACTCCGGAAGAGATCAAGGAGATGGTCCCTTGGGTGAACACCGATGAGTTATTGGGTGGCTTTTATGCGCCTGCGGCCGGTGTTTGCGATCCGCTCCAAGCAGGCACCATCATGCGTCAGCGTGCCCAAGCGCTTGACGCGCTGACGATCATGGCGAACACTGAAGTTGAAGACATCATCGTTGAAGATGGGGTCGTGAAAGGTGTTCAGCTTGATAAAGGGTATTTAGAAGCGGAATATGTGATTATCGCGACCGGTGTTTGGAGTACGCTCTTGGCCGATATGGCCGGGGTTCACATTCCACTTGCGCCGATTGTGCATCAATTTATGACCGTTGGCCCTGTACCGCAGTTTGCAGAGACAACGGGTGAGATCAACTTCCCGCTGGTACGTGATGTTGATGCCAATATGTACGAGCGTCAAAACGGCTCTGATATGGAGATTGGTAGCTACTGCCACCGGACGATTATCCATCCGGCCGAAGACATCCCATCGAACGAAGAAGCGACGATGACGCCGACAGAACTACCGTTTACGGAAGATGATTTTGACGAAAGTCTTGAAATCGCCATGGGGTTGGTTGGTGAAATTTTAGAGACTGAGGGTGTGGGTGTGCGCCATGCGATCAATGGATTGATGTCGCTCACGCCGGACGGCGCTCCGATTATTGGGGAAACGCCAGAGGTTAAGAACCTCTGGTCTGTGGCTGCGATTTGGATCAAAGAGGCGCCTGGCTTCGGCCGGATGGTGGCTGAATGGCTCGTCGATGGGGTGACTGAAGTGGATATTACCGCTTCGGACATCAATCGTTTTTATGAACACAACCGGAGTCAATACCACGTTGAAGCTCGGGTATATGAAACCTTTAACAAGATGTATAGCATTGTGCATCCGGCCGAGCAGTATGCCAGCTCACGCATGATCCGATTGAGTCCGTTCTATCCTCGCGAAGAAGCACTAGGCGCATTTTTCTATGAAACGGCCGGATGGGAACGCCCCCATTGGTACGAAGCAAACAAAAATCTGCTCGAAAAATATGGGGACAGAACGATGCCCCGCACGGGTGAATGGGACGCTCGCTGGTGGTCACCCATCATCAACGCAGAGCATTTGCACATGCGCGAAAATGTCGGGATGGTTGACCTAACGGCATTCTCGATTTTTGATGTAACGGGGCCAGGCGCGGCCGACACCATGCAAAAGATGGCGATGAACCAGATGAAGGTCAAAGTCGGCCGGTCTGTGTACACCCCGATCTTAAATGAGCATGGCGGCTTTAAAGCGGACCTGACAGTGTTGCGCAAAGGGAAAGATCACTACCAAATTGTGACCGGTGGTGGCAACGGCAACGTCGATAAAAAATGGTTCACAGATCATCTACCAACTGACGGAAGTGTCACCTTGCACGATGTGACATCTGCAATCTGCACCGTTGGCTTGTGGGGTCCAAAGGCTCGTGAGGTGTTAGAAAAAGTCGCCAATATCGATGTTTCAAACGAAGCGTTCCCGTATGGTGCTGTAAAAACCTTCATGATCAACCAGATCGAAGTGACCGCCTTCCGCATCTCATATGTGGGTGAATTGGGGTGGGAAATTTACACCAAAATGGAACAAGGGTTGCCTTTGTGGGACATCCTTTGGAATGCTGGGCAGGATCAGAATGTAATCGCTGTTGGTAACGGGGTGTACGGCACCACGGCCCGCATCGAAAAAGGGTATCGTGCTTTTGGAATGGAGCTTGAATCTGATTATGATCCGGTTGAAGCGGGCTTATCTCGGCCGAAGGTGAAAAGTGCAGACTTCATTGGGAAGGATGCATATGTGAAAGCACACGCTGGAACTCCGGCCGCTATATTGTGTACGCTGTCGGTTGATGATCCGGCCGAAGCGACGGGTGAGGCCCGCTACATGTTGGGCAATGAGCCGATTCTGACCCTAGACGGTGAATCGATCATCGATAGCAAAGGGCGGCGTTCGTACGCAACCAGTGCTGGCAATGGGCCATCGATTGGAGAAAAGGGTAAGCACTTGCTGATGGGCTATTTGCCTCCAGCTCACGCAACCGTTGGCGAAAAATTGTTGGTTCAATATCTAGGCGCACAGCATAAGGTGACTGTTGAAGTTGCTGGTAGCACGCCGTTGTTTGACCCAACTGACTCACGGATGAAATCCTAGCACTTCAGCACGCTTCGCTTTCAGCACGTTTCGCTTTGCTACACTTTCAGCATTTCAGCCAGAAAGGAAGCGATCGACGTGGCGATGCTGAAATGCTGAGATGCTGAAATGCTGACTAGCTAAAATATGAACATATTAGTATGTATAAAACGAGTCCCCATGACGGGCTCACGAATTCGACTCACCGAAGATGAGCAGATGATCGATGCGAAGAACTTGCGCTTTTGGATGAGCCCACATGAAGAATGTGCGCTTGAAGAGGCGGTACGCATCGCTAAGGCTCGCACTGATGCGGGCGAAACGTGCGTCACGAAGGTGTTGACGTTAGGGCCGGCCGACGCGACCGATCAAATTCGGCACGGGATGGCGATGGGGATGCAAGAAGGCATCCTGATTGAAACTGATGGCTCTGATTGGGACCCGATGGCGACGAGCAAAGCATTGCTTGAAGCGATTGAAGCTGAAAAAGCGGCCGGAATCGATTATGACTTAATCCTAATGGGGAATGAGTCGGCCGACTCTGGCGGTTTCCAGATCGGAGTTCGTTTAGCTCATGCGTTGGGTCGGCCGATGGTGACCGGTATCAAGAAGATCGATTTTGACGGTGGCAATGTGATTGCACAGCGTGAGACAACGACCGGCTTTGAGATTTATGAAGTGCCGCTTCCGGCCGTGCTTGGAGTAAAAGAGGGGCTAAATCTGCCCCGCTACCCATCGGTGCCGGGCCGTTTAAAAGCGAAACGGAAAAAGATCCCGACGATGACGGTTGAGAATCAGCCTGGCGGGCCTGACAAGATTCGCTTGAAGAATCCACCTGCGACTGAAATCCAGACGGAGATGTTGGGCGAAGGGGCAGCTGCGGCACCTCGTATCGTTGATATTCTTGAAGAACTAGGAGCTATCTAGCATAACTCTTTGACAGGATAAACAAGATTTACAGGATGAAATGGTTTTTATCCTAATGATCCTGTCAATCCTGCCGGAAACTAAACATTATGATTTTAGGAATTATCGAACACAGTGAAGGGACAGTCAGTAAGCTTTCGTTAGAGATGCTCAACTTCGGCCGTGGCTTGGCACAAGCCAGCGGCAAACCGCTCAACGCCATTATCGTTGGGGCTGACGCTGGCTCATTGGTTGGGCAGATTGGGGATCACGGGATTGATACGGTGTATGTCGTTGAAGATGCTCGGCTCACTGATTATGCTCCTGATGCATGGGCACAAAGTGTCGTTGGTCTCGTTGGTTCACACAATCCAGAGGCGGTTATCGCTTGTGGTAGTGAAGTTGGCAATGAGCTAATGGCTCGGGTAGCGGCAAAGCTTGATTTGCCAATGGCGGCCAATGCGCTTGAGGTTGAGACTGGCGATGTTTATACGATGACTAGAGTGCGTTGGGGTGGTAGTTTGCTGGAAGAGGCAAGTTTAACCGCCAGTACGAAATTATTAACGGTGGCCCAACATGCGTTTGAGCCATTAGCAACCGGTTCTGGTGCACCGAAGGTTGAGACGATTACGGCCGATATCAGTGATGCTGATCTAATCGTTAAAGTAACCAAACGGATCGTACCTGAAGCGGATGGTATTTCGCTGACCGACGCACCGATTGTGGTCAGCGGCGGCCGGGGTGTTGGTTCGGCCGATGGGTTTGGCTCGCTCATGGAGCTGGCCGGATTGGTCGGTGGGGCTGTAGGCTGTTCACGAGCGGTGACGAATAACGGCTGGCGGCCGCATTCTGACCAAGTGGGGCAGACGGGTGCGCGTGTCGCTCCGAATCTGTATATCGCTTGCGGGATTAGTGGGGCCAGTCAGCATATCTCTGGTTGTGCGGGTTCAAAGGCGATCATGGTAATCAACAGTGATCCTGAGGCTCCGATTATCGCGAAGGCGGCTTATGCGGTGATTGGTGATCTGCATGAGGTGGTTCCGGCGGTGATTGCGGAGATTAAGAAGCGGAAGGGGTAAGCCGGTATTCAGTGACTAGTGGGTCAGTGATCAGTAACAAGTAAATGGCCCAAACAAGTTGGGCATAAGCGGCCGGAGATTTGAGGATTTCCGGCCGCTTTTTGATTTTACTCACTAGGGTCACTTTGTCCTGAAATAATGAGTATCGTGTTTATAAGTGAGCGAGTTGCCTCAGTGCATAATGCTGCATCACGGAAATTAGCAGTGCGTTTGTGCTGTAATACGACAGCTAGCTGATAAGCTGTCCTTATTTAAGATTCAACTTTCTGTTGGTGTATCCTGACTAAAAACATTCTTCCAACCCCCATCGGCCGACTGTCGCCAAATCGACGTCACATACATCACTTCAGGCTCGCCTACAGCCTTCCCATTTTTACGAGCATAGCTCGCCAAATACGATAACAGCACTACTTGTTGCCCCTCTGAAGAAAGAGAAAGAGAGGCAAGCTCCATGATTCTCGCCTCTAAAATTTCATAGTGCGCAATCGTCGGCCCGCTGTCTAACTGGCCGGTATGGTCCGCTTTGACCGCAAAGCCGCTGGGGTAAACGCCTAGAAAATTGTCAGCCAGCAGGGCAGAATCGGCCGCCTTGTCGCCAGAAACCAATGCTTGCCAAACTTGGTGTTCAAGCTCTAAAACTTTTTTCTCAATTTTCTCTCGTTGGACCATTTATATTGGCTGAGCCTGTCGAAGTCAGGGTTGCTCTTCGACAAGCTCAGAATTTAGCAGTTTGTCTAAAAACTAAAATTGTCGGGATCAGGGCCGGTCCGTTCGCCGGTGTCTAGCGCATCGATGACGGTCATGTCTGCGGCCGATAATTCAAAATCAAAAAACGATCCATTTTCTACAATCCGTTGTGGATTAGAAGATTTTGGAATAATCACAATTTCGTGCTGCCAGTGCCAGCGTAACACAATCTGTGACGGCGTTTTGCTGTGCTTTTCTGCCAAATTAACAATCGTTTCGTTATCGAAGATGCGAGCTTTCATCAGCGGACTCCACGCTTCGATATAGCAGTTCTTGCTTTTTAGATAGCTGTGCAGACCGGCCAAACGCAGGCGTGGGTGCAATTCCATCTGATTCACGGTGGGGACTAAACTTCCGGCTTTTAAAACCTCTTCAAAATGATGTTCTTTGTGGTTGCTAACCCCAATCGCTTTAATTTTGCCTTCGGCATATAGTTTTTCTAGCGTTAACCATGTCTCGACATATTTTTCGGCCACCGGCCAGTGGACTAAGTACAGATCGATGTAGCCTAAATCGAGCTTGCGCAAGCTCTCTTCAAACGCTTCACGCACGGTCCCTTCTCGTTGCGCGCCATTCCACACTTTGGTGGTAACGAATATCTCTTCACGAGGCACGTTGCTGGCACGCACAGCCCGGCCGACACCTTCTTCGTTGCGATAGGCAGCGGCTGTGTCGATATGTCGATAGCCAAAGTCTAAAGCGGTGCGCACGGCCGTCTCGACTTCTTTGCCTTCGGCCGATTGGAAGACACCCAATCCAAGCTGGGGCATTTGGACCCCATTGTTTAAAGTTAAAGTCTGTTTGATGCTCATTCATCTCCTTTTTTGCGTGGCTTTCCATAAAATTAAAAAGTAGGCTCAGTATAATACCCTAGCCACTAGGAATCGTATGATTGGAAGAATATTTGTTTGACTCTAAGAAATAAAAAGAGCCAGAAAATTCAAGATTTTCTGGCTCTTTTTCATGATTTGTCTGCCCTCTAAATTTTAAAACTCTGGAGGGATTTCTTCTTTCCGGCGGGCAACAAATGCCTGCAACTCTTCATCGATGGCTTGATCAAGCGGCGGAGCTTCATAGTCGCTCAACATCTGTTTTACTTTTTTAGATGCCGCCTGTTCACTGGTTTCTGCCCCTTCTTCAAACCATTTTTCATAAGAATCATAGTTGAAGATTTCGGCCCGATGGAACGCTGTGCGGAAATTGGCCATCGTGTGTGGCGTGCCTAAATGGTGATCGGTGACAACGGTGTTGCGGAGCGAATCCATCGCAAAGCTATTGTCGTCAAGCGAAAGCCCTTCAACCAATTTGTGAAACATGCCTAAGATTTCAGCGTCTTGGACAAATTTTTCATAACCGGCCGCCAATCCACCTTCCAGCCATCCGGCCGAATGTAGAATAAAGTTCACGCCCGCTTGTACGGCCGGAAGCATGACCCCCATCGATTCATAAGCCGCCTGCGCGTCGGCCGTTTTAGAACCGGTAAACATACCGCCTGAACGGAACGGCAGTTTGTGGCGGCGGGCTAAAGATGCGGCCGCATTAAGCACCAACTGGCTTTCTGGCGAGCCAAACACCGGTGCACCTGACTGTAGGTCAATGTTCGTTTGGAAACAGCCGAAAATAACTGGACAGCCTGGATTAAGCATCTGTTTAAAGGCGATACCGGCTAGTGATTCCGCATTCATTTGGGTCAACGTACCGGCCAATCCAACCGGGGACATCGCCCCTGAAAAGAGGAATGGCGAGATGATCGTTGCTTGGTTTGCCTTCGCATAGACTTTGAGGGCGCCTAACATCCGGTCGTCGTAGCGCCGTGGGCTTGATACGTTGATCAATGACACCATCGCTGGGTTTTCATAGATTTTCTTACCCATGACGATTTCGGCCATCGCCACAGAGTCGGCCGCATTTTCACCTGTTGTCACAGAGCCCATAAATGCCTTGTTGCTGTATTTGATGTGGCCGTACACCATGTCCAAATGACGAGTATGGGTCGGTTCGTCGTTGGGTTCACATACGGTTCCGCCCGAATGGTGCAGATAAGGAGATGAGTAGGCGAGCTTAACAAAGTTGTTAAAATCTTCGAGGGTCGCTTCCCGCCGGCCGCGATGGATATCGTAGACAAAGGGTGGGCCGTACACAGGTGCAAATACCATATTTTTGCCACCTATTTTAACGTTATTGTCAGGGTCACGAGCAATTTGGGTAAATTCGCTGGGCGCCTTTGCTATATATTCCATGACCATTTCACGATCAAAGAAAGCGGTCTCGCCTGTGTCACCCCCCATTTTCACTCCGTGGGCTTTTAAAATCTCAATCGCTTCTTCATCATAGAAGTCGATGCCGACATCTGACAAAATTTCAAGCGATGCGGCATGAATTTTTTCAATCCCTTCTTCGCTCACCATCTCATATGGCGAAATGTTGACTTTAGGCTGATTGACTTTACTGATTTTTGATATGGTTTCGACCGTGTCTTTTGCACGATCCCTGCGACTTACTTTTCTTTCGCGAGCCATGGGTATTTCCTGTATAAAAATAATGACGGTTAAAGATAGCGATAAGGAATGTGTTCAAATGCAGGTGCTTTTTCTTTATTCCTTTTCTCTATCATGTGAGGGTTTTATTTTAGCATGACGGCTTGAATTTCTTCTTGGAAGTGGCGTATATGTTTCTCGACTAAATCGGCCGCTTCGTTGTCCTTTCCATCCCGTAATGCATTTAAAATCGCTTGATGTTGAGCAACTGCACCCTCTACATCTTCCATATCTTGCAATGTAAAATACCAAAGACGTAAGCTCAGAGTATATAAGTTGGTTAAGGTGTCGGTGAGAAAACTGTTGTCGGCCGCTGCATACATTATTTGGTGACAGGCTTGATCATGCTGCATCAACGTTTCGTTTTCGGGATGACCGTTATAAACCCCAGATGGGATATTGTCTAATACCGCTTGCATGTCATCCCAATGCTGCCTAGTGCCTCGCCGGGCTGCTAATAAAGCTGCTTGGGCTTCAAGAGGCACCCGGACTTCAAACAATCTTTGTAAATCGGTTAATCGTATTTCAGTGACAAACATTCCACGTCGAGGAATGATAGTAACTAGCTGCTCAAGTGCTAAGCGTTGCAAAGCCTCTCGGATAGGGGTGCGGCCGAGTTCCAGTTGCTCTCGTAGTGAGTTTTCGTCAATGACATTACCAGGAGCAAGCTCTAAAGAGACGATTTTTTGTCGTATAAG
>JBLIMP010000111.1:0-13438 GCA_047638855.1 Cellvibrionaceae bacterium | reverse complement strand
CGAAGGCTTTTCGGTCGCTTTTCTACCCATTCTAGGGGGCGCGATTGTTGCTGCCATCTTCGCATTGGGGATCGGCTCTGCTACATTGCGCTTAAAAGGACCTTACTTTTCAATTTCAATGCTAGGCACTTTCTATGCTATGCGTGAAATCATCCGAGTCAGTCGGCCGTTAACAGGTGGTGGCCAAGGGCTCATGCTGCCCCCCTTCTTAGATCGTGAGCTGTTTTACTATCTCACTTTAGGGTTGGCGATATTCGTTGTCACTATGATCTGGTTGATACGGCGCTCAGAGTTTGGGGCTTCACTCGTAGCCATTCGTGAAGACGAAATCGGGGCCGAAATGCGGGGTATCAATACGACCATGCACAAAATCACCGCATTTATGATCGCTGCCTTTTTTGGTGGAATCGTTGGTGGGCTGTGGGCGATCCAAAACACCTTCATCGACCCCGACATCGTCTTTTTTGAAAGCCGCACGGTCGATTTGGTGATGATGACGATGTTAGGTGGCCTAGGCACTGTAGCTGGCCCCGTCATTGGAGTGACCGTTTTATACTGGCTGCGCGATGTCATTTGGTCAAACTTTAGTGACTGGCATCTTGCGATTCAAGGGGTCTTGCTCATTATCATTGTTTTATTTGTTCCTGAAGGGATCATGGGCATATTAGGCAATCCAAACGCAACCAGTCTCGGCCGTATGTGGAAACGAGTGACCCAGGGAAATGATATTGAAGATGCTTACGACGAAACAGAATCGATTCATAAAATGCCGGAGGAATCACTCTAATGACCGCAATCTTAAACAACAATGACTCTATCCCGTTAGAGCAGCGTCCTGTGTTGCTAGAAGGGCGTGGCGTTAGCAAACATTTTGGCGGCTTAAAAGCGGTTAACAATGTCGATTTCACTCTGCGCAAGGGTGAGGTGATGGGTTTAATCGGGCCAAACGGCAGCGGAAAAACGACCCTCTTTGATTGCTTAAGTCGAGTCCAACAAGTTACTGAAGGTCAAATCTTCTTTGACGGTAACGAAATAACCCGCAAAAAACCATATCAAGTAGCCCACATGGGCTTGGCCCGTACCTTTCAAGTTATTCGGGTATATAACAAACTGACTGTCTGGGAAAATATGCTTTTGAGCCGCCAATGGGGCGGGGTGACTATGTTCCAAAAAATGAAAACAACGCCTGAATGGGCCAAAGATCGAGCAAGTGATCTCATCGAGTTTCTATTGCTCAGCCGAGTAACCCATGAAAAAGCAGGCAATCTTTCAGGAGGACAACGTCGATTACTGGAAATAGGAATGTCGTTAATGCCTGATCCCAGCTTGATTTTGCTCGACGAAGCCACATCGGGTGTTAATCCGACCCTTGTCGAAGAAATCAAAGATCGTATTCGGATTTTGAATCAAAAGCAGGGCAAGTCCTTTTTGCTAATTGAGCACAATATCCATTTTATTGCTGATCTGTGCAGCACTGTTTTTGTTCTAAACTATGGCGAAAAATTGGCTGAAGGAACACCTCAACAAATCAAAGAAAACGAAGCTGTCATTGAAGCGTATTTTGGAGCAGATGAATAAGTAGCATTTCAGCCTGTTAGCACGCTTCGCTCTCAGCACTTCAGCTATTTGATCAACCACCATGATCTATAGCACAGTGCAAAAGCTGAAATGCTGACTGGCTGAAATGCTGACAAGCTATTATGTTAAATAACGGAAACGAAAGACCACTGCTTGAAGTCCACGATATCTATGCAGGATACCAGACAGATATTGATATTTTGAAAGGGGTGAGCATGTATGTCTCCCCCGGCGAAATTGTATGTGTCATCGGCCCTAATGGGGCTGGAAAATCGACTGTGTTTAAAGCGCTTTACGGCTTTGTCAATATTCGACAAGGACGTGTGCTGTTTAATGATCGGGACATTACTGACATTCGGCCGCAAGACGCTGTGCGAGCAGGCATCACAATTGTGCCTCAAATGCGCAGTGTATTCCCTCAAATGACCGTCTTTGAAAATTTAGAACTGGGGATGTATCTTGAAAATGATCAGCAGCGGGTTAAAGAGCGTATCGCTTATATTTTCGACCTATTTCCTCGCTTAAAAGAGCGAGCCAAGCAAAATGCAGGCACAATGTCTGGTGGAGAGCAACGCATGCTTGAAATCGGCCGGGCGTTGATGTGGGAGCCCCAACTCGTCTTAATGGACGAACCCTCAGCCGGACTAGCTCCCGTCATCACCAAACAGATCTTCGGTGCCATAAAACGGCTGAATAAAGAAATCGGTTTAACGGTGCTGATGATTGAGCAAAATGCGCGCCAAGGGTTGCAGATCAGCGATCGGGGCTATGTGCTTGATCTCGGCCGGAATCGGTTTGAAGGGGCCGGAAGAGAATTGCTCGAAAACGAGGATGTTCGTCGGGCGTTTTTGGGTGGATAGATGAGTAGAAAGTTTTAAGTGAGAAGTGAAAAGTGAGAAGTGGGATTGCTTCTACTTGTCACTTCTTACTAATTCTTTAAACGGCCGCGACAATCGAAATCTCAACCAGAATACTGGCCCGAGCCATATGCGCTTCAACACACGCCCGTGCAGGTGCATGCCCTTCTGGCACCCATGCATTCCAAACCTCATTCATTAATGAAAAATGGTTGTCAATGTCTCGTAAATAGATAATGGCAGATAAGATTTTTTCTCGGCTGCTCCCAGCTTCTGCTAAAAGGCCATCAATTTTGGCTAAAGTCGTCCGGGTTTGCTCCTGAACATCAGCTTCAACATCACTGGCGACTTGCCCCGCAAGATATACGGTCCCATTGTGTACAACGATAGCACTCATGCGTGCATTGGTCTTTTGTCTTTCAATTGACATTATTTACTCCTATTTTCTTTCAGGGTTTTGTGAGATCAAAATCAAATCGATTTCGATAAAATTAAGGCTACTGCAAAAACTCATTCAAGCAAAAAACCCAACACAATTCAAATCTCAGCCGATCCATTATGCTGGCAAATAAATTAAATTCTCCAAAACTATATTATGGTTGGGTTATTGTGGGTGTCAGTACATTGATATTGTTTGCCGCATTCGGAATTCGCCTCTCGTTTTCAGTCTTTTTTGTAGCTCTCATCGATGATTTTGGATGGAGCAGAGCAGACACATCGTTAATTTTTTCAATAACAATGCTTGTCTTTGCGGCAACGTCAACCATGGCGGGCATAATGCTTGATCGGTTGGGCAGCCGGGTCACATTTACGTCAGGTGCCGTTGTTTTGGGAACCGGCTTACTCTTATCAAGTCAGATTCAATCTTTAGTCGAGCTCGCCCTCACTTACGGCGTTATTGCAGGCATTGGTATTACGGTTTTAGGGTTGAGCATTCACGCCAGTGTTGTGCGCACATGGTTTAAACAAAGATTGGGTGCCGCAATTGGTGTCGCGTTTGCAGGAACAGGCTTGGGCGCGTTTATCGTCACACCGTCGGCCGAAGCTCTGATTCGGAACTTTGACTGGCGTACGGCGATGATTTTTCTGGGATTGCTCATCTTGACCATGATTATCCCCATCCAGCTATTTTTGGTAGATAGCCCCGAGCAGTTGGGGCTTCAGATTGATGGGGAGGAAAGAGGTGAGCAGCAAGAGAAGAGAGACAAGTCTGCCCAATCCAAAACAGAATGGAGCTTTCAAAATGTCGTGCGAACACCGGCATTTTGGCTCCTGTTTTTAGCCGGAGTCTGCGCCATCGCTCCGGTACGCATGCTCACCGTTCACCAATTTGCGATTATGGCGGATGGAGGCATCTCTCCGGAAATCGGAGCGCGGGCCATCGGATTGTCAGGCATCGTGGCGGCGGTAACCTTTATTTTGGGTGGCGCACTCTCAGACAAAATCGGCCGTATAGCAACTTACGCTCTGGGGGGCGTCTGCCTGATCGGGGCGTTTTGGGTCACAACTCAATTTGCATTGGGCTGGACAGTCTGGCCTTATGCTCTGCTGGTTGGCATAGGGGAAGGGTCACGCTCGTCATTAGTGAGTGCGACAACGGCCGATATTTTTGCAGGCAGAACATTGGGGGCGATTAGCGGCACAATCGGAGCGGCGTATGGGTTGGGAGCGGCTATTTTGCCGTGGTTGGCCGGATGGCTGTTTGATGAAATGGGAAGTTATACGCTAGCCCTGTGGTTGGCGGCCGGAGTTACATTAATCTCACTAGGCGCTTTAGCTAGCGCCAGCAATGCTCATTTTAGAAGCTTAAGCGTCAATGACTCCGCTGATTTTCGCAAATCAAGCTGCAAAATTTGAGTTTGTAGGTGCGACTTTAGTCGCTTTAACCGGAAAAACAATGGCTGAAGCCATCACTACGAACAGGTGCTGAATAGTTACGACAAAAGCATGATTTTATGTAGAACATTGGGCCAAATTGAGAATTGCTGAGCCAGCGCAAAAAGGCTGGCCTAGTAATTTGTAAGCATTGAGTTTTTGTCCCGGACAAAGAACTAGATTGGCGACACAATCGATATCGTTCCTCTTGCCTTTGAGCTGATCAATTGGTTTCTTGCAAGCAAATTTTTTAATTTAGGACTTACGCACCCTTCGACAAACTCAAGGTGTATAAGTCCTAAAATGGATAAATGGTTGATTTGGGATTGTACGGTTCCAATTAATCATTCATCCATTCATTCAACAGATCAACCATTAAATTCTATTGAAGGGCTGCACCACACTTTCTAGCAATAATTGCTCAACCGGGTACCAGATATCTCGAGCTTGTCCAACGAGGTAGATCGAACCGGTTACGAGGATTAAATCATCAGAATTTGCAACTTGTTTAGCAACTGCAATCGCATCAGCTATTTGTTCATAGCTCTCTAGGGGGATCTCGCCATCTATTTGCCGAATCATCTCGGCTACAACTTCCGGCCGGTTTACCGCTTTTCCAACAAGGTGGGGTTGGGTTGCAATCATATAGCGACAGTGAGGTACCAATTGGTTAAACATCTGCGTCAGGTCTTTGGCCTCTAATCCCCCAACTACCGCCACAATATTCTTCCCTGGGTACTTTTTAAGCACACTCCGAACGGTCGCCGCCATTTTGTGTGGGTTATGCGCCCCATCGAGCAAAATCAATTGATTGTCTGGCATGACTTCCATGCGACCCAGATAAGTCGTCTTTGCAAAATAATCTAAACTTTGCTGGGGCAATGTACTCTCTAAAGCAACCTCTACAGCCACCAATGCAAGCACCGCATTATTTAACTGATACTCCCCTTGTGCACCAACGGTCACCCGCTCATAGATTCGTTTAGGGGTTTGAACTGTTATTGTGTTTGTCTTCGGATTAATCACCTCAAAATCAAATTCATGTCCTAGTCGATACAGAGGGGCATTTTGATCGGCCGCCTCTTGCTCAAACACCGCCAAAATATCTGGCTGAGTCACCCCAACGACTGCCGGGGTGTTCGGTTTAAAGATTCCCGCTTTGTGCCGGGCGATGTCGTGCAAGGTTGGTCCAAGCGACTTGACATGATCCATCGCGATATTGGTGATCACAGTCACCCGAGGTGTAAGCCATACGGTTGGGTCAAAGCGCCCTCCCACACCTGTTTCAACGACTCCCCATTCCACTTGCCGTTTCGCCATCCACCAAAACGTCAACCAAACCCATGCTGAACCATATCGTATAGGGCCAAACTCATCTTGAGATGCGATCCAACCTTTGTGCAACCGATCAAAATCTTGAAACAACTCTACGCAATAGGCAGGGTCTTCCCAGCGGCCGTTATAAACCAACTTCTCTGTTGGTGATTGAAAATAGGGGCTTGTATGATGTGCGGTTTTATAACCAGCGCCTAACAACAAATCATTAATCATCATTGTTGTCGAGCCTTTGCCACTTGTACCTGCGACATGAATTGAAGGAAACTGTTGTTCTGGGTTTCCACAATAATCGAGAAAACTTTTCATCCCGTGTAAACGCTCGATTTTTCCAAACAGCTTCTCTTCAACTGTAAACTCCAGCTCAGAGTATAATCGCTCACGTTGGCGAATTAGCGTATCGAAAAACCAATTAAATGATTTTTGAAAAGTTTCAACCGCTTCTATAGCGGTAAACGGATTAGGAAGTCTGGGAGGCTGGGGTGGGTTATGGGTCATAAATGTTGATTTTACGTAATTATTCAGTAGCACCGATTACTTCCGATAGATTAGGCCAGTTTTCTGCAAGGCTTGTCGTAGAACGCACGAATCTAGCCGATTTTAGGCAGACCTTTCGCCTGCTGAACAATTACAATTTTACTACCTACCAAATTGAAATAACCGGCTTCATCGTGAAACAAATATCTATCGGCAATCATATTGGTTTTTAAGCGACAGAAAAATAGGGGGAAGACAAGCTGACAGGCAGTTGAAATAGGCCATACGCTTAGGGATGAAAAGTATAGGCTCTCAGGGGGCACTCCGTATCCTCAGTACCCTCTGTACACTTAAATCATAAACTTGACCGAGGCAAAGGGGCTGACCTAAACTACGCTCATGACAATTCTTGAATCGTACAACGATTATGACGACAAAATTCTGAATGACCTCACATTGGAGTCAGGGCAAGTTCACGAAACCACCTTCACAGATTGCACATTCAAACATTGCAACCTGCGCGAAACGGAATTTATCACTTGCCGTTTCAACGACTGCACCTTTGAAGATTGTGACTTGAGCTTAATGACGGTTGAAAATTGCTCATTTCGAGAGGTTGAATTTAAAGATTCAAGAGTCGTAGGCGTCAATTGGATTTCGGCCGACTGGCCTCGCATCTCATCAGGCTCCCCCGTTAATTTCTTTGATTGCATCATCGATTATTCAACCTTCATTGGCCTAAAATTGAATAAAATCAGCTTCAAAGGATGTTCGGCAAAGGATGTAGAATTTTCAGAAACGAACTTAACCTCGGCCGATTTTCGCGATACAACCCTTACATCGAGCCGCTTTAACAATACAAATCTAACCCAAGCAAATTTTGTAGGTGCAAAAGACTACTCGATTGACATCACTAGAAATATCGCAAAAAAAACAAAGTTTTCCGTACCAGAAGCTTACTCTCTTGTATACAGCCTAGAAGACATTATCTTAGTTGAATAATGGCATTAAAAATAGTTTGTTGGCCCAGTTTACAGAAGAAACATCCACATTAAATGAGATCAGCTCATTCAAGATTAAGAATTAGCACTTGCATAACCCTCGCATAAATTCAAGGTATCTTTGGCGCAATCTTTTTATAATCTATAATTCATCAATCAAATACCTCTTTATAATTACCACAAAAGGATCAGTACATGCACCAGTCTGTTGCAATTGGTTTAACCACAATTCTCGTATTAGGAATCTCAGCCCAATGGGTTGCTTGGCGTTTTAAAATACCATCTATTTTGCTTTTGCTAGTTTTCGGTTTTATTGCAGGACCTGTAACCGGCTTTATTCACCCGGACGAGCTTTTTGGCGAGCTATTATTCCCACTTGTATCCCTTTCAGTTGCAATTATTCTATTTGAAGGGGGGCTTAGCCTCAAACGAGACGAAATAGGCGGTGTTGAGAGCGTCGTTCGCTTACTCGTCTCACTAGGTGCCCTGGTCAGTTGGGCAGTTACATCTTTAGCTGCATTTTACATATTAGAGCTTGATCTATTCCTTTCTTTACTTTTGGGTGGCGTACTGGTCGTGACCGGCCCAACTGTTGTTATGCCATTACTGAAGCAGATTCGGCCGGTTGCGCGGGTTAGCTCAGTTTTGAAATGGGAAGGGATCCTGATCGATCCAGTTGGGGCGACCTTAGCGGTTTTAATATTTGAAGGGATCATTGGAAGAGGAGACGGGCATCAACTCACCATATGGAGCATCGCCTCAGGCATTGTGATTACCCTTTTGGTCGGGTCTGTTGTCGGCTCAGGATTTGCATATGCACTAATCCAATTTATGAAACGCAATTGGATAGCCCCATTTTTAGAAACGGCCGTTGTACTGATGATGGTTGTTGCTGCATTTGCCCTCTCAAACGTGTTAAGGGAAGAAGCGGGGCTGATGGCAGTTACCATCATGGGTATCATTTTAGTGAACCAAAAACAAGTCAGTATCAGTCATATCATCCATTTTAAAGAGGAGCTGGTTGTGCTGCTCCTCTCCATTTTGTTCATTATCTTAGCCGCTCGGGTCGATTTAGATGCACTTATTCAAGTCGGTTGGCAGGAAGTAGTATTTCTGCTGACAATCATTTTTGTTGCCCGGCCGCTCTCCGTTTTAGCCTCAACCGTTTTTAGCAATATGCCTTGGAAAGAGCGAATGTTTGTCTCAGCAATGGCTCCTCGTGGCATCGTAGCTGTCTCCGTCGCCTCACTATTTGCCCTTGAGCTACACGAAGCTGGCTTTGAGAATGCAGACCAACTGGTAAACGTCACATTTTTTGTTGTCGTAGGCACCGTCCTCACTTACTCCATACTCTCTAGACCCTTTGCGAGCCTATTAGGCCTTATCGAAAAAGCCCCTCAGGGTACGCTCATTGTTGGAGCGCATTATTGGGCACGCGAAATCGCAAAATCGATTCAAAAAGCCGGATTTGATGTTTGGCTGGTCGATACAAACAGTCGCCAAATTGAATATGCTCGCCAAGCAAACCTACAGGCAGTACAAGCCGACATCATGGACGACCGCATCTTTGATGATTTACCAATTGAAAGCATCGGCCGCCTGTTGGCCATGACCGCAAACAGCGAGCTAAACGCCCTGTCCACACTCCATTTGAGCAGTTGGGTTGGCAACGACAATGTTTATCGATTAGCCTCCGTTCAGAAAGGGGCTCAATCTATTGCGAAAAACTTGAGCGGCCGAATCTTATTTGACGAGACTCTCCACTTTAACAAACTTGATGGCTTGTACTATCAAGATGCGAAGATAGAGACGCTTTCAATGGCAGACGTAAAAGAAATCGAAAACCAACTGGATAAAGAATCATTATTTGCGCCTTTGCTTTATATATCCAACCTAGGCCAACTTCATGTCATTACTCACAAAGAAAAATCAATTCCGGCAACGAGCAAAGCGGTTATCTATTTAACCAGCTCTGATGTAACCAAAAAATTAGAAACGCTACAATTAAAACAAATAAAACAAAGCCAAGAAACCAAATAACAAAAGTTAAATGAAATCAAACAAAGCTTGGCTCAACGCCACTCCATAAATCCAAAACCAACCCCTTCCCGATGCCCTTGGCTGTAAATTGGCGTGTAAACATCCCATTTTGCAGCCAGATGCTGGCACGCGCTCACCAAGGCGATCCAATTCAGTATTTCAGAATTCCCTGACTGAAGCATCGGAATTGGTATTTCCATCAGCTTTACCTCATCGCCTTCTCGCATGAGGTCCATCATCTCACGATCCCATTCTTCGTTGACCACGAAATGGCTAATTCCGCCTGAGGCCAGCACGCCAACATTTAAGTTGTCTGGCAGTTCAGCCACTGCTCGTCTAATCGCTTGCCCAACCTGCCAACAAATGGCTGGTGTGGGCTGATTAGGCGGGAAATAGGTATTGAGCAAAATCGGTACGAGTGGAATTTGCCGATCCCGCCCTTTTTGCGCCTCCAAGAGCTGTTTAATCACAATGCCAAACCCATGCCCAAATCCATAATCTGGATCGGCCGGATTCTCCGCTGCAATCGATGGGGTCATTCCCCCCACTAACATTTGTTTTACAATTTCATTCGCCAAAGACATATGGTTTGGATAGCTTCTATTCCCCTAACGTCGCAACCATCCGTGCCCCATCGACATAAAACCCTGCGTCGGTTTCTTTGACTACTTTGCACGCGATGTCGTGCTCTTGCTCATGCACCGCTTTTGAGCGATCCACTTGTGGATTCACATTCACATGCGTCAAAGTCAGATCATTCTCGCTACACTGTTTGTAGTAGTTCCGTACATTCGCCCCAAATCCAGTGTTGATTTTAGATTCATCGAAAAAATCGGCCGCCGCATTCATCGAGGCCAAAATGACGCTCATATAATCAGGACTTCGGCCGAAAATTCCATAGGTGTGATTCATCCAATGCCGAATGCTCTGAGTGCGTAGCTTAAGCTCTTCTCTAGTTCGTGGTTCTTGAAACGTTCTGCCGATACGCTCTCCAGCGTCGTTGGTGAAACTCATCGTAGCAATCAAATCCGGCCGATTTTGCAAATCATAAAGCTCGGCCACCGTCTGTGCGCCGCCAGACAAACGGTGATCCAACACAACGTTTTTGATCAACTCTCCATCGATGTAAACAGCCCGCCCATCATTTTGATCTTTTAAGTATTGCGATCCAGTTTTCAACATATTTTTCCTTATGTCCTTTTTTGCCAGCAAGAGTAATCCCAATAAAAAATGTGTCAAGATTTAGCGGCTTTTGGTTTTTCAATATAAAAATCTTTGATCTGCGACGTTTGCTTTGCGCAACTTGCAACCTGCAACCCCCATATCTATACTCCATTGATGCGTGCTTTATTACAACGGGTATCCAGTGCGGCCGTCCGCGTAGACGGCCGAATCATTGGCCAAATTGAGCGTGGCTTTTGCATTTTATTAGGCGTTACTCATGCCGACACCCACAAAGAAGCTGACTGGCTCGCCGCTAAAATCGCCGGAATTCGGTTGTTTGAAGATGAAGCTGGCAAGATGAACTTAGGATTGGAAGACGTTGGTGGTGAAATTCTAGTCATTTCGCAATTTACGCTTTATGGCGATGCCAAAAAAGGGCGTCGGCCCTCCTTTATCGATGCGTCTCGGCCGGAGCACTCTGAACCGATGTATGCATATTTTGTTGAAAAATTAAGAGATGCTGGTTTCGAAGTGGCAACTGGGCAATTTGGAGCTGACATGAAAGTAGAAATTCACAATGATGGGCCAGTTACTTTAATGTTAGAGCGGTAAATATTGGATGGTATATATTGGATGTTAGATGTTAGCTGGTCTTGCAAAACCGTCTGATTTCTAACGCCTGCGACCTAACAACTAAATTATGGGAATTCGAGAAAATAGCCTTGAAATTATCGGCAAAATAAATGATGCAGCCGCACGGGCCGGAAGGGATGCAGCTGGCATCACGTTGGTCGCCGTCACCAAAACGCACCCGCCCGAGGTGCTGGCTGAAGCTTGGGAGGCCGGGTTGCGCCATTTTGGGGAAAATCGGGCACAGGAACTTGAGGAAAAAGTCCCTTGGTTGACCGAAAAGTTTGGCCCAGACAACGGAATTACGTGGCACTATATCGGCCATCTACAAACGCGCCAAAGCCAGCCAATAGCCAACTATGGTCACATGTTCCATGCGGCCGATCGCCCAAAGATCATCAATAGGTTAAGCAATCAATTGGCCGTCAACGGCCGAACTCTGGACACATTACTTGAAGTTAATATCAGCGGCGAAGCCTCGAAAGGGGGCTTTAACTGCTCCGATTGGGAAAACAATGTAGATCAGCAGAAAAATATTTTGAGTGCAGCAAAGTTGTTGGCAGTCGAAGAATCACACCAAACCCCGGCCGGGCTTATGACAATGGCCCCTTGGGGTGCAGACCCACATATTATTCGGGCTGTTTTTGAACGCACTCGCAATCTTAGAAACTGGTTAAGCCAAGAACTAGAACGGGAAATGCCCGTACTGTCGATGGGGATGACCGACGATTTTGAAATTGCAATAGAAGAAGGGGCGACCCACGTACGAGTCGGCCGAGCCCTTTTTGGAGATAGACACTAAGATGATAGGATCACTTCTTTATACATTACTTAACGTGTATTCATTTATTTTATTGGCAAGAGTCATCTTGTCATGGGTCGCAGTCGGTGGTGGTGGCATTAGCCGAGACAACCCACTTGTACAAGCGGTTCACCAGTTAACGGATCCACCCGTTCAATTGATTCGGCAATACATGCCACAAACCGGGGTGATGGATTTCAGCGTACTCGTTTTGTTTTTGATCATTTATGTTTTGCAGTCGTTTGTAATACGCTTGCCGTTCTAGTTCTGGCAAAAGCAGCGCTGTAACAAAAAAGGGATGGTGTGTTCTAAACACACCATCCCTTTTTTGTTGCCCCTTTATCCCAAGGCCAAACATATCTAATAAACTTGGTTTTTAACGCAATCCCGTCAGGCTCCGAGCAATCACCATCCGCTGAACTTCGCTTGTTCCTTCGTAAATCTGGGTAATCTTCGCATCGCGGAAATACCGTTCAAGCGGCATTTCTTTCGAGAAACCCATGCCACCATGAACTTGAATCGCTTCGGTGGTCACCCACATCGCCGTTTCACTCGCTTTGAGTTTGGCCGCACTGGCTGGCAGGGTAAACCGGCCGCCGGTTTTCTTAGCCTTTGCTGACTCAAGGGCCGCATGATAGGTCAACATCCGGCTCGATTCAACATCAACATACATATCGGCTAACTTTGATTGGATCATTTGGAATTGACCGATTTTTTGCCCAAATGCTTCACGCTCTTTAGCATAAGCCACACTCGCTTCATATGCAGCCGTCGCAATGCCTAAGGCCTGAGCAGCAATGCCAATCCGGCCGTGGTCTAAAACTGTCATCGCAACCTTAAACCCTTTCCCAACTTCGCCTAAAATATTTTCAACCGGCACTTCGTAGTTATCATAGTGGGTTTCGCAAGTCGCACTTGCCCGAATTCCCAATTTCGGCTCCGTTTTACCTAAAGAAAAGCCAGCTTTATCTGTCTCGATGATAAATGCCGTCACCCCGTTGTGTCCATTTTCTGGCTCGGTCATTGTGAACAACACAATGTAATCGGCATAGGGTCCATTGGTGACCCACGATTTAACCCCGTTGACAACGTAATGAGTTCCGGCCGCATTGAGCACAGCACGGCTTCGCATCGTACCTGAATCACTACCGCTCATCGGTTCTGTCAGCGAATAGGCTCCAATCTTTTCACCTCGTGCAACAGGGGCTAAATATTTTTTCTTTTGTGCATCGGTCCCAAAAAGCAACACTCCTTTGCCATAAAGTGAATTGTTGACCGAAACAATCGTGCCGTGGCTCGCATCAACTTTAGAGATTTCTTCCATCACAATCGCATAAGCGAGTGGGTCCATCTCAGCTCCATCATACTCCTCTGGCACTTCGATCCCCATAAAGCCCAGTGCACCTAGTTTGCGTACCGTTTCAATCGGGAATTCACCTGTATGATCAAAGTGTTCTGCGATTGGAGCGATCTGATCTTGGGCAAATTGGCGAGCCATCGCTCGAATCTCACGATGTTCATCGGTTAAAAAGTCGTAGCTAAACATATTGTTGTTCTCCTTGTCGGCAAAGGTTAAGCAATCCAAAAAATTCTAAATAGGAAAGCCAATTCTACCAGGTGTTTGATTCGTATGCAGTTGGCTTATACAGAGTTGATACTCAGAAAAATAAACAATTTCG
>JBLIMP010000110.1:0-13451 GCA_047638855.1 Cellvibrionaceae bacterium | reverse complement strand
AATCGTTTGATCAGCTATTTAAGGCGCAAAAAATACCCAATCTGATCACAATTTCTACTATGCAAACCAAGAACGGACAACAGAGCACATTTCATTATGAACACTTATCGAAAGATATTATCGGGGATGGTTCTAAGCAATACGCTTGGTGCTTTTGTCATTTTTTTCTATTTCGCCTATATCGACATTGAAGCATTTGAAACAAATCTTGTATTTTGGCGGGGTAGCAATGCGGACTGGATCACTTTTACCATTGTGATGATCCTTCTTGCGATTATCGACGTGCTTATCGCCAATTATTACGGCCGCCAACTTGCCGCTTGGGACGCTCGACTCGTCTCTGGATTGCATATTGATTCGATTCCGCCTCGCATTGTTCAATGGGCAGCCGCTTACCCGATTATTATCGCGTCGATTAGTATGATTAGTTGGATTACAGCAGGGGTTTTCTTTGCTCAAGGTGGTTTGGACTTTGGATCAACTAATCTAGCCATTTTTGTTAGAACATTTTTCGGTATTTCAATTATCGGTGGGATCACCACCTCGGTCATCATTTTTATGCTAACCGATCTGTTTTGGCGCGAGCGTTTTGCTCATTTCTTTCCAGACGGCCGATTTAGCGATAATCAGCTCATGCGCGTCTCTGTGAGTCGGCGTCTATTAGCCGTGTTTATGCTCACTGGCGTAGTCCCGTTACTCATTTTAGGCTCTAGTGCCTGGAATGGTGCCCTTGCTTTGGTACAGGCGACGGCCGATCCCGTCCAAGTCATTGGTCAACTTGAGCGCATTATTTTATTTGTTGTTGTGATTGGTCTCATTAGCAATCTTCTCCTAAGTTATTTTTCTTCGCGCAGTATTGTGCAACCAATGCTCAAACTTTCTGTTGCAATGGGGAAAGTTTCCGTAGGGGACTTATCTTCGCGCGTGTCGGTTGTAGCCAATGACGAAATAGGTGAGCTAACCTCTCATTTTAATCTGATGCTTGAAAAACTTGAGCAGGGGCAAATCATGCGTGACCTGTTCGGCCGATATGTCAGCCAGGAAGTTGCAAATCAAGTCATTGAACAAGGGGCCAGCCTGGGTGGTGAAAACGTGCAAGCAACCGCACTGTTTGCCGATATTCGAGACTTTACGGGACTAACAGAGCGACTACCGGCTCAACAAGTTGTTGACATTCTTAACCGCTACTACACCTACATGGTTGATGTCATTGTTGAAGCGGGTGGTATTGTCAATAAATTTGGCGGAGATTCCCTATTAGCGATTTTTGGCGTCCCGATTAAACAAGAAGGTCATGCTTCTTATGCGATTCAGGCCGCGATAGCCATGAAGCGAGCGCTGATCACGTTTAATCTAGAACAAAAAGCATTGGGTTTACAACCATTAGAGATCGGCATCGGCATCTCATCCGGTGATATGGTTGCTGGCAATATTGGGGGGAAAGCTAGGCTCGAATACACCGTCATTGGTGACCCTGTCAACTTGGCGG
This sequence comes from Cellvibrionaceae bacterium, assembly GCA_047638855.1. Taxonomy (GTDB): domain Bacteria; phylum Chloroflexota; class Anaerolineae; order Promineifilales; family Promineifilaceae; genus WTJY01. The sequence continues at coordinate 11,962 of JBLIMP010000110.1, read as the reverse complement.
CTAGGCTGCAATCGTTGACAAAAGAATGGGGAACCACGGTTTTATTGAGTGAAGATACGCAACGGTGCCTAACTGATTACTCGGATCTTGTTGAGCCGGTTGAAAAAATCACGGTACGGGGGAAAAAAGAACCCACGCTTGTCTACAAGTTAGTTGATCAATTTAATAGAGTTGTTCCCCAATAAGAAATTCAAACAATTTTGACAAGATAAACAGGTAGCTTCTCAAAAAGGGAGGAAGATATCCTTCGACAAGCTCAGGATACGCACCCTGAGCTTGTCGAAGGGTGTCTTTCCCCAGATTGTTGAGAAGGTACATAAACAGGATCATATTCATCCTAAAAATCCTGTTTATCTTGTCAAAAAAGTATTCAGGAACGACTCTATTAACAAATAGGCGAAAGATTATCTTCCTCTATCTGTAGATAATCAGAATACTCTCCCGTTAACCGATTAGTGCAAGCGGCTGGATTTACGTTAAAAACCTGAATTACTGAATTAGAATCTTTCACGGCCGCGCGCTTCAAAATCAGCAATATTCAGGCCGGCAGATTGTTGCCAAAAAGTTTAAGCGTCTCTAAATCAGCAAAGTGTTTGTGATAGATTAGACCTCGTAAGTTAATGCCGTTTACGCCTCTCAAACTAATACAATTCTGCTGCTTACCGCAGTAAAGTTTTAGAATCCCATGCTTAAACATCAAATGCTTTGAGAGGCACAATGCACAGCAAAAATCTAAATCAAAAAGTCACTGAACTGGCACAACTCGTCGGCAACACACCTATCCGTAAAATACGCATCAACGATGATCGTTTTCTTTATTTGAAAGAAGAAGGGCAAAATCCGGCCGGAAGCATCAAAGACCGGCCGGCATTTAACATGCTCTTTCGCGCAATCAAGAGCAATCTTATTACACCCGACACTGTCGTAGCAGAATCCACATCGGGCAACACCGGTATCGGCCTAGCATGGGTTTGTAGCGAATTAGGGCTTGAATACCACAATTACAGCCCAAAATCTTTAAGCGTACAAAAGCAAGCAATTCTAAACGGCTATGGAGCCAAGCTTTTCTTTGCAGATGGTGGGACCGATGAAGCAACCAAACTGCTTTCAGCAACAATTGAAGCCAATCCCGGTATCTATTTTTGGCCTAGCCAATTCACCAATGACAACAACTGGCGTGCCCATGTAGAGCAAACCACCCCAGAGCTACTTCGTCAACTGCCCGAAACAAATGAAGTTTGGGTTGGATTCGGTTCAGGTGGTACATCAACCGGATTTGCACACGCCCTAAAAGGGACAAGTGTCGCCTTAGGTGTGGTACAAAATACGCTTGATAGAGAAAAACGAATTGAAGGGATGCGTAACCTCGCTTGGATATCTAAACCGCCCATCGCAGATTTAGATATGATTGGCCCCCAGAACATGTACAACACCGATCCAGATACGCTTTTAGCTTTGGCTCAACGCATCTATACAGAAAATGAAGGATTTATAGTTGGCCCGACAACGGCCGCCATCATGACCCAAGCTGTAAAGAGCCAAGCTCCCCATGTTGTTGTCATATCCCCAGATAATGGCAATCGTTATTCTGACTGGGTGAGACAAGTTGCTATCTAGGATTTGTTGGCTTATCAAAGAATCTCAAAAAAAGACGAGAAGTCGGCGTCATTTGCAAAACAATTAGAATTGATCCCCAAACAAACTTGGCCTCCAAGGTTTTTAAACAGGGCCATATTTACGGGCGAAAGCCAACGCTTTTAAATTAGCAACAGGTTGGGACGTAACAACAGCCATAAAACCACCTATATAAATACCCACCATGTCATACATAAGGTCAGATATGGAGAAATTTCTTGTTGCAATAAAAATTTGAGAAACTTCTTCCAGCACGACAAATGAGATAACCCACATACTACCCACCAAAACGATATTCCCAAATAGATTCGTCTTTTTACACCCCAAAGCGCGATTAACAAAAAAGGCGAGTGCGCCAAACAAAACGAAATGCCCAATCTTATCAAAATTAGGAACCGTATAAAGATACCCCAGCAATCTGTTTGACCCGGTGTTCGCCATGTAAATAATCACGACTAAAAACAAACTAAAAACAAAAGAAGCCCATGTATATTTTTTCATATCGTTATGATGCCAATTTCCAAAAAATTAATAAACACTTTAAGAGCTTGACATTTGCAAGCATAATTTATAGCCAAATTTGTAACAACGGTTAAAATCTACTTCCCCCCTTCTTCTTATTAAAGTAATTATATTGTTTCTTTCTGCTGGTTATTCTGCATAAGTTTTTCAGCTATACTCAGCAAATGGCATGTCCTAACTTAGGGTAAGCCAAGATAACATCATGGCAGTTTAGAATACTGGGTATTTATGGCACTCCGAAAAAAAAAGACAGACGTATTTGTTGATCTTGGGCGTGAAGTTTGCGGCCGGGCCGGCGTTTCATCCAATAGGGAATGGCTAGTTACCAATGGCATTGGCGGGTTCGCAATGGGAACCGTTTCAGGGATGCTGACTCGCAGATACCACGGCCTATTAATTGCAGCTTTAAACCCGCCTCTCGGCCGGACATTAATGCTGACCAAGTTCGATGAAACTGTTCAATACGATGAAAAATACTACCCACTATACATTGATCGCTGGTTTGGTGATGATGAAGAAGAGCCAGGGCTAACAGAACCTTTTGGCCATTTCAATCTTGAAAGATTCCACTTGCAAGGGACAACACCCGTTTGGACCTATGCGATTGCAGACGCCATCTTAGAAAAAAGAATTTGGATGGAGCAGGGCGAAAACACAACCTATATTCAATACACCCTGCTACGTGCCAGCGAACCGATGCATTTGTACCCCAAAGCGATGGTCAATTATCGTGACTACCATCGCACCACAATTGCTGAAGATTTAGAAACCGACGTTGAAATTATCGAAAACGGCCTCAAAATCACAATGGATGAGGATGCAACCCCTTTGTATCTAAAAATAAGCCGGGGCGAAATCTACCCTCAACAAGAATGGCATGAAGATTATTTTTATAGCAAAGAAGAGTACCGTGGTGCACCCGATGTTGTTGAAGACCATCTCAATATCGCTGATTTCGGTGTTACGCTTAACCCAGGCGAAACAGTTACCATTGTTGCAAGCACGAAAGAACAACCCGACCTAAATGGTGATGCCGCTTTCCAACGTCGTGTAGATCACGAAGAAAAACTAATTGCCCAAGCCAAGCGAATACAGGGTGAATTAGACCCCGAAATGCGACAGCTTGTATTAGCGGCCGATCAATTTATTGTAGAACGTACTCAACCGGCCAGCCAAAATGGCCACTCGATCATTGCCGGATACCCTTGGTTTAGTGACTGGGGACGAGATACGATGATCAGTATTCCAGGGTTAACTTTATGTAGCGGCCGGGAGGAAATCGCCAAGAGCATCCTAGGTACTTACGCAAAGTATTTAAACAAAGGAATGCTCCCAAATCGTTTTCCAGATAAAGGTGAGACACCCGAATACAACACCGCCGATGCCAGTTTATGGTATTTCCAATCAGTACGAACTTACCTAGAAGCAACAGGGGACACAGAATTCTTGAAAGAACTCTATCCTGTTTTACAAGATATATTATCTTGGCATCAGCGTGGTACCCGCTATTCAATCCACATGGACCCGGCCGACCATCTCTTATATGCAGGCGAAGAAGGGGTTCAGCTCACTTGGATGGACGCAAAAGCAGGCGATTGGGTTGTGACACCCCGCATCGGCAAGCCGATTGAAATCAACGCCCTTTGGTACAACGCGCTACGTTGCATGTGCCACTTCTCCAAACAATTAGGCTATTCCCCAGCCGCCTTTGATGACCTAGCTACCAAAGTTAAAGAAAGTTTTTCTCGTTTTTGGTATTCGCCTGAGAATTATTGCTACGATGTGATCGACGGCCCAAACGGGCCAGAGACACATCTTCGGCCGAATCAGCTTCTAGCCATCTCTTTATCTTACAGCCCGCTTCAACCAGAGCAACAAAAACTGGTTCTTGATAGATGTGCCAAGCAGCTACTCACCTCTCACGGTTTGCGTTCACTTGCTCAGGATGACCCTGAATATATTGGTGTTTATAAAGGGGATGTTCTCGAACGGGATGGAGCTTATCACCAGGGAACCGTGTGGGGATGGCTCATCGGTCCGTTTATCGCCGCTCACTTACGTGTGTACAAAAACCCAGAAATGGCACGCTCCTATTTAGCACCCGCTTTGGCTCACTTACGAGATCATGGGCTAGGCAGTATCAGCGAAATATTTGATGGTGACCCCCCTTTTACACCTCGTGGCTGTCCGGCTCAAGCATGGAGCGTGGCTGAGTATTTACGTGCGTGGTGCATGATTCATAAGCTTGAAGAAAAGGGAAAGCAAGAGGCGAAGAAAGAAGAATAGTTTCCCCGCATCGAAGCCAAGTTGAACCTGTTCTCTCCGACCATTACGCTTGAAATTTCCCGCCGCTTGCTGGCATTTTTAATATAGCCACACCCTTACTTTGGCAACATGCCAGATTTCGCTAGTCTCACAACTGCATCAACCGCTTTTAGGGCCAATTGAACCTCTAGCGGTTTAAGTTCCAGCTCAACAAATTCTTCTTGATCAAGGACAAGTGGCTCCCCGCTTGGCTTTCCATCTTCGGCCGTCACCCACACATCAAGCGCAATATCATCTGCCGAAAGCTCTACCTCATTCCACACTGCTGGGCGGGTGATATTGCAATACCACCCTTTTAACCGTTTATCATCTCGATCATAAATCGCAAAAACGTTGTACCAGCGATCATTATAAAACGTCTCAACAAAACGATCATTTCGCTTAAATTCAACAAACCCAGCATCATAATCATCCCGATTAAAATAGGCTTCAATTCTGATTTCAGAGTCAGTTTGAGATAAAACTTCGGCCGGATAGCGCCAAAGCTCCCGGCCATTATGATCGTTTTTTATAATATCCAAAATAATTATATTGACGATTTTAGATTTTCGGTTCACGATTGGTTGCCATCACGCAATATCCTTCGTAAATCGTCAATAATATAGAATCATCAATCTCTAAAGAACTTCAAGCTGCTGGCTCAAGCCAACCAACTCATGCTCCAAGTCCATTAGAGCATCTCGAACCTCTTCAATTTTGCTACTTTCAGATCGCACAAAACGAGAAAATGGTGCAATTGCATCATCTAATCGTTGACGCGAACGACGATGTTCCCGATTGAATTGTTCGCGCAAATTGGCCATCAACTCAGCTTTTAGTTCAGCTAAACGAGCTGAAAGATCACGTTTGGCTTTATTTCGGCGGTTCGGAAAAACAAACAGACCGAGCATAGCGATAATCGCTCCAGCCGCAATGCCCGTAAAGTCAGCCATAGCTGTGGTCAAAGCCACCGTAATCGTTGCACCAGCCGCAACGCCTAATCCGGCAACCCCAGCAATCGCTTCGCGCACCCGCACATTGATTTGGTCAATCTGCTGTATTTTATCGTAGCTATCAACTGATTTCCGTGCAGATTTGCTAATCGAGTCAACTAAACGTTGGCGATCATAGGCCAAAGTGCTTTCTTGAGCCGTACCTTGCCCCACAACACGTGTAGATACTTCATCCCGTCGTTTGTTTAAGTGATCGCTAACGGCCGTCCACTGACGTAAATCTTGCTCAACCATCCAGTCAACCAATTCGCCAACTCGATCTTCGATTCTGCGCGGCACATCTTGCAATACTGTTTGTTCAAACTGCTGAGAGACATAACTTCCACGTACCAAGTCAGGTATTCGGCCGATGCGCAGCGTATCATCAAAGAATGTATTTCCTCGCTGTTCCATCTCGTACAAAATCGTCTGAATTTCGCTTAAACGCGCTTCAAAATTCCGTTCGATATCATCATCATAAAACGACATCTGTCCTTCTATATCTGTCAAAAGCTGTTTGTCTTGCTCAAGCATCGACCAATCGCCACTAATGTAATCAAGGCGAGTGCTAACCAAACGCTTTCCAACTCCAATCGGATTGAGTAGTTTTAAACGAAAACGCCCTTTTTCATCCAACGTTTTTTCAATATATGCTTCTAGTGGTGCAAATCCACTTGCATCCCAGTGCTGCGGATTGCCAGATTTCGCTTTTTGAGCCAGTTTTGAAGAAACGGGGAAAACTTGAGGCGTTTCGCCAATAAGATCACGAGCAGAGTTTTTAACAAACTCGATTACTTTTTCACGCTCATCATCATTCTCAAATATATCAATCTTATTAATCACGAGAACGATTTTCTTGCCCCATTCTTCTATCTTTTCAAGAAATTGCCGTTCGCTTTCACTAAACGGCCGGTCGGCCGATGTCAGAAATAGAACTAAGTCACTTCGAGGGATAAAATCTGTTGTCAATGCCTCATGCTCGCGGTTAATCGCATTGGTTCCCGGCGTATCGACAATATTGAGTGTTTCTAACAACTTAATAGGCGCAGTCTGGACCCACACCCCTTTATCTTGTGGCGATTCCGACCGTTCTGCACCGTACTTCAGCAGCCAGATTTGACTCGTCGTTGGAGTCACACCGGTCTGCAACAACCCCTCTGTACCAAGCATCGCATTTACAAAAGACGATTTCCCGGCATTAAACTCACCGGCAACAACCAATAGAAAAAGTTCGTCAAGCTGGCGAATTGATTCGGCCAAAGCGCTTCTCTCTTCAGGGGTTGATGAGGTACTTGCCAATGTATCGCGTACTTCCCCTAATACATCGCGTGATCGTTTTAACAGGGCTTCCTGTTCATTCGTTAATTTTGCTTCCATAATTTAAGTTTAACCCCTTGAAAGGGTGTTTGTTGTAATAAGTGATTATCTGTCAGCTACCCAGTTGCTAATCATAATAGATAAAAATAAATAGTCGATAAAAAGTAATGGTCCAGCACGGTTTTTCCAAAGTCAATCAGGTAGGCTCTCAAATCCCTGTCATGGGTTGAAGCCGGTTCATTTTGCCAAAAATTTCAAACCCCTAACTGGGATTTTTAGCGCAAAGATTAAGCCTGTCGCTTGAAATCCAAATCATCGGACAACCGTCTTGGTGATAGCAAGAGTTTTCGCCCAATGACGGAGATTTGATAAACAAAAACCCTGACTTTGGAAAAACCCTGAATGATTCAGCAGCCTAGAAAAATCGAGTTTGTAGATGCGACTTGAGTCACTTTAACCGAAAAACCAATGGCTGAAGCCATTACTACAAACAGATACGGTAAAAGCTCAGACCTATTCAATTCTACGTTTTTCTCGGTCATTTGTTGTATCGATTAATACCCTATCAATCTAACTCGAAATTGAACCTCAGTGTACCCCATCCCCGAAAAAGCTCTATGCGTAAACCTGCGTACGATCATACACAGACAAAGGTGCCTACGACACAAAAAAAGGTTCTTCAGCATGACACTAAAGAACCTTTTAAAATAATTTAAAATGGTCAGTCAACCATTAACTTACTGACCACTGATTTACTAAATACTGGTCACTTTCCCTAACGTCCGCCAAATCCGCTCATAGAAATACCCTGAACAAAATATCGTTGGGCAAAAACAAACAGGATAATCACCGGCGTCACCGCAATGGTACTGGCGGCAAAAATCGTTTCCCATGTATAAACAAACGACTCAGTCGCATTCAAAGAAGCCAATCCAACCGGCAATGTCCATTTTTCTACACTGTTGATAAAAATAAGAGGTGACAAATAATCATTGTAATGTTGCAACAGAGAAAAAACCGCAACAGTCGCAATCACCGGCTTTGACAATGGTAGGATAATCTGGAACAAAATCCGTAAATGGCCGGCCCCATCCATATACGCAGCTTCGTCTAATTCTTTCGGAATTGTGCGGAAGAACTGACGCATAATAAAAACATACAGTGGTGTGCCTGCAAACCAATATGGCACCGTTAACGGCAGGTGGGTATTCAACCAGCCGAAATTCCGAAACTCAATAAAACGGGGAATCAGAGTGACAATCGGCGGGATCAAGATTGTGGCAACCAACAAGCCAAAGAAAAAGTCCCGGCCGGGCCACTCAAGTCTTGAAAACGCATAAGCGACCATCGCTGACGATAGAACCGTTCCTAATACTGCCCAGAACACCACCGTGATCGAATTCCAGATAAAGGTAGCAAATGGCAGGCTAAAATCCTCACTGAAAATTTCTGAAAAATTGCTCCATCGGGGGCTTTCTGGAATCCATGTTACCGGCACAACGAAAATCTCTGTCGACGCTTTTAAGGATGAAGAGAACATCCAGAAAATCGGAATGAGAAAAGTAAGAAGCAATAGGGTTAGTACAATTTGAAGTGTAGATAACCGTAAAAATTCCAATATGTTTTTACGTGAGAATAGACTTGGCTTCACACCGACAGTAGTTTCTTTTGTAACTATCGGTGAGGTTTCTTTTAAAGTAGTCATTTTGGTACCATATTCATAATCGACCAGGAGTCATATTGATTAGATGAGGGCTAAAGCCCGCAGGGCACTAGTGCTTCGTCAATATTCTTTTGACGGTTGTTGTTTTCTAATCGACGAAGCCTAAAGTGTTTTTTAGTTGAACCTAACCGCCATATCTTTCTTGGCAAAACACTCGTCATATCCCTTTGTTGAATCAACACCTTTATTCTTCGTAATGCACCCAACGTCTAGAGACATAAAATTGGGCGGCGGTAAAACCGACGACAACAAAAAACAATTCTACCGAAAGGGCGGAAGCATATCCCATGTTGAAAAAATCAAATCCTTCACGCCAGATGTTTAATACAATAAACAGCGTTGAGTCAGAAGGGCCACCTTCTGTCATGATTCGGGCTGGAATAAATGTTTGGAATGAGTTGATGATCGCAAAGATCATGTTCAAAAAGATGAATGGGGTCATCATAGGAATGATAATACTGATTAGCCGACGCCATGCGCCTGCCCCATCAACTTGGGCTGCATCCATCAGTGAATCAGGGATATTGCCTAACCCTGCAATGAATATGACCATTTGACGGCCGATCATCCAAAAGGACATAAAGATAAAGGCTGGTTTGGCTAATTCAACTTCAAACAGCCAAGCCGCATTAAATGTGCTTGGTTCGCTCGCAAAAATGTTGATGACCCGACGGATACTGTCATTCAATAGACCATATTCAGGATGGAAAACCCGCTGCCATACAATAGCCCAAGCAACCGCCGGAACAATTAAAGGTAAGTAAAATCCGGCACGGTATATGTCTCTAAACTTTACTTTTTGGGTAAGCGCTAAAGCCAAAGTAAACGAAATACAAAGCTGGAGAGGGACGGCGATAAAGGTGTAAAACGCACTATTGTAAAGGCTTTTGATATTACGCACACCGGCCGGAGAGTCAGAAAACATCTTGTAGTAGTTATCTAAGCCAACAAACTTTGCCGTTCCAATCAAATCCCATTCTTGAAATGAAAGCCAAATCAAATAGCCAAAGGGGTAGGCAACGAATACGACAAATCCGATGATAAAAGGGGAGGCAAACAAATATCCAAGAAGCCATTCTTGCCTTTTCGCAGGGCTGGCATCGCTCCACCTTTTTCTATTTTTAAAGTTTATAGCTGCCATAATTTAGTTCTAGAAAATAGAGACAAGAGATAGAAGAAATGACCACGATGCTCTTGCTAAAAACAAAACGAGCCAGCCCAAAGCCGAGGACTGGCTCGTGGAAAAACGATAGACGAGTACAGTTATTCATAACTGAATACTAGTCACTAGATATTGATATTAGCTCCAGAAATCGTCGAGGATCGCTTGAACCGCTACATCAACGGCTGGCATAACTTCGGCCGCAGTTGCATCGTTAGCCAGAATCGGGTCATAACCTACAGGTTTAACCGCTTCTGCCCAGAATTGAGAGCGAGAGATACCGCCGACAACGTCTACTTCAGAGCGTTTGAATGCTTCAACAAAGTTAGCTGCACTCTCAACACCAAAGCGTTCTTTCACTACAGGAATCCAGAAGTCAGTAACCAAAGCTTCCGTGTTAGGGATACGGCCGGTTTCAGCCGCATAAACTTTGTTACCTTCTTCAGAAGCCATATAGCTAGCGAAAGCCCAAGCTGCGTCAACATGATCAGTCACAGGAATCGCATTCCCTTCAGACCAACCGCGATGTGGGCGACTGCCGTCAGCGCCTTGTGGCATCATAACAACATCGAACTCAACTTCATTGCCCTCTGCGCGTAGCTCAGGGTTGTTCATACGAGGCATGTACCAAGCACCTTCGTACTTCATACCTACGTTTCCAGATTCGATTGCAACCGCGCCACCTTCAGTATCAGCCGAAGTTGGGGCTGCGCCCATCTTGTAAACCAAGTCTTGAGCAATCAACTGGATCATATCCACAAGTTCTTTTTGATTGAACGTTGCTTTCTTAGGATCTTCCAAGCTGTCAAACTCTTGTTTTCCGGTGGTACGCATATAATGAATATCACGGAACCAGGAACCATTTGCCCATGTACCAAATACTTTACTTGCCCCATCACCACTTGTTAACGCTTCTGCTGTATCGACGAAATCTTCCATCGTCCAGTCATTGGTTGGGTAAGCAACACCGGCTGCATCGAAGACAGGTTTACTGTACATCATCAACATCGTGCCCCACTGCATAGGGACAAGAACCCGTTTGCCATCACGTAAAGTGGTCACTGAAATACTGTTGATGCTATCGTCATACACATTGTTGAAATAACTATCAGCAGCAACCAAGTCAGTCAGGTCAGCCAGAACCCCTTTATCAAAGAAAGGCTGCCATTCCCAACCCTGAAAAGAACTCAGGTTCGGAGTGGTATTACCGGCAATCATCGTATTGAGTTTTGCGTAAAATTCGGCGCCAGGGGTTGGTACAAGGTTAATCGTCACATTTGGATTGGCTTCTTGATAGGTAGCGATTAGCTTTTCATAAGCAGCATCATCACCGCCCCATGAAAGAAACTCAAGGGTAACGGGTCCACTATCTGCACCGCCACCAATGCCGCCCGCACCACAACTAGCCAGAACCAGAGCAGCAGAACTACTTCCTGCGAGAACGAGGAACTGTCGTCGGGTAATACCGTTCGTTTTTTGACTCATTTATTCTCTCCTTTATTTAGTAATCTCCATGCAAAATCGACAAAATGCCTGACCGATTTAGTGATTCGATAGAATTAGAAAAACTCTACTCGATTCAGACGGTTGCCATCCTTCAAACAGGATGTACACTTTCCTCCATTTTATTGAGAAAAGTTTTATAAGAAACATGGAAGGTTTATTGTATGGAAAGCTCGAAAAAGCGTCAATTGTATTGGGCAGATTAACCAGGTTAAACGGGTAGATATTCTCTTTCAGCTTCCAATATCTCGATAAGACCGGTCGTTTTTAAAGCTGGTTTTGTTTAAAACATCAATTTCGGCCGATCAAATATCGGTTTTTCATCATTTCCAGAGTTCCAAACTAACAACTCGTCATCAACGCTCTGATGACAGTCCTAAACAGGCAATTCTTTGACTAAAAAGCGTATGATAAAAAAAGGGGTGATTTTTTCACCCGAAGCGTCCAAAAATTTAAAGCTAGGCTTTGATCAGATGGCCCTACTCATGGCGGGAACATTAGGCCCCAGCCAGGGAATTGTGCTGAATGAAAAGGACACTCCCGGCCCACCGGAAATCTTAACTGACTCAGCTACAATCGCCCGACGGATCATTGCGCTACCGCAGCGTCAGCAAGATATGGGCGCGATGATTTTGCGACAAATGGTTTGGCGTATGAAAACCCGAATGGGCGATGGAGCCGCAACCACGGCCGTCCTCGGTCAAGCGATTTTAGACGAAGCTACTAAACTATTGACTGCTGGAATCAACTTGATTGATATTCAAGCAGGGGTCCGCCAAACGGCCGACGTTGCCATTGCCCAGC
>JBLIMP010000109.1:0-13573 GCA_047638855.1 Cellvibrionaceae bacterium | reverse complement strand
TGATTGACTCCCCCGGGGCTAAAGGGCCGTTCCAGCTTACTGTGCGGCTGGCATCGTCCCAAGCGGCCCCGCCATTGAGCGAGTTTGGGACGTATTTGAGCCCGGCCGGTAGCACATTGGTGATTGTGGCGTTCTGTGTAACTCCGCTGCTTCGATTTTGAATAGCGAGGGTAAAAGTCTGACTTTCCCCGGGTGCAACATAGGTTTTGTCTACAGAGATTGAAGAATCTCCCAAATCCCCAAGCCAGCCGAGTATGCCGATCATGTTAGCGGTTCGACTGTTATGGCCCAGTCCATTAAATGGAAGGCCCCAAAAAACGGTACGCCAAGCTTCCCCGGTGCCATTATTTTGATTGCCGACCCCACCAATCCCTCGGTCATGCCATAACAGTGGCTCTACAGTGGGTCTATCCGCCAAGATTAGGCTGTCGCCATTGTTGCTGTATTGATTAAACGTAATCGGAATACTCCCGGTGATCGCGGCTGGAATTTCAAGAAGCGGGTTCCCATAAGCCAGAGTGGGCGTTATCGATTCTGTGTATTCAGCAATGCCAAAGTAGTGGCGGGCCAGATTGGATTGTTCATGATAATACAAGAAATCCTGGCTAGTGAGGAACAGTCGGCCGCCGCTTTCTAAATATGCTTCTAGCGATTTTATTTCGTCATTGGTGATGGGTCTGAACCAATCATAAGCGGTATACCAAACAACATATTGATATTCTTGAAGCAATGTTTCCGGCGGACTGCCCCAGCTGATCTTTCCGTGTGTTGACCAAACGTCATACTCAATGCCGATCTCATCTAACACCGCTTTATAGCTGTTTAGTTGGCTATACCAACGATGGTCATCAACCAGAAGTAAGGTTGCGGCCGTTTTGTGATTGATGTTGAGTTTGTCGTTGACGAGGTTGTTCTGGAGACTTTGAACCTTTAAAACCGTTTGATTGGTTATGTTTTTGCTTAACTCATTAGGAACTGTGACGGTGACAACGGTGTGGCCCACGTTGCAAGGGGCAAGCATGAGGGTTTTTGTGAGGATATCGGTGGTCCAGTCACTATCGGCCGAAATTTTGAATGTTGTCGTGAGGGTTTCACTACGATTATAGACTCTGAGATCATAGCTGTAGCTTTCACCCGGCACAACAGGCCGGTCTATGTCATTGTCAATCCACATGACGCCGCTTTCTTGCTGTGGGCGTGTAAACCAGTCAAGCGAACCTTGTAATAACTCTGCCCGTTCATTTACCCCTTGAACCCCAGAAACGCCAAATCCTAAATAGATTAAATTATATTTTTCGCAATGACCTGACTTGATACCGACTCCGTTGTCTGCGGTGTGGGGTTGACCGTGGCTAAAGATAAGCTCTGATTTAGCAGGAATACTAGAACTCATTGTTGTGATGAAAGCTTGATCATCAGCTGTGTTTTCTCCGTTGAGTGAGGCATTAAAACCGCTGAATTCTGTGCCATCCCGGCCGAAAATCGATTCGGTTTGAGTTATAAATGTTTGTGGTACAGCGTAGGCCAATGAGCCTAGCCAATCAAAATCAAAATAATCTTGATAGTCATAGAGGGCGATCCGACTGCCGGAGATCAGGATATTGCCCCCTGTACCTAGATAATCTGAGATGACTGTGCTTGCCCCGATATAGCCGGGCGAATAATAGGGGTCCGACCAGATAACCACATCATATTGTTCCAGGGTTTCAAGAGTAGGACGATCATAAACCGGGTTGTTAATTGGATGGGTGTCCCAGCCTTTGCCAGCTTCGGTCAGTGCGTCTGCATAATATTTTTCTCTGCCTCTGAACGACCACTTTCCTGCATCTACGAGCAAAATAGACGTCGTTTCTACAAGTGAGAAATTTTTGAACAACACCTGACCATTTCCGATCGTAACGGTGGCTTTGCCAACTTTATAGCCATTTTTAATGACATTAATTGGATAAGTGCCAACAGGGAGTTCGATTGAGTATTTGCCATTGGCGGCTGACAGCATTTCAAGTGGTTCTAGTTCTCCTATTTCGACCTGCACCACGGCCGTTAATGGACTATTGCCCGATTGGGTGATTTTTCCTTTTAGCTTGCCAAAGGGTTTTCTATTTAAGTTTATGTTGAAGGTGGTTTTGCCTGCACCGACAAGCATGTTGCCATTCACATAGTCATCATAGCCAAAATGATTAATGTTGATACTGTAGTTCCCGGGTTTCAAAGGAAGAGTGTATTGTCCGTTAATATCTGTCTGTATCGAAAACATGCCGCCGGCCGCTGTAACCGTGATGACCGCATTGGCAATAGGTGTGCCATTGCTTTGCACTACTCCGCTAACATGTCCGACGCTGACAATATAATCTTCGACAAGCTCTACCGCATCGAGCATGCCATAACCGCTCGCAATGTTGGGATGTACAGCCTCAAACGGAACCGCAGAATCAGCCAAAATATCGATAAGGGCATTGTTGCCCTTGAGTGATTTTTTAGCTGATAGTAGTAGGGCTAAGGCTCCGACGGTATGAGGGGTAGCCATGGAAGTCCCAGACAAGTAGGCATATTTGTTATCGGGTTGTGCTGAGTAAATGCGTGCCCCTGGAGCTGCGATTAGTGGAGTGGTACCCGCATGTTGGGGCGATGGTCCTCTAGAGGAGAACCACGCAACTAGATCATCTGAAGTTGTTGCGGCAATGGCGATGGTATTTGTATAACTACCTGGCGAGCCGATTGTTTGTGTATACGGGCCTGAGTTTCCGGCCGCAAATACGGGGATTATTCCTGCTTGTTTCATGAGCTCAACATCTTCTAGAAAAAGGTCGAGCGAGCCTGGCCCGCCCCAAGATGCGTTAAAAATATCGGGAGCGAGTTCGGGTTTCCCGTCTGGGGCCAGCATCCATTCAAAACCGCTGTGAATATAGCTTTCTAGCAAAAGCCCATATTGGTCCGCGATGCCGACGGCTATCCATTCTGCACCCGGGGCAACACCGATCCCGTGACTACCTACGGCCGTGCCGGCCACATGCGTGCCATGCCCGTTTAGGTCGATGGGGGTTGTTTGGGTGGGGACGGCCGCTTGAAACCAGTTGCCTGTATGTATATAACTCCCGTCCGGCTGTTTGCCTCTATAGTTTTCTGCTAATGCTGGATGCTCAAAATCAACGCCGGTGTCCATGATGGCAACGGTTACGCCGGTGCCAGTGATTCCTAACCCGTGCCATACCTGAGGAGCACGTATGCGTTCTAGCCCCCACGTTTGTGTGGCAACACCAGTGCTACCTACTAGCAATGGTCCGGCTAGCAATGGTCCGGCCGATGAGAATTGCACCGTTGATGTAATTGGCTCTATCGGTTTGATCGATTCGATTTCGTGGTTAATGGCGATGTGAGCCACACTTGGGTGTTTTGCAAGGGTGAGGATGGCGTCGGCCGTTCCCTCGGCCGCGATACCGTTGAAAATCCAAAAGGGTTGAAAATTTGTTATTTGCGCTCGACCTTGTAAGGCTTCAAGATTTGGGGTGATTTGACTTTGACTTGTCTCTGCCACCATTTGTAACGAGCGTACAATCGAGGCTCGTTTTGGCACCTCTTCCGTTGGGAAACGTTCGGCCGCGAGATCGGCTTGATCCCGCATCGTTATAATAAAACGGATGAGTTGATCTGGATTGTCCTGCTGGGCTTGGATTAGCTCGGCAAGTTCTGGCGAAATGATGTCATCGTTTAATGACTGTGCCTGTATTCCAATTGGATAGAACGTGCTCAATAGGAGGACGGTTACAATAGTGGCAGTGGAAAGGGCGAGGGCTATATTTTTGAAACGATGCATGAATTAGATTGCTGATAAACTACGCATTGACAAGTTTGTCTGGGTGATGATTCATATCATACTAAATTCTTTGCTTGTTAAGACGCACTATCTGGTTTTAACGTTAGGTCTAATCTTGAAATATTAGGTGTACGGTCCCAAACAGGCAAAACAAACTAGATATATCTCATAAGATACATGCAAATAATGAGTTGCACTTTGACTGACTCTTTGTTGTATCTGAAATGTTATAATATATCGTTGAAAATATGGCTTAACATATAGCATGTCGAAAAATGCTATTTGCACATCATTGCGATTCAGATTTTGCATGAACTGGAGTTGTTCTTCTGAAAACATTATCAAAAGTTACCCAAATTTCCCCATCGATATTAGCTTGTGATTTTGCCCGGCTGGGTGAACAAGTAATCGAAGCTGCTAAAGCTGGCACAAAGGTCGTTCATATCGATGTGATGGACGGCCGGTTTGTTCCCAATATCAGTATCGGTCTTCCCATTGTGCAGGCTCTTAAACCTATTGCAAAAGAATACGATTTGCTGCTAGATGTTCACCTGATGATTGTCGAGCCAGAACGATATCTTGAGGCGTTCCAGCGAGCTGGGGCTGATTTGCTCACCGTGCATGTTGAAGCCAGCCCCCATATTCATCGTACTATTCAGGCGATCCATGACTTAGACGTTTTGGCTGGGGTGGCGCTTAACCCGGGTACACCGCTAAACTCGATTCAAGAAATTTTAACGATGGTTGACCTGATTCTGATCATGTCAGTGAATCCTGGATTTGGTGGGCAGTCGTATATTCAGGCGGCCACTCACAAGATCGGCCGATTGGCCCGTATGATTTTGGAAAGTGGGTCAAACGCGATAATAGAGGTTGATGGGGGAATTAAAAGCCACAATGTGGCTGAAGTGGCGGCGGCTGGTGCGTCTTTGCTGGTGAGCGGGAGTGGGGTTTATTCTTCGGCCGTTAGCGTGGCTGACAATTTGAAAGAGTTAAACCAGGCTCTTGCAACGGCCGGTTCTAGGCTTATTTAAAAATTTTATAAAGGATTAGAAGATAGATGTTCGAACATTTTTTCTCACTCAATGGTCGATTTTATCTTGTAGATTCTGATACCGATTTTATTTAACAAAACAAAAGCAGGAGGCTTTATGTCTAATTTAGGTGATAAATACCCAGCAGGCGTCATTACAGGTGATGCTGTTCAGGAACTTTTCGAAGATGCGAAAGTGAAAAACTTTGCGATGCCGGCCGCCAATACCATTGGCACAAATACAGTTAATGGGGTTCTAGAAACGGCCGTCAAGGTGAATTCCCCCGTGATTTTGCAGTTTTCTAACGGTGGAGCAGTGTTTTATGCGGGCAAAGGGCTGAGTAACGAAGGGCAGCAGGCGGCTACATTAGGAGCCGTTTCTGGTGCGCATCACGTCCATCAAGTGGCTGAAGCGTATGGAGCGCGTGTCATTTTGCATACCGATCATGCGGCCAAAAAGCTATTGCCTTGGATTGATGGGATGTTAGATGCGGGTGAAGCGTTTCATAAAGTACACGGTATTCCTTTGTTTAGCTCACACATGCTTGACTTGTCGGAAGAGCCGATTGAAGAGAATGTTGAGACTTGCAAACGCTATTTAGAGCGGATGAGCAAAATCGGGATGACATTGGAAATCGAACTGGGTGTAACCGGTGGTGAAGAGGACGGTGTCGACAATTCTGATATAGATGCTTCGCGCTTGTACACTCAGCCAGAAGAGGTTGCTTATGCGTATGAAGAGCTGTCAAAAGTGAGTGACAAGTTTACGGTTGCGGCCGCATTTGGGAATGTTCACGGGGTATATAAACCTGGAAATGTAGAACTCCGGCCGATTATTCTTAAAAACTCACAAACTCATCTGATTGAAAAATTGGGGCTATCTGTTAGTGAACCCATCAACTTCGTGTTTCACGGGGGTTCAGGTTCTAGCCAAGATGAGATTCGTGAAGCGATTTCGTACGGTGTTGTCAAAATGAATATTGATACTGACCTGCAATGGGCATTTTGGGATGGTGTTCGTGGCTATTCGGCCGACAAATTTGGCTATTTGCAAGGGCAGATCGGGAACCCAGATGGGGCCGATAAACCGAACAAAAAGAATTATGACCCACGCAACTGGTTACGTGTGGCAGAACAATCATTTGTAACACGGCTGACTCAAGCTTTCGAAGATCTAAACTGCATGAATGTGCTTGGCTAATTTGCTGGCTAAAGAAAGTGGTGGATGATCACTTGGGAAGCCTGCAGTAGAAAATGTGGTGAAACAACCTGATAAAGCTCTACTCTGATCTTTTGTTGAAAAACAGGATCGGGGTAGAGCTTTTTGATGGACTACATAAAACATGTCTGCTTTACAACGTCCCAAAACCTTCCTGAAAAACGGCAGAAACAATATCTAAACCAGCCGGTTTTTGCTGAGAAATCTCCAGCAGAAACTAAAGAAATGTGAAGAGCGTTTGATATGGGCAGGTGGAGACGATAAACTTCAAATTCATCAAAATTATTAAAAAGCATGCGTACTGATTTGACTTCAACGAGTATACAAACTGAATCAGAAAGAATCATTTTAACTTGGGAGCATTTGTTTTACGGTCTCCTATTAACTTGTGCATCGATTTTGCGATTGGGCAATCTCAATCTCATCCCATTGTCACCGGCTGAAGCTGAAAATGGTTGGGGCGCTTGGCTTTTTTGGCAAGCTGAAACGGCCGACCGTTTGCCCGAAATTTCTTCGGCCGCGTGGTTCAGCCTTACTGCGCTTTTGAGCCAAGTTATTGGCTATTCAGACATGGTTATGCGTTTGATACCGGCTTTGGCCGGTATCAGCACCGTCATTGCCATTTCTCGTTTTCGGCCGTTTACGGGTCGATTGGGTGGCTTAGTTGCGGGTATGATGCTTGCTCTGTCTCCACTCTATGTTTCTGTTAGCCGATCGGCCGATGGAAATAGCCTCGCAGTTTTAGCCCTAATCATGAGTGCTAGTTTTTGGCTACAGTTCCGCCAAACCGAAGAGCCTCGCAGTTTAACTTGGTTAGCAGGTTGGCTCGCTTTTGGACTTACCACCTCTCCTGTTTTTTATTCTGGGCTTTTGGCCTTTGGGGTTGCATGGCTGTTTGAAGCAAAGATTGGGCCAAAATTAGAGTTAGGTGGCTTTTGGCCCGAAGGTGACCTACTGCGTAAAACAGGGATTACCTTTTTAGCTGTATTTGCGCTTACCTCAACCATGTTTCTGCTGAATCCCGCCGGGATTGGCACGGCCACTAGGATCATCGAAACATGGTTCGGAGCATTTGGCTTTTCTCGTATTGCCGACATTGGGAATCCTCTGTTTATACTTTTGCGTTATGAGATTGGGCTCGCCATAATGGCACTGGTTACGATGATCGTTATGGGCTTTATGCAGGATCGAGAGGCGGGTTTCTTAGGCTATTGGCTGATTGTCTCGATTTTGCTTTTTATAGTGCAGGCTGGTGAAAGCTCAAATGTCTTAATAGCGATTATTCCGGCCGCCCTGCTTATCGGCCGGGCGTTTGATCAAACAATTGCCCGTATTCCGCTAGAGCGCATGTTCTCCACCTATCCTGATGGTGGTATGGGCTTCCCGTTAGCAGGCATAGGGCTTGTGCTATTGCTTATTGCAACCACCAACTTGGGCCGTTTTAGTCGCACCGGATTAGAGTCACCGGTCGGCCGTGCTCACTTTTTTCTTTTCACCATTTGCATTGCTCTTATCATAGCGGTCATTCTTACCGTTTTTATCTATGATCGATTATCGGCCGTGACCGGATTGCTGTTGTTGGGCTTAACAATATCGGCCGTTTTTGGCTGGAGTCTTGCGTGGCGCTTAGGTGGCGAACAGGCGAATGACACTCGTGAGCTTTGGGTTGAAAGCAGTAGCGACGATGAAATTTTCCTATTAAGCGATACATTGTCTGAAACCGGCTTGTCAACATTGGGATTGGGAGAATCGCTCGAAATTTATTCAACCGTTGATACGGCCGTCATGCGCTGGTATTTGCGTGGGTTTGATAGCGTGCAGTTTTTTGATGCGATCCCAAGTGGGGCCACTCCCGATATTATCATTACCCCTGATGGTGATGAGATACAAGCGGGAAGCGATTACACAGGTACCGATTTTGGCCTAGCGCGGCAAAATCAAAAACTGAATTTAACTTTTACCGACAGCTTACGCTGGTGGTTGTTTGGCGACTCTGCCCCTGCGATTCAAGATCAACGAATTGTGCTATGGGTTAGAGCTAATTTGATTACCAATCGATAATTAAAAACGTAATTATCGATTATTACCGACTAAATCATGTCTGATGAATTTGAAATAACCCCACCAATCAGTGACGTTCCGTTACCGGATGATAAAACTCCAGAGCCAGATGTAGCGAAGCTTGATGTCGATCCGGTGATTGAATCACTTAAGGACGAACAGCGAGAGGAACTAGACGATATTCTTTCGGCCGAGGAATCTGATCTTTATTTTGATTCTGAACCTTTTGACCAGGAAAGTAGCGATACAAGTGAGGCGGAATCATCCTTATGGCTGCAACAGCCTTTGCTCACGGCCGCTACGCTCGATTGGGAAAAAATGATCTGGGCAACTATCTTGATCCTAACTATTGTGACCCGGTTTTGGGGACTAGGAGATCGGGTTGTGAGCCATGACGAGAGTCTGCATACCCACTACTCTTTTCAATATTACAATGGAGACGGCTACTCGCATACACCTTTAATGCATGGCCCGTTTCTATTTCATGTCACCGCCTTTTCCTATTGGATGTTTGGAGCAAACGATTTTACGGCTCGTATTCCTGTGGCGATTTTTGGCGTTTTGCTGGTGTTTATCCCTTGGTTTATGCGATCTTGGATCGGCCGAACCGGAGCGATTTTCGCTGGGATAATATTACTCATCAGCCCCTATTCCCTTTATTACTCTCGTTATATTCGGCATGACGTCTATGTCATTGTGTGGGCGCTCATCATTATGGTGGGGATGTTTCACTACTTCAGGCATCGTGATGACCGTTCGATTTATTGGATAGCGGCCGGGCTTGCGTTGATGTTCGCTACAAAAGAAGTCGCATTTATCTACGCTGCTATTTTTGGCGGTTTTATCGTGTTGCGCCTGCTCTTTAAAATCGGATCGGCCGATTGGTTCTTAAAAACGATTTTTTCTATCAGTTTTCCCACGGTTTTGCTTGTGGGAGGCGTGGTGCTGTTCAGCGGTGCTTTTGTTTTAGACCATTGGCCTGAACCAGAAGTCGTTGCGTCTATTACAGACGGTGCTGAAGAAATTCTTACCGAAGAAGTTCTTGTTGAAGAGAGCAACCTGTTTGGGCTTCTCCAAATCTTTGGATTGATCATACTCAGTGGGGGGCTATTTTTCTTAGCCGATAAGCTAAAGAGCAAATTGTCAGAATTTGCTGAATTTGACTTGGTTGTCCTGCTCACCACATTAATATTGCCGCTGATGACCCCATTACTGGTAAATTTTACAGGTAAAAACCCGCAAGATTATCTGTTAAACCGATGTGCCGTTCCAAATGCAGATGTGCTGAACCCTTTTAGTGAATTCACCTATCGCATGGGGGATGCGGCCTGTCGGCAACTGTATTTTGCATCACCGATTGTGACGACTACCTTGTTGATGGTGTTGATGCTGGGCATTTCAATTTATGTGGGGCTGTGGTGGAGCTCACGTCGCTGGATACCGGCCGCTATTATCTACCACCTAATCTTTGCTATTTTGTATACCTCTGTCTTTTCAAACCCTTGGGGATGGATGACCGGTGCGGTTGGGTCATTGGGTTACTGGCTAGAACAGCAAGAAGTGGCGCGTGGCGGACAACCTTGGTTCTACTACCTTTTTGTCACCCCATTTTACGAATTTTTGCCTTTGGTATTTAGTTTGGCCGCTATCCGATTGTGGACACGCCAGAACGGTTTGGGTGCGGCTTCCCGCTTTTGGGGCTGGGTCGTTTTAGCCAGTGGTATGGCGATGGGGCTGGTCAACTGGTATTACAATGGGATTAATGGTTTTGTGGGCGATAGTTTTACGCGCTTCCCCGGTCTGATCGTTGTGGTTGCTATCTTAGCGGTGTCTGGCGTGGCGTGGCTTATATTTGGCGATATGTTCGGCCGCGCAAACAAGACCACAGATGTTCCCCCGTCTAGGTTGTCGATTGACGATTGGTTTGGCTTTTTTCCATTCTCTGTCTTTTGGCTTATCGCGACTGTTGTGGCGTATACGATAGCGGGCGAGAAAATGCCTTGGCTCAGTATTCACATCGTTATTCCGATGGCATTTTTGGTAGGCTGGTATTTCAACGAGCTATTTAAAGATTTTGATTTGGCTGAATTCATGGCGGAGAAGACGCTCATCTTTTTCGGCTTAGTGACGTTGTTAATTATCACGGCCGTTTTGCTGATCGGCCCTGTGTTTATCGGCGACATCCGCTTTGGAGATCAAAGCCAAGCTGGGCTAAATTCTGTCGGCCGTTTTATGGGGCTAGCCGTCTTCACCGGGTTTATCGGATGGCTTCTGTATCGCCTGGTTGACGATGTGCCTCGGCATATGCGCCGCTTGACATGGACATTTAGTACATTTGCTTTGTTAGGATTGCTCACCATTCGCTTTGCTTGGATGGCGGCGTTTCCAAATGCAGATTACACAACTGA
Organism: Cellvibrionaceae bacterium; assembly: GCA_047638855.1. Classification (GTDB taxonomy): domain Bacteria; phylum Chloroflexota; class Anaerolineae; order Promineifilales; family Promineifilaceae; genus WTJY01. The sequence goes on along the minus strand of JBLIMP010000109.1, from coordinate 3,038 downwards.
ATATTTGGTTTATGCACATGGTGGCCCCAGCACGAGTCAGGCGGTTATCCCGCAACTTGAAGAGCTTTCAAAAAGACTTTACGGAGACATGAGCCTCAAAGTCTATTATGACAATGAGGCTTCATGGCCGTTTACATGGTATTTGCGTGATTTTGACGATCGAGTCTATTTTGGCGAAAACCCATCGCCAGATATTAAAAATGCCGATGCGATATTGGTCGGGGATGCGAACTACAGCAAAGTTGAGCCTTATTTGGGTGATGATTTTGAATCTATGGAATTTACATTCTTGTGGTGGCCGATGGAAGAGTATAGGCAGATTTCATGGGAATCGGTTTTAGGAAACCCGGTGATAGATGGCGACCCATCGTTGCTAAACAGCCCGGAGAAACGACAAGGGTTGTGGGACATTTTCTTCTATCGAGATTATTCGGCATACGGCACCGCAGTTGGCAAAACTTACCAAGCGGGTTCTTGGCCGTTGAAACGGAACATGCGCCTTTATATTCGGCGCGAAGCATTGGGAACCTTATGGGATAAAGGAGTTGGGGCAACTGTGATTCAAGCTCCGGTTGACCCATATGCGGCCGGTGAACTTCCTTTTGCTCCGAATCTGGTGGCTGGACAAGGCATTTTGACACGGCCGAGAAATGTAGCGGTTGCGGCCGATGGCAGTATTTTTGTTGCAGACTCTGGAAATCATAGAATCCAAGTGTTTGACCCAGCCGGAGCACCCTTGTTTGCTTTTGGCCAGAATGGTGTGGGCGAGGGTGAATTTAATGAACCTTGGGGCATCGCCATTGATGAAGAGTTTGTGTATGTGACCGACACTTGGAACAATCGTATTCAAAAATTTACCTTAGAGGGTGATTTTGTTCTGGCGTTTGGTATCAGTGGCTCACCGGAGTCACCTACAGAAGGTGGCGGACAATTCTATGGACCACGTGACGTGGTGCTTGGGCCAAATGACACGCTGATGGTTACCGATACAGGGAATCATCGTATCCAGCTATTTAATCGCAGTGGGCAGTTTTTAAGTGCTATAGGCGGTCAAGGTGTACGTGGCGGTGAGTTCTTTGAACCCGTTGGCTTGGCGGTTGCGTCAGATGGCACCGTTTTTGTGTCAGATACGTGGAATAATCGGGTTCAAGAATTAATTATTGCTGACCAGCAGCTTTTCCCGGTTAACGATTGGGACGTTGACGCTTGGGATAAAAGCCAGTCGATTGACAATAAGCCATATCTTGCGGTTGACCCATCTGGCAATGTCTTTATCACTGACCCAGAAGGGTATCGAGTGATCTATTTTGACAGGGGCGGAAATTATGTCGGCCGGTTTGGAACATTCACCAGCGGTACAGATGGATTTGGGCTACCGAATGGGATTGCAACAGATAGCAGTGGGCAGATTTATGTAACGGATGCGACTATTGGGGTTGTGTATCGGTTTGATGCGGTGAGTGAATAGGCGATATTCTGGTGAGTGCCTGAAATAATGTTTGAATGAGTAGATTAATCCTTTACCGTTAGGGTTGGTTTGCTTTGAGTTGAAGTGTGCAGGTAATTAAAACTCTTGGTAAATTAAGGCCCTACGGCAAGCAAAAACACGACCTCAATAACAATTTGAAGCTGACGCGCAAACGCTCACGAGTGCGCAGCTTAAGCAAAGAGATAAAGGCTCCAATTTCAACTTTTTTAACTTAATGATGTTTTTTGACTTAAGGAAAAAAACTTAACTCGTTTTGAGATTTAAGACCATCACCAATAGAAATAAAAACGAAAATTCAACCGAGATTCAGGGGTTATTATTCATCGGGAAAAATATGGAAAGACGGAATTGGAAATATTTTCGAAAAGTGAGAATGTAAAGCCTGCAAAAAAATTACTACATAAGCTGGGTGCGCTTGAGATACGGGAGATAGAAATGGCGCAGGGGAATAAGGTGACGCGAATATTGGCTTGGACGTTTATTTAAACTTTGCGCTAGCATGACAGAGGGCGATTCGACTTTTCCGATGAAGAAATTAGCGCAGTTTTTTAAGAGCCGATGTCTAATTCATTTGATCAAGGCTCACACTGTTATGCATAACGTTTTGGTTAAGTTGCGCATGGAGCAGAGGGAGGCACGGCCGGCGCGGAATGCGTCAACTTGAACCATTTGTTAGATTCTTTTCCAAGCAAAAATTATGTATGCATTTTTCATACATCTCAATTATACAATCCTCCCCACTGCTTTCAATTATATGATTAAATTTTGGAGAAGAGTTTAGCTCAATCAAGTACAGCATGTCATCAAGTCCCCTGATAATATCGAACCCTACAAACCCGATGTTAAACTTTGAATAAATGGGCTTAATAAATTCATACAATTCATCAATTATAAGTTGATCCTCAAGCAAAACCGCATGTTCACCTCTTTTCCAGTATTCTCGATTAAACTCATTTGCATTTCCCCTCCGATATGCAAGAACAGGTTTTCCGAAAGAACAAACCAACCTAAATTCTTCTTGGGTAGGAATAAATTTTTGTGCTAAGGCCACATAATCATATTCATTCGATTTTTTGTTAAAAATCTCACCCAAAGAAAAGGCTACTGAATCACGATCTCTACATAAATCAACATTTTTACCCAAAGAACCTTTGTTTTTTTTGATAACAAGAGGATATTTGAACCGTTTTTCTATCTCTTTTAAAATCTCATTTATATCGCAATACTCTTTATACTCGATATATTCATCACTTATATCCCAATCAAGGAATGAGATAGTTTTGGGCATTCTTATTACCGGCTTTAAAAGTTCATAAGTATGCATCTTATCTTTACAAATACTAGACATTACCTCTGAATTGAACGGGGTTTTGTATACTTGAAAGTAAACGGGAGGCTCAGAAAGCTTTACTTCTAAGAAGTTTTGTAACTATACAGGTGTGAGTTGAGGCATGATAACCTGGTCAGAAAAAAGTGATCCTAAAGCATCCCAAACACTCAACCCCTGTTTTCGAATCGTTGAGATGTAGCTCCGAATGGCAAAAAAGTC
>JBLIMP010000108.1:0-13578 GCA_047638855.1 Cellvibrionaceae bacterium | reverse complement strand
GGGGCGGTCTGGTGCAACTTCCCGGCCGATTAGATAAGTGAGAAAAACGGTGCAACTGCTTAGCAAAACTGAAAATATACGCACGATGCGTATGGCAAGCAGTGCCCCTTGATTTAGATTCAGAGCCGGGTCATGCAAGACAAGGTTAGTGTTGCCATCTGTTGTCACTTCGCCTGGAGCGACATGCGGATTAAGCTTACGCACCTGCTCCATATCGGCCGCATCGATCCAGAAGGTTAGCCCGGCCGCTACATAATAATAGAGCGGCGGTTGGCTCGCTTCCTGCTTCCAGGGGCCAGCCAATGCGGCATCGTAGGTCTGAACGGGAAGTGGGTTCCCATCTGCCAAATGACGCACCATAGGAAAATGCCATAACTCATCAGACGCTTCAAAAGCTGGGGTAATCCATGCGAAACGTAGCCCTGCAATTAAATAAACAACAAGAATTAAGGACAGTAGCCACTTTTCAGCTGATATAGTCTTAAAAACAGATGGGGATGGGGGGTCGTGATGGGATGCCATAGCGGAGGGATTTTAGCCATTAACAGTGCAAAGTACACTCTCATTACAGAGAGGCTAATAAATAATAATCAAGGTTGAAACAATTGAATCGGGAGAGTATTTGATGAAGCTTGGACCGGTTGTTTAAATATGAACTGATTGTAAACTTGGCCAATTAACAATCTAATTATTCTGGAGGACATATGTCGTTTTTAGATAAAGACAAGCTGATTGCAGGAGACTGTTTTACTTCAACTGAAGCAATGGACAATCTCACTATTTTATGTGACGATTTCGGCTCTCGTTTTGGGGGAACTGCAGGGGAAAAACAAGCGGCCGAATTTTTGAAAGCAAAACTTGAATCCTATGGATTAACCAATGTTCAAATGGAACCTTTTGAATACACAGGCTGGATTCGCGGAACAACAACCCTCGAAATCATTGAACCGATTCAAAAAGTCATTCCATGTATCAGTCTGCCTCATTCGCCTCCAGCCAATGTCACGGCCGAACTGTATGACGCCAAAGATGGCGCACCCTCAACATTTGCTGATGATGACGAAGACATGTCGGGCAAGGTTGTTTTAGCCGACAGCCAAACCTACCCGACCGGATCAAAACGTTGGGTTCATCGCAATGAAAAATACGGCCGCTCAATGTTGAATGATGCCAAAGCATTCATCTTTAAAAACCATTATCCAGCTTACGGGCCAGCAACGGGTGGGATCGGTCACAAAGGCAAAGGGGCGATTATTCCCGGCATTTCTGTTTCGTATGAGGATGGGTCGTTTCTACAACGATTGGTCAAAAAGCATGGGAAAGTTGTCATCAAAATTGATACGACTGACGAAATTCGGCCGATGACCTCATGGAACATCACCGGTGATATCCCTGGAAACGAACTCAGCGACCAAATCGTCATGCTCGGCAGCCATTATGACGGACACGATATTTCCCAAGGGGCGCAAGACCCTGCTTCTGGTGCTGTTGCGGTGCTTGAAACGGCACGCTTGCTGATCACACATGCTGGCAAGTTGCCTTGCACCGTGCGGTTTGCACTGTGGGGGGTTGAAGAAATCGGGTTGATCGGATCATACGAATATGCAAATCGTCATGCGGCCGAAATGCAGAACATCCGCTTCTATTTCAATATGGATGGAGCCGGTTCGGTCAAAAACAAAGGGGTCAATCTAAACGAATGGTCCGATATTGAGGCGATGGTTTTGGATTGGAAGGAAGATATCGCCCTTGATTTCAAAACAAGTCAGTCGGTTCATGCTCATTCTGACCACTATCCGTTCTTGCTCAGAGGTGTTCCAACAGGTGGCCTTGAAAGTGTGCCAAAGAGCACCGGCGGCCGTGGGTTTGGACACACACGGTACGACACACTTGATAAGGTAGCAGTACGTGAATTGCAAGATGCAGCTCATCTCGCATCGCTCATCGCCATGCGGGTCGCATCTGTCCCGGCCGATGAGTGGCCAGCCACCCATCGCACTGCGGCCGAAGTCGATGATTTACTTTCTCTGCCTGAATACAATGAGGTCGCTGAATTTGAAACAATGATGGACGATTATTACAAATCGAAAGGGATGTAAACGGGTACGCAATTAATCAGTAGGGGATCGACGCCGTTGGTGTGCCATTTCATTCGAAGAACGCAAGGTACATTCCAACGGCGTCGCCCCCCCCAACCTAGGGCTGAATAATTACAAAGGTATTCGATATTCAGTGTGCTTCGCATCCAGCCACAGTTCCATCAAAACATCGGCTCGGAGCCACTGAATACCAAACTAATATGCTCTCATCACTTAATACATACAAAAATCGCAAAGTGCTCATCACCGGCCATACCGGATTTAAAGGATCATGGTTAACCGGCTGGTGCCTTAAGCTAGGGGCCAATGTGGTTGGCTATAGCTTGCCTAAGCCACCAACCAGCCCGTCAAATTATGAGCTGTGTAATCTAGGCGCTCAGATTCGTGAAGTGGCGGCCGACATCAATGATTTTGAACAGCTTAACAAAGTCATTCAAGACGAACGGCCGGAGATCATCTTTCACATGGCCGCCCAGCCGCTTGTTTTACCCTCGCTTGAAGATCCACGGACGACTTTTGCCACCAATGCGATTGGAACCGTGAATCTACTAGAAGCCGTCCGCCTATCGGATGCGGTTCGTGCGGTGGTGTGCATTACAACCGACAAGGTATATGAAAATAAAGAATGGCTTTGGGGCTACCGAGAAGATGATCGTTTGGGTGGCAAAGACCCGTACAGCGCCAGCAAGGCGATGGCGGAACTGGCGATAAAATCGTACACACAATCGTTTTTCCGGCCGGAATGGCACGGTGATCGGCACCAAATCGCTATCGCATCTGTTCGGGCTGGCAACGTGATCGGCGGCGGAGATTTTGCAGACTTCCGCTTAGTACCTGACTGCATGAAAGCCCTGATCGATGATGGGCCAATTATCGTGCGTAATCCGAACTATATTCGGCCGTGGCAACATGTGCTTGTACCGCTCGGTGGCTATTTGCTGCTAGGGGCAAAAATGCTCCAACCGAGTGGGGAAAAGTTTGACGGCGCATGGAATTTTGGCCCTCCCGAAATGAATGGCATTTCGACAGGTCAAATCGCTGACAAGTTGGTTGACTTATGGGGTAGCGGTGAATGGATCTGTGAAAACCCCGATACGGATAATTTGGAGACGAGCTATCTGCGCTTAAGTTGGGAAAAAGCGGCTCGTCAGTTAAATTGGCGGCCGGGCTATGATTGGGAAGACACTCTCAAAGACATCGTAGAATGGTACAAAGCGTGGGACAACGGAGATGATTTAAGGGCATTGATGCAGGCTCAAATTGAAGCTTACACTCAAACGGTGGCTAAATAGTAGCCATTGCCAGCACAAGCTTGGCAAACCGGCCGTCCATCTATCAAAATCTCACGTTCGTTGATCACTTCTTCCCCACACATCGAACAATCGACTCGAATAAACGGCCGACTTAAAATTTCACGCACCGGCCGGGTCAACTTCACAGACTCGATTTTGAGCAACGCTTCATCTGGCATGATCTGATAGCTATTGAGCATCGCCAAATACCGTTCACGGCGTGTTCCGGGTTGTTCATCGTAGTAACTGCCCACTTTTTCTCGCACATCCAAAGCAGGTGCAATCCGCACCGCTTGCTCGGTTTTAACATTGATAAACGTGACTCCGATCCGGCCTATATCGAAGATGCGTAAAGTCCGCCGGTTCACGCTACATCCAGTAGCCGCCTGAACCCCGCTCACAAAACAGCCATCTGTTTCAACCATCACCAACATCTTCTTTTGACGGATGGGAACCTGAAACCCCAAAGCATTAAGTCCGGCCAGACCGATGCGCACCCCCAACACTTGTCGTGGGCATAGATGATGGTGCATTTCGGCCGCTTTTTCGAGAAGTGGCTGAAGCTCCGGCCGCATCGCAACTTCGGCCGGTGATACTGTGATATGTTCAAATTTTTCCATATGCTTCAAGATGTTTGTTCGAGATGTTTGAATAAAGAACGAAAGTAGGAATTCCGACTAAGCAATTATCTCATAAAATAATCGACGAAGCGCAAATCATCAGTTCATCTTGCAAATAGCGTACGATCCGCATCGCCTTTGATGGTCAAGTAATCTTGAATTTACTGAGCAGATTTACATCGTAAAATCCCATCTTCCCCTTCTTCAATTCCCAAAAATGGGGCTGGATTCAAGGTGTTTTCAATCATCGTTTCGTTGGCATATCCACCACCGTCTACGGTGACGGGAATAGAAAAGTGCAAATGTAGCCCCACAGGGTCGTTTAACCGGCCAGACCATGTCCCTTGATAGCCTAACAGGGTCCCTGCTTCCACAAATTTCTCACGAGTCCCTTTTGGAAAATCGGCCGATACATAAATCGTTTCACCATCGGCCGAAGCCATGTGGGTGTAATAGGTCCATATCTGCTGACCACCGGTAATCTCGGGCAATTGATCAAAATCGGGATGGCGAATGATGACCGTACTGCGCCACGTTGTCTCACGGGTTAGATAACCGTCATACGCGGCATAAATCGGGGTAATGTTGTCACCACCGGCCGGACTAAAAATATCATAGCCGGTGTGCTCGTACATAGGCGGGGTTCCATCTCCCCAACCAACCCCTATAAAACCATCAGACGGAAAGAGCATCGGCGCACCCGGACAATATTGCCCCCCCTCAACCAACCAATCTTGATGGGCCGCAGGATTGTCAAACCATGGTCTGATCAATGAAATTCGATCCAAACGACGGTTCAAGAAAACCCATGTTACGAATCCACCCAATATGATTACGGCCGCAAGACCGACCCAAAACACAACTTTAAAAAATTGACGCATCATAGAAAATACCTTCCGGCACATACGATACACGGGAAGGGTTCATTTTTCATTTGTTCTTATCTCAGATTTAGAGGGTTTGCCAAGCTTGTTTCGCGTAAGTTTGCAATAGGACCTATTGAATACAAGCAGGTCGAATGGCTTGGGATTGCTCTGGTAGCAAGCGGCGTGCTTGTTTTAGCATTTAACCGCTAACGTTAGCCGATTTTGATCTGATCCCATAGCCAGCGCATAAAACGGCCAAGCAACGAGCCAGACTCAAATTCACGCCGCATCCGCTGCTGCTGACGTTTTAACTCTTCAGTAATTTCAGGACCACGCTCACGAATGTCTGTTGACTGGATTGATACAGAAACAGGTGCTGAAATATGATTGTATACCTTGATTCGTTTACAATCGCATCCGACCATTGCACATTTCCCACCTGATTGCTCCCAACATGCACGGTGATAAATCGTTTCACAATTGGCACACTCGACAGGTGCCATTTCAGGGTCGTTATATTCACGATAGACCGGCCCTGCACACATTGGGCAAGCCAAACTTAATTGACTTGCTGCTTCAATATCTTCAAGCGTTATTTTTATCGGTTCGCCTTCTATTTCAGCCATCTTTTTAGCCTGCCACAGTTACTAGACTTACAAAGCACTTCAACTGCTTTTCTCTCAAGACCCTTGTCTCGCTCTTATTCTTATATATTCTTACCAACTAGAATGTGCCCAATAAGGCCACTGCATGTCATACGGCATAATTCGCTCTTGTTTTTTATCCCAACAAAAGTATCCGCTTTTTTTGTTGACCGGGTCTAAGACCAAAGCGATATGCCATTTTTGCGGAAAGAAATTCCGGTGAATAAACAAGTCCATATTTGACAAAAATATGCCAAATCCAGGGTGGGTATGATACCACCCCACGATGATTTGTTCTTCGTTAGGATATTTTTCTAACAGCCAATCATGAATTTGCCGCCAGCTTTCCGGCGTGTATGTCACACTGGCACCTTGCATGTTCGTATGTCCGGCCGGGATCATCTGAGTGACATGCACCACATAACGGCCATCAGGCTGCTTTTCTGGCGGGGGGCCGATAATAAAACCTGCCACCTCACGACGTAAGCTCGTTAGCGAGTGGGTCTGTGCATCGGCAAAAGCCTTTTCAAGAAAAAGAATGTCGGTGGCTGAAGGATAGGGTGTTTTCAGTTCTAACCTGCGACCGGCCAAGCGATTGTCTTCAGAGATTTCTGGAACAAACGGCACGCTATCTGCGTTCTCTTCAGCCACTAGCGGATCAAAAAAGACAATCTCAAACGGGCCACTGTTAATTTCAACCGGTTTGATAGTTTTAGGCGATTCAACAATTGGAATCTCTTCGACTTCTTCAACCTCAACTGCTTCTACGGATGCATCTTGACTGGGTTCAACTGGTTCAACACGAGCATACCTCTCAAAATCGGCCGGAAAAACAATGGCACCCCCATCAAAGAAAGCTTCAAGCGTCGGAGGATCATCTTCACGGTCGTTAATGACAGAAAATGTCAAAGTTGCATTCTTCGCGTCTGCCACGTCCGATAGTTGAATGAGATTATAGATTTCAGGAATCTCTTCTTCCATGCTGTCAGCCAATGCGGCCAACTCGGCTAACGTGCAATCACGGACCGGTAAAAGGGTCAAATGACCCGACTCAGCATCTTCACGCACCACATTTACCATGTCATGGGGCAGCAACTTAACAGATGCTTGGACCTTACGGGTTCCATCCCCATCTGGGTCAGGTATTTCAACGGTGATCACCGTTACATAAGTTATTTCTTGAAGCTTTATCATCAATTCTCCCCACTACTTTCACTTATCGGGTCAACCAGCTGAACAGAAGTTTGGCAAAAGCTTTTTGGCAATAGTTCGCCTAGTCCATTTCGGGCGATTAGGCGTAAATGGTATTCACCAGCCGAAATATCCCGCGTTGACCACTTTGCCAGTGGCCCAACTCCATCAGAAGTTACTTGAGCAAATGTTTGCCAACTTGTTTCCGGCCGACGAACTTGCAAATCATAGTTTCTAATTCCAGCTATCTCAGCTTGCCCTACAATAATCACCAAGTCACCTACAGCCAATTGTTCCATTGGTGCAGGGTCTAGAATAAAGAGCCCCTGGGTTGAGCAATATACAGCTTTGTTTTCATCCCAGCTATTGACTTGCGCTTGGCCAAATTGGACGGTTACCTCGGCCATTTTTTGATTGTTTTCTACCGAAGGGTAATAAACTAAAAACGTAAATATCAAAGCAATTAACGCTAAAAACATGGCTATTGCGGTGAGTTCACCATTCGTCACAAGTGGCAGTGGCTCACTATACTCGGCCGTTTGCCCCGCATAGCCATTATCGAATCGGCTAAAGTTAGAGCGCATCGCGTCACGCCGCATACCCGAAAGCCCATGTTGATGGCGGAAACGCCACGGCACAATCGACCCATCTTGTGTATCACTCATCTCGTACCACCCTTGAATAGGTGCGAGTATGGGAGCAGCTTCGTTTGTATCTTTTGCCCAGCCGAACAGGGCGACTGTGTCACGCACCGGATCAAGTACAAGCCCGATATGCCACGGCAGGTTAAAGGCCGTTGTGTGCACAACCACGTCATCGCCTGAATAAAAAACGCCTAAATCAGGATGAGTATGAAACCAACCGATAATTTTTAAGTCAGGGTAAAGTGTTTCTCTTTCCTTATGAGCGGCCGCCCAAGCATCTGCGGTAAAGGTAAAATGAACCGGGCCGTTTTGATCACTTCTAGCTTGGATGGCGCCACCCACCTCAACAAATAGTCGATCATCGTGTTGGTAAACATTTCCCAGCAACAAGCCGCCTAGTTCGACAGAAGTATCACTCCGGCCGTGCAGATCGATCTGCAATAGAGCGTCTTGGCGCATCATCACAACAACTTCGCTATGTGCAGGCCGCTTGCCATGTAAACAGGCGAGGTCTGTAATAGGAGGAGGCTTGAAATCGGGAAGGTTGTCCCAAATATTTTGAGATTTCCCTATTTTGAGTTCCATAAGATTGCAGGTGATAGGGAGGGGAAACTAAAGATAAAGTGGCATATGCAAAACCTTATCTCTCTTAGCTCAACTATCATTTATAACCACAGGTATAGTGCCGAAGCTTGCCTATAAAAAGTTGATGACTACTTCGTCATCTGCCTTTGGCTTGCTCGAAGCTCCCTTGAGTTCGCGGACATCAACTGGGAAAAGATGTTTGTTTCGACGTGCCCATGCGGCCGCCAATGAGTTCATCGGATCTTTCGGATCAAGATTCTTATACTGAACCATGTCTCCCATTGTTAGAACCAATTCATCAAGCGTCTTCGCCGCCCACCATGCACCGATACAAACCGCACCGGTCGTGTGGATGTTGGGGTGAAATATCGGCGTCAGCCACTTAATTTGTGGCTGCTTGAGCGGGTACTCAGCATGCAGATAAATACTTACTTCATGCACTTCACGAAAGACCGGCCGATTGCGACTATCTATCTGCTCAACACCTTTACACGTATAGCGAAAGGTATATTTATCGGGCGGATTCCCTTCACTGCGGACTAAGTCGATGAGGCCTGAGTTGCGATGCAGCTCCTCAACCAATCGAAAGTCATTCTTTAAGCGCCTCTCCCGTATATTAAACGACATGGTTGTAACCCTAAAATAATTATCAATTAACTGTTTTGAATTGATAGATAATAATTAGCCCTCAATGATTTTAAAAGTCATTAAGGGCCAAACGTTGACCCAATTTAGCCAGCGGTAACTTCTGGGAACAAACTCAGGATATCGTCATCGACAACACCTGCACCTGCTAAAGTTTCATCTTCGCTAAGTCGTTTACCTGAAGCTCTGTGATCAATCCGATACGTGATCGGGTTAGCACCCTGACTGGTTGGCAACCCCATCTTGGTTACCAGTGCGGGGATTAATCTGCGCATTTCTACATCACCTGGTAATTCTACCGGGGTTTTTTTCGACCCTGTTGTGTCGTACATAATTACTTTAATACTTGCCATTTCGAGTAAACCTCCAAAATAAGGGCGTCGGGCTGAGAACTTGAGTAACTTTGTTACTACTTAAAATAGTTCCAGTCTCGTTTATTTATTAATTCAATATCGCTCAATACGAAAATTAATTTCCAGGGTTTCAAAAGATTAGAGAAATCAGAAGCAAAACCCCAATGAGCCGTCTAATATCTGATACCTACTCATACTTGCTATAGTCAAAAAACCATTCAGCATCGCCGGTTATTTCCAGATAGGCTGACTTTTCGCCATTTCGGGCACGAATAATCGTCATCGGCGGCTGATCAATTTCAGCCAACGTTTTATCGAGAAAGTCTTCTTCGCCTGTAATGCGATAAGTCAACTCCATCTGCTTTTGCGCACCGCCGGTCCCGGTCAAAGAATTTTCAGTCAGACTAACCATCCGTTTAAAAACAGGTTCAGTTTCGCCCGTTGATGGGTCGGTCATGCTGATAATCAGCTCTGTTGAGAATTCGAGTACTGCACCATCTCCAAGTTCTCTTTTCGCTATGGCAAGCAAATCGGCCAAAGTTATTTGATCCGATCGAGCTTCTTTTAACTCAATGATCGGTTCAAGTGGCGGGTGGATTCGATCTTCGATCACAGGGTACTCGGTTTTATACACGTCGTTGGTCAACCCATTAATGAGCAATGCTTTTCCTGGCTCAATCTCCATATCGTGGATGATTTTAAGGGCTTCTTGAGTTTGAAACGCAGCCACAATGGAGGCGCTCGTCGGGGTTGTCGGGACTTTTCCCTGTAGCACATTTTCTCGGGCCAAAATCGGGCATGAATAGCGTAAGCTAATCAACTGGTAATCCCGTTCGGTTAAGGTGCATTCGTAATTTGCCCCTTCTTTTGAAGGCCAAAATACACGGCAGATGCCCATTAACTCTTGAATGGCCCCATCTACCCACGGCCGGCCGACTGACATCGCAAAGCGGTCGATCGAAAGTCTAGCCTCACGATTATCTAAGCAACCGATAATGACATCGACGTTGCGAAAGATACCTGTTCCCAAGCCGTGATTGATATTGCCGTGCCACGTCATCACTTTTACGTCGGGGTTGATCTCACGCACACGCTCGGCTGCCGCATCAACTTTGCGTCGGCCGCGGTCAGATGCTCGAAACAAGATCGAGCGACTTAAGTTACTATCTTCGATCGTGTCAAAGTCAGCGATCACAAGATGGCCTATGCCCATAAGGGCTAAGTTTTTGATCACTTCGTTGCCCAAGGCACCAGCCCCAACCACCAAAGCGGTAGCGTCTCGCACTACTTCTTGTTTCCACCAACTAATATAGCTAAATGTGTGATACCGGTCTGTATCTGGATCGGTAATCACCAGTGTTTCAGTCATTTAACGCTCCATATTTAAAAAGAATCTCTTCTCAATAAGCAAAGGGGCTATGGCCTAAGATAAGTGAGAAGTTACGAAATTAGTCATACTGGAAGCATTACGATAAATAGTTATCGCTGTTGCAGGCAACTTATGATTATTCATTCTATAAGGAACAAAAAAGACCCCAACTTACTAGATAATGGGGTCTTTGGCTCTTTCTAACTTTTTAGTGTATGTAGCGTGTCACGTCGGGGGGAGGCTTTGAACGTAACACGCACCACCTTATGCTTGAGTTTTACTTATTTAATCCTTCTTATTACGATTGCTTCCGTCATTGCGTTTGCTTGAGCTACTTGGCTTTTTAGCACTGCTCTTTTTATCTTTGCCTTCTTTGCCCTTTTCATTGTTCTTGTCTTTACTTTCACGACTTTTTCGATCTCCACCACGGCCTCGGTCGTTTTTACGGCCGCCACTACTGCTACTACGCCGATTACGCTGAGATGGTTTTTTAGGGCTAGCTTCTGAACTGTCGTTAGAGCCTCTTGATTGCTCAACTTCGGCCGCCGGCTTGGCATCCGGTTTGGCTTCGACTGTATTAGACATGAGTGATCCATTCATGTAATCATCGAGTATTAGAGCCACTAAGCGAGCGCTTTCATCATCTTCTGAAAGGTTTTTTACAAATGGCAAAATGCGGGCTGAGCGTTCAAATTCAAGACGATCTCGAGTCTCTTTAAGTTGATTGAGCTTAGCAACCAATTTTCCAGAAATCGCTGCCGATACATCTTCTTCAGTTGGAGCAGGTTGTTTCTCAAATTCAACTTTGAAGCTTCGAGTCAATTTGTGCATTTGCACTTCATCAAAGCCGGCAACAATTGAGTAAGCGGTTCCTTTAGCTCCAGCCCGGCCGGTACGCCCTGCTCTATGAATATAAATCTCAAGGTCTTCAGGCAATTCAAATTGAATCGCATGGGTCAGATGGGGAATATCAATCCCGCGTGCCGCTACATCTGTGGCCACTAAAATCTTTAGCTTACCGTCGCGCACCCGGTCCAATACTCGTTCACGAGCATGCTGGGGAAGATCAGAGGTTAAATAGTCACTGTCAAATCCCATACGAGATAGAACAGTGTTGACATAGTTAACCCGTTGGCGGGTATTGCAAAAAATGATCGCCGCTTGAGGCTGTTCAATTTCTAGCAAACGTACCAAGGTCCTGTCTTTTTCACTAGACTCAACCACGTAGGCGATGTGGGTCACATCATCGGCCGCAATCTGGTCGGTGCTCAAGTTCACAAATTTTGCGTTTTTCTGGAACTGGCTTGCCAATGAGCGCACAGTTGCTGGAAATGTTGCTGAAAACATCGCCGTGTGCACTTCATGCTCGGGTAGATAGCCACGTAGCGAAAGCATGTCCTGATAAAAGCCCATTGAGAGCATACGGTCAGCTTCATCAAAAATAAGCGTAGTCAATAGATCCAAGGATAGATTGCCACTAGCCAAATGATCTAGCACCCGGCCGGGGGTGCCCACAACCAAATGCGCTCCCTTTTTAAAAGCTTTTAACTGTTTGTCGTATCGAGTCCCCCCGTAAACTGGAATCACATTAATTTCGAGCCCTTCAAGTAGCATCTCAGCTTCTTTCACAACTTGAACTGCTAATTCACGGGTGGGAACCAAGACAATCGCTTGGCATTCTGGCTCAATCGGGTCAATCTTTTCGATTAAGGGAAGAATGAAGGCTCCAGTTTTACCACTGCCTGTTTTGGCCTGCACCATCATATCCTGCCCTTCAATAGACGAAAGGAGGGTGGCGGATTGAACTGGAGACAGGCTGGTCCAACCTGCATTTTCAAGAGCTACCTGAATAAACTCAGGTAATTCATCAATTTTTAACTCTGGGTAGTCGGCTACTTTGTCACCATTTATGTCGGCTTCTGTTTGTTCATTTGTCATAGGGTTTAGTTGTAACAGTTTCTTACATATTGCTAATAACGGTCTTATATCGCTCTTACAAAAGAAAGAGATAATAACAACATCATTGGCAGTCTCAACAGGAGACTGCTAACGAGTTAATATAAATCTAACATCTTATTTTTTCGGAGATTAAATACACATGACAACTTTAGTACGATGGAACCCAACCCGTAACACCAGAGGTATACAAAGAATGCAAACAAATATGGACCAACTAATGGAATCCTTTTTCGAAAACCAGAGAGTAGCGCAGACAAGCCACCAAACCTTGCCTTTAGATGTTGCTGAAACCAAGAGTAGCTACGTCATTTCGGCCGCAGTAGCTGGCTTGAAATCTGAAGACATCGACATCACGGTTGAAGATGGGGTTCTCACTATTGCTGGTGAGCTAAAAAACAACTTGGAGACCAGCAGTTCGACTGAATCAGATGAAGGGGCGGCCGTCAAGTTTCATTTGCGCGAACGCCAATACGGTGGCTTTAATCGCAAGCTGCGCCTGCCTAAAGATGTAGACGCAGAAACGATTTCGGCTGCTCAAAACGACGGCGTACTAACGATTACTTTAGGAAAAAGTGAAGCGGCTCAGCCAAAGAAAATTGTTATTTCATAAGGTTTAGTGTTTTCCTTCTTAATACCCGGCCTTAATACCCAGAAGGCTGAGCAATGGCCTGTCGGGTTAATCAACTACAAACACAACTGTTTAAGAAGTTGAGACCTGCATCCCATAAATCAAAGATGATATTCTGTATAGGGACAGATAATTCCCTCAATAGCATCTCAAGCATCTCATATTTTAGGCGCAAACGGCCGGTCATTGTGACCGGCCGTTTTTTGTTTAAAGGCCAAAACCAATTGGCTATTCAACAAGCCGGTTTCTCGAGTAAATTTCTCTTTATGTAAATATGATCCTGTGTTAAAATATTTGATAAATAGAGACATAATGTAAATGTCCAGAGTTGAACGGTAATATTTGCATCTCAGGAAAATTATGGCAGATCCAACTTTTAACAGTGAACCAACTGAATCAGCGCGCGAATTTCTATTCGGATTACCTATGTTTGCAGGTATCCCTAGTTTACCTATGCCAGGGGGTGCTCAACTAACACCGGCCGCAGAATTCTTATCTATCTGCCAAGAATATAGCTTTGAACGCGAGGCTGTCATCGCCTACAGCCTAGACATTGCTGAAGGAATGTACGTTTTCAGATCAGGGGCCGTAGATGGTTGGAATGTCAATTTCAATAATGAACTGCGAAAACAAGAGTTCATTTGGGATAGGCAGTTTACGGCCGGTACTATTTTAGGTGATAC
>JBLIMP010000107.1:0-13661 GCA_047638855.1 Cellvibrionaceae bacterium | reverse complement strand
TTCGGCCGCCAAATCTGCTTGTTTTTAGCATACAGCAACACGTAGTCATGATTTTCCGACAACCAACGAGCATCGTTCTGAGGTGCGTACTTCTTCTCCCAAATAATCGTCGACACGAAATTCTGCGCCCCAAATATCTCATCCAGCACCATCCGCAACCGATGTACTTCCCCATCATCGATGCTGACAAAAATCACCCCATCCTCTTTTAAAAGTTGATGAGCCAACAGCAAACGAGGGTAGATCATGTTCAGCCAATCTGCACTGCTGCCAAAATGATCAGAGTAGACGAACTCTTTGCCCGTGTTATACGGTGGATCGATGTAGATCATCTTCACACAGCCGTCATACTCCGGCCGTAACAGCTTGAGTGCATCTAAATTATCTCCTTCAATAAACAAATGTTCGGCCGGCTCTTTTTGCGGGATGGGTTCGGCCGGGGTCAACGCTTTACAAGAGGATGTTTTTGCTTGCTCTTCGGCCGCTTGTTTGCCCGGCCATGTAAAGCCATAAATCGCATTGTCGGGCGGTTGTTCGTCTAGTTGTTTGGGGGATTGTGTAGAAGAATGTTTAGAAGATTGATGCGTCATAGGGTTTGTCATAAATAAGCGCCAAGTCTCCCGAGTTTAGTCTGCAAGCCCGGCCGTAGCAAATAAATCTGTAGGGCGCAGGCCTTGTGCCCGCCCCCATTCAGGGGGTGAAAGCTAAGTTTTCAGCAATCGGGAGAAAAACCCTTCGACAAGCGTTCGACTGAGCTCACGCTGAAGTCTCAGGGTGCGCTTTCTGATCTTTTTGCGATTTCCTGGCGCACAATCGGCGCAACTTTTGTGCCCAACAATTCAATCATACGCATCACTTTGTGGTGTGGCATGGTGCCCACACCTGGCATAATCAGCACCCGATCATGGTTAAAAATCTGATGCTGAAACAAAATCTTTTCGATAATGTCATCCGGGCTGCCGACAAAGTTGGCCCCACGCACCGTAGCTGATGCTTCAAATTGCGCCTGGGTCATGCCGCCCCCGCCCCAACCTCTCTCACGCCCAATCTTGTCCATCATCAATTTGAACGCTGGAAACGAGTCATCAATCGCCTGCTGTCGATTATCAGCAATAAACCCGTGCGAGTTAATGCTAACGGGAAATTGAGCCGGGTCCCGGCCGGTTTTTTGCAACACGTCTCGATAAAGCTGGGCGAATGGGCCGAATTGCTCGGGGTAACCACCGATAATGGCCAATGCCAATGGCAACCCTAAGTTAGCCGCCCGCGCCACAGATTCGGGTGTCCCCCCAACCGCAACCCAAATCGGCAACTCAGCCTGATACGGCCGAGGATAAATCGGCTGATCGTTCAACGACGGCCGGTGATTGCCCGACCATGTGACTCGTTCGTTGTCCCGAATTTGTTTGAGCAAGTGCAGTTTTTCTGAAAAAAGTTCGTTGTAATCATGCAAATCATAACCAAACAGCGGGAACGATTCGATAAAAGATCCCCGGCCGGCGATGATTTCCGCCCGCCCTTCTGACAACAAGTCAAGGGTCGCAAATCGTTGAAACACACGCACCGGGTCATCAGAACTAAGCACCGTCACAGCACTGCTTAGCTTAATCTGTTTGGTACGGGCGGCAATGGCGGCCAAAATCACATCTGGGGTAGATGAGACAAAATCGGGCCGATGGTGCTCGCCTAACGCAAAAACGTCCAATCCAACTTGGTCTGCCAATTCAACCGACTCAATCAGGTTTTTCAGCCGCTCGGCCGGGGAAATCATGTTTCCCGTTTGAGCATCTGGGGTTAGTTCAGCAAATGAATAGAGGCCGATTTCAAAAGGTTTTTTAGTCATGGTGTTTTGTTTCGATTTGATAAGCGGACTGTATTCCGCTTGCGCTTACTATTGTGTGCTGAAACCACTTTTTCGAGAACTGGCTCTGATACTTTTATGATGGCACATTCCCACCCGCCTCATCTTTGCGCCATTGTGGCCAACTCTAACAACCGCTTGTAGTCGATCTCCATCACAATGTCAGCATTGCACGGCCGACCTGTTGCATCGAGCCAATCGACAATCGTTTGCCCACGACTGATCCCACCTGTCATTTCAACCCCTAAATGGTGCTGCTCACATTTTGTCACAATCTCTGGCTCCAAAGCCACCGCCATAGCGACCGGGTCCGCAAAGAAGTTAACAGTCCGGCCGCGCTCTTCTTCAATAAAGCGATTTGAGTGGGCAGAAATCGCTGCGTAAAAGTCTGATTTGGGGCTTTTTAAAGCGGCCCATCTGGCGCGATCTTCTTTCGTAAATCCATTACGCGTTGTGAGCTCCCAATCAGCGACTTCGATCATCTTTCCGGCCGCCGCCCACGCTTCAAACACAAAATGCGCCGCTTCGGGGTCAGCAAACACATTAAATTCTGTACACGCGTTAGTGTTTCCACGGGCGGTCACCGCGCCTGCCATCGCCACCATGCGCTTAATCTTGTGGGGCAAATCTGGGTCTAGGTGCAATGCGACGGCGATATTGGTAAGCGGGCCTAGCGTGACAAGCGTTAACTCGCCTGGTTCCGCATTGGCTCGACGCACCAACTCAATAGAGCCGTGAGTCGTCTGCATCGGCCGGTCTGAGCGAAAACCGGTATCGCCCAACCCATCTTGCCCGTGGGCGTCGCTGGCATCATGGCTCGATTGCACAAGTGCATGCTTACAACCCGGATAGATAGGAATGTCTAGCCCGAGTATATCGACGATGACGGCCGCATTATTGGCGGTGTAGTCAAGTCCAACATTTCCGGCCGCAACCGTTATCGCTTCAATAATCGCATTGGGGTGCGCGGCCGCCATCATAATCGCCAACGCGTCGTCTTCACCAGGGTCTGTATCAATAATAAGTCTGTGCATGTTTTTATTAGCCCGTATCTATTGAGTCATTTGAGTCATTTGAGTCATTTTGAAGTCAGCTCCCGCCCTACAACCCATTGTCTGGGATACCGAATAGTTACTTTTAAGTTTGTTAAATTAGAATAGAAAGTGTCAATTGTGACAACTAAGGTAGCCGTTTCGCTAAATCAGTTAGATAATGCCAAGGTGCGAATGGGTCAGATTAATTAGCCCGTTGCCGTAAATTTTTTGATCTTTATGGTCTTGTATAGGAGTATGTTGTATGAAATTAGCGATTATCACAGGTGGGTCACGAGGATTGGGTGCATCTTTAGCCATGCAGTGTAAAAACGATGGGTTCACCGTTGTAGACCTTTCGCGCAGTGGCACATCGGCCGAAAGCGTTCACATTGATCTAGCCAAACCAGAGACTTTAAACGATGTTGTTCCTCAACTTTTTACCAAATTAGCCGGTCAATCGTGTGAAGAGGTTATTTTCTTCAACAATGCTGGCATGATCAATCCGGTTGGGATTGTGTCTGACAAAGCGGAAGATGACGTGTTGGCCAATATTAATGTCAACTTTACAAGTGCCATTTTAGTGATGCGCCATTTTATCGGTGCATTCCAAACGGTCGATTGCCCTAAAACAATTGTCAATATCTCATCCGGCGCAGCCATTAGCAGCATTTACGGCTGGTCACTATATTGCGGGGCCAAGGCAGGTATCGAGCATTTTGTACGCGGGGTTGCGGCCGAACAGAGCGTTCAAACCCATCCAATCAAAACATTAAATATAGGCCCTGGCATTATCGACACCGGTATGCAGCAAGACATTCGGGCCGTTTCGGCCGAAGATTTTCCAGGCGTTGATAAATTCATCAGCTTCAAAGAAGAAGGGGCATTGCGCCAGCCAGAAGAAGTCGCACGCGCCATCAAAAATATTCTAACCTCAGAGCAAGAAAGCGGCAGTCGTCATAACATCCAAGATTTCCTGTAGATGTACGACATTCGCATCACGTGAGTAAATAAGAATACCCAATCTCTTAGAAATACCATGAAACAAAGTCTCTTAATTGAACACCCCGACGTCGCCTCAAATATAAATCTGATTAATATTTGGCTAAAAGCTCGCATGGCTTACAGCGGCCAACCGGCCGTTTCTATCGCCATTGTCCATGACCAAGAATTGGTGTACGCCAATGGCTTTGGAATGGGAGATATCGATACAGGGCAAGTTGCCACGGCCGGTTCGATTTATCGGATCGCGTCCCATTCAAAGTTGTTTGCCGCCATCTCAGTGATGCAGTTACGTGACGAAGGCAAACTAAATCTCGACGTGCCAATTACTGACTATTTACCCTGGTTTTCGATCCAAAATGAACATGCACAGGCACCACCGATCACCATTCGGCATTTAATGACCCACACGGCCGGACTGCCGCGCGAAGCTGGCTCCGGTTACTGGGTCGATTTCAAGTTCCCATCTCAACAAGAAATACGTGGCCGGGTAGCAGATTTGAGAAAATCTTATTCGGCCAGCTATCGTTGGAAATATTCAAATTTGGCATGGGGACTAGTCGGTGAAATTATTGAAGCGGTATCGGGTCAATGGTTTAATGATTATGTGCAGGAACACATTCTCGATCCACTCGAAATGAACAGCACAAGCGTTACTTTCCCGGCTGACCACCAAGAACGACTCGTGACCGGCTACGGCCGTCGAATGCCAGATGGCTCGCGCGAGGTTTTCCCATTTGTCGATGCGCTGGGACTCGCCTCTGCCACCGGCATGTCGTCGTGTGTCAACGATATGGCCAAGTTTATGGCTTGGCAATTTCGCTTGCGGGCTGGGCACGACACCGAGGTCTTAACAGCCAACACCCTGCGAGAGATGCAACGCATCCATTGGGTTCAGCCGGGGTGGGAAAGCGGCTGGGGGCTAGGATTTGGGATTATTCGACAAAAAGAGCGTGATCTCATTGGCCACTCGGGTGGCTATCCGGGCTATTTAACCAACACAAGAATTAGCTCTAATGAAAATATCGGTGTATGTGTTTTTACCAATTCACTAAGCGGTGGTCCGCTTGAAATAACCAATCGCATTTTTGAATGGATGGCTCCCGCCATTCAAAAAGCAGCAGCGGAACAAACGCTGCCCGAGCCTAACGAAATTGAAAAAGAGCCGTCCAATCGGCTTTTAAAGTGGCTGTCACCTATCCTAAAAAAACCGGCGGCCGAAGAAACGCCACCTCAGCCAACGCCAGCATGGTCAACAGTAGAAGGGACCTACCGCGATCATTGGGGTGATTCTCATGTGATTTTCCTTGATGGAAAATTGCAGATACTTGACCCGACAGACGAGAATCCAAAAAAGCTGGCACTTGAACTGATCCCGCAGGGCGATGGCACCTTTATCATGGAAGGTAAAAATGGCGGAGCGGCAGTGGGTGAACGGGTCAGTTTTGAGATAGGGGCATCGGGCCAGGCTGACAAGGTAAAAATAGGCGACAACACATTGCCACGAGTTGAATTTTAACGATGGATCTTTCAGCACATGATCATTTAGACAAATTGAATTGATGAGTACGGCTTTTATCATCTGTGGCCCTCCTGGAGCAGGAAAAACAACCTATGGGAGCCGATTGGCGGCCGAACGTCAAGCGGTTCTACTCGACATCGACACGGTTACAGAAACGATGGTACGAGCCGCACTATCAGCGGCCGGTCGTGATCCCAATGACCGGGATTCGCCGTGGTTCAAGACTCATTTTAGAGAACCGATTTACGACACGCTATTTGCCATCGCCAAGGAAAATTTGCCGGTGCAAGATGTGGTCATCGTCGGCCCATTTACACGCGAGATTCGAGACGCTACATGGCCGGGAAAGCTGGTTGAACGTTTAGGCTCGCCGGTTAAAATTCACTATGTTACCTGCCCACCAGAGGTGCGTCGGCAACGCATCATCACACGGGGTGAGCCACGCGATTTGGCAAAATTAGCAGATTGGGACAGCCATCAGGCTTACTTTAGGAATGAAGGGCCACCTGTCTTTGAACATGTTTTTATAGATACTGGATGTTAGATATTAGTAGTACGGCAAGGGCCATCCCCGTAAGCCGCAGGCATTCCCTTTGGTCGGGTGAGATGCCCGACACCTAAAATCAACCCACATTTGTTCACAACTAAGGGAAACTCACCCGTGGCATTGAATCAACTAATCTAATCGAAAACATGAATTGCTATCGTTTTGGCAAACGCTTGCCATGCCGTCGGGCGAGTTCCGCCAGCATTTTGAATTCAATTGTTAGTCGGTTCGGGCGTATCTCGCCCCTACGCCAAAATCTTATCGATGGTAATTCATCTTCTCCAACATCAAATCGATATTGTCCCGATCTTCGGCCCATCTTTCTGGGTTTAAATCAATATAATGTCTGATCCCATTCAATTCTGTTTCGTCGCGAACAATTCGATCATAATAACCACGTTGCCATAATTTATAAACATCATCACAAATCAGCGGCTTCACTTTATAGCTGGCAGCTCGTTTAAATGATCCAATAATTGTTCCTAAAGATTTCGGCGTATTTTTATGATCCAATTGTTCTAACTTCGCCGGGTCAAGATTTAAAAACAATAGTGCATGAATGTGATTTGGCATGACAACCCATCGATCTAAAATAACATGCTCAGATCGATCCCAATTTGGTATTTGCACCCACAAATCATCCAAGGCCTGTTTGACGATTGGATTTTCAAATAGGCAAATCCGCTGATAGGTGCAAAAGGTCACAAAATAGAAGGCAGGGAAACGATAATCCCAACCGGGTTTGCGCAATGAATTCTTTCGTTTAGGGTATTTAGATGCAGATATGTCAGTCTCCTTTTCTGAATTAAATTAACCCACCGTAGGCCGCAGGCATTCCCTTTGGTCGGGTGAGATACCCGCTTGATTGCAAAAGTTTCAATTACAATCAAATTAAGGGAACTCACCCGTGGCATGGCAAAAACAAAGCTAAACGCAACTATTTATTAGTTCGTTTCAGCCAACACTTGCCACGCCGTCGGGCGAGTTCCGCCTGTTATTTATTTCACATTGCAGATCGGTTCGGGCGTATCTCGCCCCTACGACAGGGATTGCATTACGTCGTGTATTGCCGTACCGTGTTGCGACCCAACTGATACATATGCACCTCATCCGGCCCATCGGCCAAACGAATCGAGCGAGCATACGCGAAGTAACCGGCCAATGGCGTATCTTGACTCACGCCCATACCACCATGCGCCTGAATCGCCCGATCCACCACCGTCTGCGTCATCATTGGAGCCACGATCTTGATCATTGCGATTAAATCTTTCGCTTCTTTGATGCCATGTTGGTCGATTTTATCGGCCGCTGCCAGCGTCAAAAAGCGTGCCTGCTCAATCTCACAGCGTGACTTCGCCACATCCTGGCGGATCGAGCTAAAGGCACTGATCGGCCGACCAAACGCCGTACGGGCACTCACCCGTTCACACATCAGCTCAAGCGAACGCTGTGCCACACCGACCAAACGCATACAGTGATGAATACGTCCCGGTCCTAAACGACCCTGCGCAATCTCAAAACCACGTCCTTCACCCAGCAACAAATTAGAAGCTGGAACCCGCACATCAACCAAATCGATTTCCGCATGGCCGTGGGGTGAATCAACACTACCGAAGACACGCATCGGCCGCAAAATGTTTAATCCAGGCGTATCCATCGGTACCAAAATCATGCTCTGTTGGCTGTGGCGATCCGCATCAGGATTGGTTTTACCCATCACAATCGCAATTTTACAGTTCGGGTGCAATGCGTTTGACGACCACCATTTCCGGCCGTTGATGACATACTCATCCCCATCACGCACAATCGATGTTTCAATGTTGGTCGCATCAGACGAGGCAACCCGTGGCTCAGTCATCAAAAAGGCTGATCGAATCGTCCCATCCATTAAAGGTTTGAGCCATTTTTCTTGCTGTGCTGGCGTGCCGTACTTTGCCAACACTTCCATGTTGCCTGTATCCGGCGCACCGCAGTTGAAAATCTCAGGCGCCCACATGATCTTGCCCATGATTTCAGCCAAAGGGGCATACTCTAAATTGGTCAGACCTGGGCTCAACTCACCATAGTCTTCCGGCAAAAAGAGATTCCACAAACCGGCCTCTTTTGCCTTCGCTTTTAAATCTTCCATCTGCGGAATCACTTGCCATGCTGTGGCAGCACCTTCGCAGTGTTCGTAAACCTCTTTCTCTATCGGGTAAACGTGTTCTTGCATAAAATTGCTAACTTTTGTCCGCAACGCTTCGGTTTTTTCTGTGTATTCGAAATTCATGATTTGGATTTTGGATTTGCGATTCTGTCACCATGCCAAAATAGTTGGTCATGGCAACCAATCGTCAATCGTAAATTAAAAGTAACTATTCAGCACCTGTTCGTAGGTGTGGCTTCAGCCGTTGTTTTCCAGTTAAAGCGACTAAAGTCGCACCTACAAACTCAATTTTCTTAGGCTGCTGAACAATTACAATTAAAATTGATTTAAAAGTGCCGCTTGTTCCTGCACAGCTTCTCTAAACTCCGCTTTCATTTGGGCAATGAGGTCTTGTACCGGCATCACGTCATCAATGGTGGTGACACCTTGCCCGGCCGACCAGATCGTCTTCCAGGCCTTGGCCTCTTTCTCGTCTTCGGGAATCGCTAGCTCTTTGCCAAAATCGACCTTTGCTTTGTGCTCCCAAAGGTCTTTCGGAATATCGTTGGCGATCAGTGATTTGGCCATAAAGTTGGCCGGTACGCCGGAAACGGCCGCTGTATGCACGATGTCGGCCGTCTTGCTCTCGATGATCATTTGGCGGTAATCGTCTTCGGCCCGGCTTTCGAGCACGTTGATAAACCGAGTGCCCATGTAGGCGAAGTCCGCCCCCATCTGCATGGCTGATGCCACATCCCGGCCGCTGCTCATGCACCCAGAGAGCAAAATCGTCCCTTTAAAAAAGCTGCGCATTTCAGCGATAAACGGCATCGGATTTAACAATCCAGCATGGCCACCGGCTCCGGCCGCCACGCAAATCAAGCCGTCAACTCCCGCCTCTTGCGCTTTTTCCGCATGGCGGCGATTGATCACATCGTGAAATACCCGGCCGCCGTAGCTGTGGACCGCATCAACCAAGTCAGACACAGCCCCGAGCGACGTGATCACCAAAGGCACCTTGTGTTTCACAATCACTTCAAGGTCAGCCATCACCCGTGGATTGGTGCGATGCACGATCAAGTTCACCCCGTAAGGTGCGGCCGGTTTGCCGTCTGGCTGGGTGTACCCGTCCAACGCTTCTTCGATTTCGGTCAGCCATTGGTCAAACCCTTCGGTTGTACGCTGGTTGAGCGCAGGGAACGTGCCGACAATGCCGTTTTTACAGCATTCGATCACCAGCTCTGGGCCGGAGATCAAGAACATGGGAGCTGCCACTACAGGAAGTGACAGGCTATCTAGGTATGGGTTAGTCTTCATAGTTTTCGTTGTTAATTCTTCATTCTCCGTTGCCCATTGGCAATTTGCGGCCGGAAGTTGCTTTTGAAACCAAACAATCGCCAATCCAGGTTTTTTAATGGGCAATGAAGAATGGAGAATTGCCAATGTTAGTTCGTGCGTAAAGCTAAGCGGTTATTCCACCATCAACGGCCAACGAGTGACCGGTGATGAAACTCGCTTTGTCACTACTGAGCCACAAAATCGACTCAGCCATCTCTTCCACTTTTGCCCAACGCTTCATCGGGATGGCGTTGCGCAATTTGTCACCTAATCCTTCAACCGGGATTTTATCCGGGTCAAACAGATTGGTAATCGTAAACACGGGGCAGACCGCATTGACCCGGATATTCCGTTTGGCATATTCCATCGCGGCCGTTTTTGTTAGCCCCACCACCGCATGTTTGCTGGCGACGTAGGCTGCGTTATTCGGCAACCCTTTTAGCCCGGCAATTGACGCGATGTTGATAATCGAGCCAAACCCTTGACCCGTCATCTGCTGGAGTTCGAGCTTCATGCAGTAGAACACACCGGTCTGATTGACAGCGATGATGTTGTCCCAATCTTCAAGGGTGTGTTCGGCCGTTTTATGCCAGCTCGCCCCACCGATGCCAGCATTGTTGACTGCCACATCGAGCTGACCATACCGGTCAACAACTGTTGCGATCATCGCCTCGACTTCTTTAAAGTCGGCCACATTGCATTGGATAAAGCTCGCTTCACCGCCGTTGGCTTTGATCATATCAACCGTCTCCATCCCCCCTTTTGGGTCGATGTCAGATACGGCGATCTTGCCGCCATTTTTCGCATACAGCAAAGCCGCTGCCCGGCCGATTCCGGAGCCAGCTCCGGTGATTAAGATTACTTTGTTTTCAAATTCCATAATAAGAGGAGCAGGGATCGGGCTTGGCTACGGACGCATGGCAAACGCCGAATTCCATCCTCTGCTATTTATTTTTAATATTTACTCTGTCACTATTCAGTACCTGTTCGTAGGTGTGGCTTCAGCCGTTATTTTTCGCTTAAAGTGAGTAAAATCGCACCTACAAACTCGATCTTTACTCTTGCACAAAGATTCAGATTACAAGGCAAGGGGCATTGCGATATCGCTACTTGCCCCTCGCTCCCCGCTAGGGGACGATCACAATTTTGCCGCGCACTTTGCGATCCATCATATCCTGCAACGCCTGTGGCGCGTCAGCCAACGGATAAACCTTGTCGATGTGCGGTTTGAGCTTGCCAGCCGCAAACCACTGGATAATTTCCATCGTATTGGCCATGTTTTTAGCCGGTTCACGGGCCACGAAACTGCCCCAAAATACCCCAACGATCTGGCAGCCTTTGAGCAGAACTAGGTTCATGGGGATTTTGGCGATTCCGGCCGGAAATCCGACGATCAGGAAGCGACCTTCCCACGCCGTTGAACGCAACGCCGCTTCGGTATAGTCACCACCGACCGGATCATAAACGACGTCAGCCCCTTTGCCGCCAGTTAATTCTTTGGTCCGGACTTTGAGGTCTTCTTCAACGTAATTAATGACTTCATCGGCGCCGTGTTCCTGGCAAATCGCCAGCTTTTCGGCCGAACTCGCGGCCGCAATCACACGCGCACCCATCAGCTTACCCAGTTGGATCGCCGCCAAACCGACACCACCCGATGCACCTAATACCAGCAGGGTTTCCCCCGCTTGTAGCTTGGCCCGATCCTTGAGCGCATGGTAGCTTGTGCCATAAGCCATCATAAAACAGCTGGCTGTTTCAAAATCCATCATCGGTGGTTTGGGGAAGATGACGTTGGCCGGGGCGATCACCTCTTCAGCAAAACCACCGTTTGGAATAATCCCAAACACTTCATCGCCGACTTTGTGATTTTTAACGGCCGAACCGACCTCTGTCACAATGCCAGCGATGTCGCTGCCAGGTGAAAACGGTAGCTCGGGTTTAAATTGATACAGCCCCTGAATGATCAAAGTATCAGGGAAGTTAACGCTACATGCCTTGATCTCAACTTTTACTTCCTTATCACCCGGAGAGCCAAGAGTCACCTCTTCCATAACCAGCGACTGTGGCGGTCCCAGCTCTTTACACAAAATAGCTTTCATATCTAATCCTCTTTAACCTTCAAAATCAACTTGCCCATCTTATCACCACTAAACAGACGCAGGAACGTTTCACGGAAATTCTCGATCCCGTCGTAAATATCTTCACGGCTTTTGAGCTTGCCCTGAGCCATCCACTGCCCCATTTGCATCGCTCCTTCCATATATTTCGATTGGTAATCCATGACAACCAGGCCGGTCATGCTGGCCCGATTAACAAGTAGCGACAGATAGTTTGATGGCCCTTTAATCGCAGTGGTGTTGTTGTACTGCGAAATCGCACCACAAATCGGGATTCGTGCGCCACGGTTAATGCGGGTTAAAGCGGCATCCAAAATGTCGCCTCCCACGTTGTCAAAATAGACGTCAATTCCGTCGGGGCATTCGCGTTTAATCCCTTTAGCTACATCTTCGTTTTTATAATCAATGGCACCGTCAAAGCCCAACTCATTGATCAGATAGGCACATTTTTCCGGTCCACCTGCGATTCCAACCGCCCGGCATCCTTTGATTTTAGCGATTTGGCCAACGATGCTACCCACTGCCCCGGCCGCACCCGAGACTAAAACCGTCTCACCCTCTTTCGGTTGCCCCACTTCGAGCAAGCCAAAATAAGCCGTCATTCCTGGCATTCCCAACGTGCCAATGTAGGTTGGCATCGGGGCCAGATTAGTATCAACTGGATAAAAACCGGCCCCGTTTGTAACAAGATATTGCTGTACACCACCCCATCCGCTTAAAACCGTCCCTTCTGGGTATTTGCCATTGTTTGATTTGATGACCGTTCCAACTGATCCAGCTCGCATCACTTCACCAATCTGTACGGGTGGGATGTAAGAACGGGCATCGTTCATCCAACCACGCATGGCGGGGTCGAGTGAGATGTAATGCTGTTCGATCAACATCTCGCCATCGGCCGGTTCCGGGATCGAGTTTGTTTCCATCACCCAAGTGTCTTCATCTGGAAGGCCTACCGGCCGTTTTGCTAATTTAATTTGTTTGTTCATGTTTCCTCTCGAATAACACCAGCAAGCTGGCGTGCTATATATTAATTGTGGATGAGGCCATCAAACCGCCATATTCGAGCGCAAGCTCACGGTCTTGGCCGATAACTTTATACTCTGCGCTGGTGCTCATGTCTATAAAATGTTGTTTGGATGGGTATTCAACAATCAAAACCATATTCGGCTGATTATCGGTGTCCCCGATCACAGTTTGGTTGACTCGCCCCATCCATATAATTTTGCCTTGGGCTTTTGCAAGCAGAGGCTCCATATTTTTGCTATAACGCAAATAAGCTTGCTGCCCGGTTTCATCACCGTTGCCGGTTTTGGCTTTAAATTTGATGATGTTGATCATGGCAACCGGCGTATCGGCCGGATAATCATTCATAAAAGCGAAAAAATCTTCGCGTTTTGGGGTGACTTGATCTGTTAAATTCATACTACCTCTTTGGTTTTGTCTCTATTTTTTAACGCCCATGACCGTTAAGCGACCCCATTGATCTAGCTCATAAAACATGTGCGCCATTTCAGCGGCCGTATACGGCCGCATTCCGTTACTCAACCACCATTTACCCATCGAGAGCAATGCCCCTACATAAAATTCAGCGATAAGATGCACAGGCACACTTGAGTCAAGTTTGAGCCGTTCAGACTGTTCCGTTAAAAGCCTTGAAAAAATATCGTGGAAGGCACTAGTCACTTGTTCATGCAAAATAGGGACATCGCGGCTTTCAAGTACCATTTTGAAGAATGGGGCATTGCTTTCAAAACTCTCGAACACTT
Organism: Cellvibrionaceae bacterium; assembly: GCA_047638855.1. Classification (GTDB taxonomy): domain Bacteria; phylum Chloroflexota; class Anaerolineae; order Promineifilales; family Promineifilaceae; genus WTJY01. Next base: position 352 of record JBLIMP010000107.1, on the reverse strand, counting down.
TCTGAACCGCTACAAGTGGGATACTGCCGTCCTCATCAAGAGAACGTTTTGCCAAATCTTTTTGGTAACGACTATTAAAGACATCAGCCACATGGTGCAACAGAGCGCGTTTATCGCTAAAGTGGGCATAGAAGGTCGTGCGGCCGATGTCGGCCCGTTGCAAAATATCTTCCACCCGTAGGTTGTCATACCCTTGTTCAGCGATCAGTTCGATAAAAGCTTCACGTAGTAGGCGATGGGTACGGCGTATGCGTTTGTCGGTGGTGTCTTTAAGCATGAGTATTGTTAAAAGAGAACATAGTGTTCGACATTGTAACATGGCGTTCTGTTTTGTGACAAAATCTGTATTAAA
>JBLIMP010000106.1:0-13683 GCA_047638855.1 Cellvibrionaceae bacterium | reverse complement strand
AAAATATAGGGTGGAATGACTTCGAGTGAGTTTTGTTCCGCCAAAACCCCAGCCAACCATGGGAAGATGGCCAATCCGATTCCGGCCGCACCTACCACATAGCCGATAGCGTTTGAGGCATGGTCCCGGCCGACAAGCTTAGGCATGTTTGAAATCAAAGTGGCAAAGATAGGCGCTTGAGCTAAACCTGAAAGTGCTAACCCTAAAATGCCTAAAATCGGTTGATTAGGGAACAATAACAACACAACAGAAGCTGTTGTTGCCACAAGGCATATACGGATCCAGCGATAGACCGGTAACCAATGTGAAATCCATCCAAACAAAAAGCGGCCGATTGTAAACGTGCCCCAATAGATGCTGACCCACAGACGTGCTAATTCTGGGGTGAGGGCGCGAGATTCAGTAAAAATCGTAAACGCCCACTGCCCAATCGAGACTTCGACGCCGCCATAAACCGCATAAAAGAAGATGGCGAGCCAAACAACAAACTTTGACAAGGTTTGGCGGCCGCTAACGGCCGATGTCTCCCCCATCTCATTCTTTAAATCTTCAACGGCTTCCTTGTCTTTAGCACCCTCATCATCAAGCGGTTTAAAGATAAGGATTGCAAAGAACACGATCAATAAGAGCGTCCCAAACACAAACGCACTGCCCCGCCAGTCTGAGCCAAACGCAACAACAAGCGAAACGACCAAGGGACCAAGCGTGGCACCCACACCAAAAAAGCCGTGGAGCCAGTTCATAATTCGTTCGTCAAAACGGGCCGCAACAATCGTATTGCCGGTGGCGTCAAGTGTCCCACCTGACCAACCGCCGATTAGCGCAAGCAAAACCATAAACTCCCAAGACGGAGTGAGCCAATAGCCGAATAGTGACAGGGAATAAATACCGAGTGAAAGTAAGAGTAGTCGACTGCCGCCCAGCAGGTACATGAGCCGGCCGTTAAATGCCCCAGAGATCAAATGACCAACCGTACTCATCAGCAACAATAGACCGATTGAATCTTGACGTAAGCCAAACTCAGTGCGGATTGCTGGCCAACCCACATGGGTAATGGCCCCTGGCATCCCCAGCAGGATGAATGACAAAAAGAGGAACGAGATTGTTATGATGGCGGTTGAACTATATTTTTTACTTTCATTTTTCATAATAAGCGCAACTATGTCACAATCTTTATGACAGGTAAGGCTCTCTCTGAAAATCATTTTATTTATTGCTTTCAGGCATGCTGGTTTCTTGTTTAAGTTGGAAAAAATTTAAATTATCGGTTGAAATATCGGTTGAAATATGGGAAGGCAAGCAGTAAGAGTTTTGCTAAACTCACGCTATGTCAGGAATCCTAAATTTCAATCAACTACTCAAAGAAATGTCACCCGTTTTGCAAGATGGCAGGTTTGTCTTTTGCAGCTTTCCGGGCGGCCGTTATGGCGATCATGCCCATCTCATCCCTATCGCATCAATCGTTGAATCAGAGGGATTGACACTCGTTATCCCTCAAGAAAAAGCAGATGCGTTTGAAATTCCGTACGATGGGGTTTATAAGGCGATTACTCTCGAAGTGCATTCAAGTTTAGAGGCGGTGGGGCTTACGGCCGCCTTTGCGACCAAACTTGGCGAACATAACATCAGTGCAAACGTGATCGCTGGGTATTTTCATGACCATATTTTTGTTCAAGCGGCTAAGGCTGACCAAGCGTTACTTGCTTTAGGTGAATTCAAAAATGAGGATCATTGATCTTAACCCACACGATTCGGAGCGTGTAGAGCAAGCGGCCGAAGCTCTGGTCGTCGCTTTTGCAGAGCATTATCCTGATACATGGGACACCCTCGAAGAGGCGCGTGTAGAAGTAGCAGAATGTCTTGCGCCCGAAATGATTTTTCGTATGATGTTGGACGACAACGGTCAAGTGCTCGGTTGGATCGGCGGCCGGCCGGAATACGACGGCCACGTGTGGGAGATGCACCCGCTAGCAGTTCGGCCGGATGTGCAAGGGCAAGGAATCGGCCGAGCGTTGGTCGCTGACCTTGAAGAACAAGTACGGCAAAAAGGTGGCTTGACGATCATGTTAGGAGCTGATGATGTGAGCAATCAAACCAGCTTGGGCGGAATCGACATCTATCCAAATGTTTTAGACAAACTTGGAAAGATAAAAAATCTAAAGCGGCATCCATTCGAGTTTTACGAAAAATGTGGCTACACCATCACCGGTATCATGCCTGACGCCAATGGCTTTGGTAAGCCAGATATTTTTATGACAAAACGTGTCAAGCAAGCATAAAGCAGCCTTTTTACAAAATGCACTTTATTGCGTGTGCCGAAAATAAATTGAAGCGGTATCCTACACATCTGTTTTTCCCATATCTAACCGGAGGTAAAAATGTCTTTAGACCCACTTGATCCAATGGCGGTGCAAACAACCTACACCACCGTCATGAAACACTTTATCGAACACGGCCGGGCACCTCACTACACCCAGCTCGCCACAATGATATCGATGAGTGTCGAAGAGGCCCGTCAGCACCAAGCTGAAGCGGCTCGCCTCGGTGTCGGCTGCTGGCTTGCCCACGATACCGATCTCGTCGAATCGTGGGCACCCTTTCACAATATCCCGACCCAATACCGCATCACCATCGACGGGAAACAAAACTGGTATGGTCAGTGAGGGCTTGAATCGCTAGCCGTGCGCTGGCTTTTCCCCGATCAAGAAGTTCGTCTCGATGTCATCTGCCTCGCTTCAGGGGCACCCATCACAATTCGAATGAAAAATGACGAAATTCTCGAGATCACCCCCGATACGGTTGTCGGCCATCTCAACGTCCCATTCTCAAAAATCGCAACGGGGGAAGCAACTTCCGCTTTTGCCTGAATGTACATGAATCTCTTCCGGTCGGAAGAGGACGTACTCACGTGGGATCAGTTTGATCCGGTTTCCGAACAGTCGATTATGCCGTTAGCCGATTGGGCAACTGCATTTAGTGGCCCCTTATTTCGCAACCGGCTCCAGCCGGATATTTTCGCAAGGCGACGCGAATATTCAATCGAATTTGTAAAAACTTTAGCTCTGTTGGGCCGATCAGGCTCATTCTGGATTCCAGAGAAAAAATAGAGCCCCAGAACCCTCTGAGGTTTTCTAAATCCCAGAGGGTTAAACAAGCTAGCTATGCACAGTTCAAAACTTAGAGGAAGCGATTTCGCAATAATCGATAACGGTCGGCACACTTCCTACTCTGACTTTTTTAACGGCTTTTCAAATCTAAACCGATTGGGCGTTGTCACGCCAAATGGGATAGATGGCGTTGGCACAGCAGCCCTTTTAATCGCCTACACCACCGCTTTTTATGACACCTATCGGGCCACAGGTGAAAGCTTTTTCGCTTATCCCAACTACTACACGTTTCAATCAGTCACCCCTCTCGCCAGCTACACAATGCTTGATGTTTGGCCCAAACACAAAGATGTTTTTGTTGAACGCGATCCGGTTGATCTGCTCAACGCTATCAATGACCGAGCCATCAATACGTTGCTCTTGCCAGATGGCGAACCCACCAACCCAGGTCTTGAGCAACCTCAAATTGAAAGTGCATTACGCACAATGAAAACCTGCTACTTGTATTCGGCCGACGGCGAGGTCGCAGACGCTGATTTAACGATTGAAGTTCACTCACGGCCGGTTATCGAATGGGTAGCCGCCCTATTTGATGATCACGATTACCGGCCGGTCCCGGCTTTTGCCCGTCAAAAAGAAATATGGCTGGCGAAACACAGGGTCAAAAACTCGCTCAAACAAAGCTACCGTAGAATCACAATCAATGAAGCACTTACCCGCCTATAATCAATCATTGATTCGTTTCGCCATCTGTTCCGGCATATCACGGCAAATCTATTCTTAGCATATTTCAACCAGCAAGCTGGAGATGGTATTTGCTCGCATAAACCATCCCTTATTCTATAATTCCTTTTCTAAATCAATCGCACATACAAAAGAGGTTTTAATCATGAGTGCCCGTGACATCATTCTCAATCACATTAACGGATCAGATGAGCAATTGAGCTACATTGCCAAAGAAATTTGGGATCATCCAGAAATCGCCCTAACTGAAAGCTTCGCTTCAGCATTGCTTGCCAAAGAGTTGGAGCAAGAAGGGTTTTCAATTGAATGGGGAGCGGGCGGCATGCCGACCGCCTTTATCGCTGCTTGGGGATCAGGTTCACCCATCATCGGTTATCTAGGTGAATACGACGCACTTCCGGGTCTATCACAAGATCTATCATCAGCAAAAGCACCGCTTATCAATGGGGGACATGGGCACGGTTGTGGCCACAATCTGTTTGGCACCGCTTGTATGGGGTCTGTCGTAGGTCTAAAAAAGGCGATGGAAGCTGAAAACATTCCCGGTACCGTCCGTTTTTACGGCTGTCCGGCCGAAGAGACGCTTACCGGCAAAACGTTTATGGCCCGTGACGGCGTTTTTGATGATCTGGATGCCGCCATTAGCTGGCATCCAGGCAGCACCAACATCGTTTGGAGTGGATCATCCTTAGCGATGAACTCGTTCAAAGTTAACTTTCATGGCGTCGCCTCACATGCTGGTGTTGACCCTGAAAACGGCCGATCAGCCTTAGATGGGGTCATGTTGATGGATGTGGGTGTCAATTACCTACGTGAACACACGATCCAAGAATCACGTATTCACAGCGTGGTGACCAGTGGTGGCCAGGCACCCAATGTTGTTCCAGCTTATGCCCAAGTTTGGTACTTTGTGCGGGCGCCCCATCGCCACCAGGTTGAGGAGATCTACGGCCGGATGCTAGACATCGCAAAAGGGGCAGCCCTTATGAGCGGCACAACCTATGATATCGAATTTATCACCGGCTGTTACGACCTAATGCCAAATGACACCATGTCACAACTTTTGCACGATTGCATGGTTGAGGCCAACAATATGAAGTTCACCGATCAAGAAAAAGCATACGCCAAAGAGCTACAAGCGACCTTTGCCCCTGGCATGCTCGACTCTGACTTTGAGCGCATGAAACGCTCTGCCAAATTCCCACTCGATAACGACCGCATCAACGAACCGCTCTGGGAAGATGTGATTCAACACACCGATGACCCAGTCACGATGGGTGGCTCTACTGAAGTGGGCGATGTCAGCTGGATCACCCCGACGGGTCAAGTCACAACAACGTGCTGGCCATTGGGAACCCCGGGCCACAGTTGGCAGATTGTCGCTTCAGTTGGATCTGGCATTGGCATGAAAGGGATGATGCTTGCATCTAAGGGGATGGCGTTAGCGGGGTTGGACCTGATGACGAAACCGGACCTTTTAGCAGAGGTAAAAGCCGAATTTTTGAAAACGAAAAACGGCCGACCATATATCACGCCTCTTCCAGAAGGAACGAAAGTACTTTAATTATAGTTATTCAGCACTATGTGTAGGGGTCTACGCCACCGGAGCGGATGTCTTGTCGAAGAACGGAACTATCGACCGGTGGCGTAGACCCCTACGGCGAAATTTAACCCTGCTGAATAATTATCTTTAATTCTTATCTATTGAGCGGATGTCTCGTCGAAGAACGGAACTATCGACCGGTGGCGTAGACCCCTACGGCTGAATAATTACCTTTAATTCTTATCTATTGAATTGATAAAGGGTTAATTCAGAGCCACGCACGCCGACTTGTAGGGATGAAAGGAGCGGCGGCGGTTCCAGGCTCTGAAGAGACTTTTCCCTTCCCGCTCCTTACATCCCTGCACACAATTACCAGTAACAAGGATCCTTAAATGAGTAATTTATTCGATTTAACAGGCAAAGTTGCCCTAATCACCGGAGCCAGCCGTGGCATTGGTGAAGCGATCGCCCATGCCTATGCAGAAGCTGGGGCCAACGTCGTTTTAGCCAGCCGCAAGCAAGAAGGGCTTGATCCTGTCGCCGCTGCGATCAATGCAAAACCGGGCGGCCGGGCACTTGCTGTCGCTGCCCATACCGGTTCGTCTGAGGCTATCCAAACAGTGGTTGATGCGGCCGTCAGCGAGTTTGGCGGGATAGACATTGTTGTCAACAATGCGGCTACTAATCCCCACTTTGGCCCCTTTATGACGGCCGATGATAGCCATTGGGAAAAGATTATGGATGTCAATGTGTCTGGCTATTTTCGTGTTGTAAAAGCCTGTCTTCCCAGCATGCAGGCCCGTGGCGGCGGCAAGGTCATCAATCTGGCCTCAATCGCAGGGACTGAACCTCAGCCCATGATGGGTGTTTATTGTGTCAGTAAGGCAGCGGTGATCATGATGACGCAGGTTATGGCGGCCGAATTGGCTCAATATAACGTGCAGGTCAACGCTATTGCGCCAGGTTTTATTAAAACAAAATTTAGTTCCGCTATTTGGCAAAATGAATCAATTAATAAGCAGGTGACCCAGCAGATTCCCCAACATCGTATCGCTGACCCGGTTGAGTTAACCGGTATGGCCCTGTACCTGGCGGCCGAAGCATCAAGCTTTACCACCGGTGCCATCATGCTCATCGATGGCGGGCAAAAAATCAGTATCGGCTTGTAAGCTCATAACTTGAGATTGGCGGCAAATGTGTTAGCCGCCAATCCAATCTATTCATTAGCAACAGCCTACTTTAGCAACAGCCTACTTTTCGTCTTTCTCATCTTCCAATAACGAGCTCAAAAGCCAGCTTACAAGGCTAATCACAATAGCACCCAGAAACGCGGCCCAAAAACCACTGATTTGCAATGCGCTTGAAAACCATGCGGTCAACATGAGCATCAAAGCATTCACCACCAATGTAAACAGCCCTAACGTAATCAAAATAAATGGGAAGCTCAAAATCTTGACAATCGGTTTAATAATCGCATTGACGACACCAAAGATAAGGGCAACAATGGCGATGCTGACCCAACTGCCTTCTAAACTAATTCCACCTACAAACCATGAGGCCGCATACAGGGCCAAAGCATTAATAATTAATCTGATAACTAAATTCATTTTTCCTCTTATTGTTTAAATTCTAAGGCTAGAATGATCTGATCATCCCAACCCTATCGGTTCGAGTAACAGCCCCAGTTGGGCCGCAGCTTGACATAGTTCGCCCCATTTCCCGGGCATAATCACAACAACTGTATCGCTGAGACTTTCGGCCAAAAACGGTCGGGTTTCTGGCCGGCCGCGCAATGTTTCCATAATCTTGGGCTCTTTAACTCGCAATATCACGGTTTGTTCAACCATGCCTTCAACTCCGTTTTCAGACCACCGTTGAATCGCGCGTTTAAGTCCAGCCGGTACTTCGCCATCGGCCGAAGCCTGTTGCAAAAACTGTAAAACTCGGCTTGATTCAATGCCGACATCTTGTGCCCGTTGTAATGAGACAGGTGTCACCCTATACGAGAATGTCTTTCCGTCGGTAGCACTGTTGTTAACATTGGTATCATTCGGACCGTCATCAGAAATAGGCTGTAAATCTGCAAAACGCCCTGCTTGAAAACGTTTATATCGATCAACTGATGCCGGAAGCTGAAGCAATCCATTGTTAGAGAGGGTCAACGGTTCCGGTTGCTCTGTTTCGGCCGAAGCCTCTTCATTTATCCAAGCGTGTGCCCGCTCAGTTAGACGAAACTTTTCATGCCCTACTTCGCTCATCCCCAACCAGTTCAATGGATTTTCAATCAAATAATGGAGCAAACGTCCTTCGACAAGATCCCAATTCTCAAATCCAGAAACATACTCACCTGTTGCCAAGTCTCGAATGTACCAAAGGTCGTAATTGCCGTTCGGCCGTTGGAAATCCGGTTTCTCTTTTTTAATTCGCTGCGCGACGAGTGTGTAGGGCCCCCACTGCTCGTCAAATGTTACTCCGTCTAGCAATACTCGTCGAGCCATAGTCGGATCATTTGACCAATTGCTTCCTTCACAACTCAAAGTTGGAACATGTCGCAGTTCGTTCCAACCGCAGTTCAACCAACCGGCGGCTAATTCTTGTAGCTGTGCTTCACGCCCTTTTTGTAACCAACCAACCGTGGCTTTGGTCGGCCGATATCCTCCAGACACCCGCTTGAAATACAACAAGCTGACTCCAATCGACAACAGCATGTTTAGCCGGTTTTCATCTTGATTTAGCAAATAAGGTTTAATCTGACTCGTCTGCCCGTCTTGTAATCGATCTGTTTGGGCCAATATGAGCAAGGTTGTGAAATCATCAACCGCATAAGTGGTCGCAGGCGTCCAATTATCCGGTTCTTTATTCGTTAACGGCTCTTTTTTATTTAAACGTGAGTTCTGTTTCGGCTTTTGTGCCGGTTTGGTGGCGGCCGCTACCATCGATTTATCTACTGGCAATTTTTCAGTTGCCCAACCTGGCTCTGGTTCCATCGGCTGCTCTTCAATCGATTGCCGTGGGACTCCGGTTTCTTCTTCTGTTTCAGAAGATCCTTCATCATAGTCTGGCACAACTTCACTATCGATATCCACATAGGCTTCAGCTTCTACTTCAGCGTCTGGTTCAATTTTCTTTTTCGGTCGGTTTATTTTGATCGGTTTTTTTCTAGCAGGCGCTTTGGCTGGCTCTTTTACTTCTTCCTGGACCACTTCTTCCTGGACTTTGATTTCCAACTTAGGCGTTTCCGGCCAAATTTCTTTGCTTAAATTCCCTAAAAGCAATTCATCTGGAATAGACCGGCCCACCCCTTTCAGGCTAGTTTTCTTCTTTTTTAAAGCGGTCGGTGGGGGAATATCTTCAAAATTGCTATCTTCAGGCCCCTCAACGAGCTCAATTGGATCATCAATGTCATTCGTCTCTTGTTGTCCATTAGGCTCTGTCTCTTGATCTAGCGTAGCTGGATCAAACATGCCAAAAAATTCCTCAGGCAAGTAGATGTATTCAATCGTTGGGTCATCACGATCAATGCCTGCAAAGATCAGCCCGCGATACCACAGGTCTTCGGCCGCTGTCTGCGGGTCTAACCACGGCTCTTCCCGTTCAAGCGCCCCTGGCCCCATTTGACGAACTTCGCCAAACTGACGGGTAAAGGCTGCTTTTGGCATGCGCCCTTTTGCACGCACCAAGGCTTTCACAGCATCAGCTTCATTACTTGATAGATAAATGAGCTCTTGCGGAATGTCGAGATGGGGCATTTCGGCCGAAAGCGTGGCCACACAATGGGGCTTATCCTGCCCAGTGAGGTCCATCTCCCACCATTCGCCAATAACGCGCAATACAATCAACTCGTGATCTTGAAGTGCTTTTTTTAATGGTCTCATCTATTTTTACCTATGCCCTAATTCATCTTCCAGAGTTCAAGATTAGCATGCAAGCGCAAATAATTGAGCCAATGACTCGCGGTTATTTTCCCAAATTCATTATGGAAAATACGCGTTCCGCTTACCCCGGCCTCTTCTATGAATCGGGCCAAGTCTAAAGTTTCTAATCGGGTTTGATTAAAAATATCTTGAAGCTCGTTCCAACTTAATCCAAATGGGGGGCAATAAGCATCATGTTCATCCGATATAACAGGGTCGCCTAGCGTGACACGCAAGCGTCGTTGGCCCCATTTCTCGATACCAATAAGATGAACAAGTAGCCTATAGTTGCGCTCTGTTGGCATCTTCTCCATGAGTTGCTGCAGGTTCCGTTTGCCGGCCGCTTCGAGTTCGGCCGTCAATTCCCCTACAGAAGCATCTTTGCCCAGCCGTTCAAAAACATAAGGCCCCACTGCTTGTGTTGCCTTATTCAATTGCTTAAGAATTTCGCGTGTGCTAAGCCCTAAAGCAACCCCTATCCCAAATAGAAAAAGTTTTGTTGATCGTTTCATCGTTACCATTTGATGCCTACCCGTAAACGCCTATTAGTTAAACGCCGGATTATCGCCCGGCAATCGTAGAGAAGAATTATACCGATTTTGATACCTTATGACCTATGAACTAGAGAGCAACCTGCTTCATCGCAGTTCAAACTCTTAATTAGCAGATTAGATGGTTTTTACAGTATTGGGAACAAAATCAGCTAGTAGGTCGTTCTAGATTTTCACATCTTCTTTTATATCTTCTTTCTAATCAAGCCGTTTGCAGTTAACGGCTCGCAAAATGGAGGCACCATGTTACTCAGCTATATGATATTTTGGTCAGTGGTTATGATGATAGTGGTGGGGTTTGTGCGTTTACGCTCTTTGCATCAATTTGCCATTATGGGGGCGCTTTCAGGGGGTATTATTTTAATGTCATGGGTGCTGGCAATTCAGCTTGCCAATGGCACAGGTCTTGACCTTATGTTGTTTAGCCCTCTAACACATCCAGATCTATATATCGCGCAAGGACCGGCCGGATGGATGATATTAATGATTTTGCCTTGTGGTTGGCTAGCGCCCATTCTTGGGGCAAATGCGGCCGAACGGTGGGCAACGTTTAGCTAAAAGTAAAAAAAAAGGGTTCGATCACGACGATTGTCGCGATCGAACCCTTTTTTTTGCTTTTAATAATTACAGCGTGATTTCGAGAATATCGGCCGCAAAATCTCGCATACGATTCACTTCCATCTTGCTTAATTTCATCGCCATCTCTACATAAGGCTGATTAATAGGTTGAACGATAAAAGCCCTCATCCCTTCAGGCATACTATAAATCTGCTTCATTAATTTTTGTATTTCTTCATGCTTAAATAATGGGTTATCAGACCCCTTATCTTGCAATTCCCGCATCGATAGAGAAAGAGCATTTGCAATCTTTTCTGCCTCGAAAATAGTGATAGGGACAGAACCTTCTTCCATCCCCTTAAGACGCTCTTCCCCTACGCCAGCAACCTTCGCCACTTCCACAACAGACTTTTCGCTTGACTCCCGTAGGGCCTTAATTTGTGCAGCAAGCGTTTCATGTCTTTTTGCGATCAATTCTCCGAAATCCTCAACGGGAAATCCACCAAGGGTCTGATCACCCCAAAATCGCTCAAAAGGCACATTTAAATATAATGATAAGGCTTCCAGAAATGGCATATCTGGATTTTCAAGCCCCTTTTCAATTTTCTCAAACGATTCAATCGGAATCCCCAACACACGGCTACTTTCTTCAATGGATCGTCCTGCGTGTATTCTAGCATCTCGTACCAAAACCCCAAGAATTTTAGCTCTTATCTGATCAACGTTGTTCATTAAGTTTTTTTTGAGATATTGGGAAATGATAATGCTATCCCTTTACCTGTTACCTGATTTAGATTTTGTAAAAAGTATCCCCTGCAAAGCATTCAGAAAATAGTAGCATAACGTCTGGTTCCTCACAAACATTGATGGCAGGTAATACGTTAAACTTGCTTATTGCTTAAAACCAAGTAAATCTAGCTTGAAAATTGTCACTTTGTCAAAGTCAAACTAGTCCTAATGGCTTCTTTTAGATCTAATTTGTACTATTTGAACCTTAAATTCACGCAATCTTTCCATTCATCACTATAAACCAAACTATTGTTGAAAGACAAATTAGAATTTAATCGTGATATAATTCAATTTGAGGGATAGTTAGCATGCAATATTAATCTAATTATAGGATTTAAACATCAAAAGCTCCTTATCTATCAAATTGTTTGCTCACCTTTTGCATAATGACAGATTCCAAGATTAACTATATTTGAACATATGAAGATGTCCAACCGATCCTTAATCATTACATTCTTAATTATCCTAGCTATTTTACTAATGGCATTGATCGGTTTACTTCTTTATAACCTCTGGCAATTGAGGCAACCGGCTACCTCTTCAGCAACAATCTATTTAGTTGATAGCTCTATTCGAATGGCAGAACCCTTAGGTGAAGGGACAATCTCACGGTTGGAAGCTGCACAAGAGTTTGTGAACCAGGCAGCTGTTCGATTACCCAATACTGAAATAGTGAGCGTGCATGTCTTTGGCTCTGGTACAAATGAGAATGGATGTGAGGATACATTTAGCTTAGTGCGCCCAAATCAGGAAAATCAGTCGGAGATTATTGAAAAAATCGCTTTAATAAATCCGATCTCGTCAGATGCTGCAATGGTTCGAGCTGCAATTGAAGCTTTAGAAGAGCTTGCAGATTCTGGTTATGTTGGAACTATCCAGCTGGTCATTATCACGGGCGGGAACGGGACTTGTAGTGATGATCTAGACCAGATCGTACGTACAGCTAATTTTTATGGGTTTGAATTAGCCATAGATATTGTTAATGTGGTTTCAAGTAGGGGGGAACCTGTGGTCATTAGCATGCCATCCATTATCAGTGCGCGGGAAATCGTTATTGACAGTGAAGAATCAATTGCCGAAGGTGTTGAACTGGTTGGTAGCTTTGGGACAGTCGTATTGTCGCCCATTGCCGTAAGCAGCAAACTAACAGCGGCCGCCTCTGGGACTTTAGGCTCAGCCGCTGAAACTGAAACTGCAGCCATCACTCCCTCCCAAACACCAATTCCTACAATTTCAGCCATCCCCACCATTACCCCTTCGCCAACAGTCACATCAACAGGCGAGGCCCTTAGTTCACCAGCGACCACACCACTTAGTACAACCGGAACACCTGAAACAACTGGTACGACTACAATTACACCTTCGCCGATCCCAACGAGTACGCAACAACCTTCAGCTACACCAGGCTTAGTGAAAACACCAACTGCTACGCTCATTCCGCCAACAAATACATTTACACCGGTTCCTCCGACCTCTGTGCCGGCTACATCGGTTCCTCCAACCTCTATTCCTCCAACATCTGTGCCCCCGACTACTGTGCCCGACAGTCGTATCTCAATTCTTGATGTAATTGTGAATGAATCGGCCGGAAATGCTGTAGTAACTTTGCAAAGAGCTGATGTTAATAACAAAGCAGTTACCGTTGATTTTAATACAAGCGATGGATCAGCATTAGCCGGGTTTGATTATGTTGCAACAAGCGGACAAGTCGCATGGGCGGCCAACAACGGTACTGACAAAACTATCACTGTTCAGATCATTAACGATCTATTCCTAGAAGCAAGCGAGTCATTCAACATCCTACTTTCAAATCCAGTAAATGCTTCGATAAGCGATGGGTCTGGGACTGTCAACATTCAGGACAATGAGTCCGGTAGTATTTTAATAAATCCAACTTCAATTAGTGTGAGTGAGAGCGCGGGTAGTACCAGTGCCACCATAACTTTAAACGGTGAGCCACAAGGTTCAGTTGTAGTCAACCTTTCAAGCACAGATACTGATTTATGTATCCCAGTTGGCTCTACGGTTACTTTAAATGCAACTAATTGGAATAGTGGTGTGCCAATTGGCATCACAATTGTTAACAATACAGATACCAACACTGCTGGATTCGAAAACTGTACCATTCTAACTTCAGTTTCCAGCTCCACCGACGATAATTTTAACAATGTGAATCCAAGTGACATTAGCATTCAAGTGATTGATGACGACGCTATCTATGTTGATCAAACCTGCCCGGATACAGATGGAAACACGATTTGTAATGATGGTATCCGCTTCCGAACAATCCAGTCTGCAATCGATAATGGGAATCTGCCATTAAATATTATTGTCACAACCGGGCCTCACACTGAGTTTGGCATTAACGTGACTCGTAATATTTCATTATCGGCTTTGCCCGGGATTGTCCTGAGGGCTGCACCCAATGTAGGATCTGCTACTGATCGTATCATGACGGTCAGTACCGGGATCACTGC
>JBLIMP010000105.1:0-13727 GCA_047638855.1 Cellvibrionaceae bacterium | reverse complement strand
CATCACCGCTTTAGGTGGCCCGGTTGTGCCTGACGTATAAATAAAATCAGCGATTTGATCCGGCTGTAGCGTTGCCATTCTTTTGTCGATTTCATCTTCAGCAATCGCATCTCCCTTCGCCAAAAAGTCGTCCCAGCCCATCACCCGGTCATCATCATCGGGCACAGTTGCGCCGCGCATTAAGACCACATGCTCTAGTGAAGCTAGGTCTGGCCACACTTGATTTACTTTGTCTAGCTGGGCATTATTTTCTAGAAAAATAACTTTAGATTCAGCATGATTAACAATGTAAGCGATTTCTGATGGAGAGTTTGAAGTGTAAATTCCGGCCGAAATACCACCGATCATAAAACTACCCAACAGGCTAAGCGTCCACTCTGAACGATTTGAACCGAGTACCGTGGTGATATCTCCTTTATCTAGCCCTAACGCCAACAACGCACGACCCGTTTGCCGCGCCTGTTGATAATACGTTTGCCAATTTGTTGGATTCCATTGACCATTCCGCTTTTCATAATAAGCTGGTTTTTCACCAATCAATTTCGCATTTTTTTCTAGTAGATGAACGATTGTTTTTTCTGACATCAATTTTCTTTCTCCATAATGTTAACATGATCTACGTCGGTCTAACGCAGACGCGACATATACCTAGTTTTGATCGGCCGCAACGTCATGTGATTTGCGGGATTTGTGTAAAATCACCAAATGATTTGTATCACATTTGGTGAAATATGTCAGGTCACATTTCGACTGGATGAACCATCGATGAATCCCATTCGGCCGGAGTTGGCTGTAACAATCCGGTCGCAGTCGCACCTTCCGCAATCATTTGGTTAATGAGGGCTTGGATCTCATATTCACCCCGTGGTGAAAGCTGCATTTGGGACAAATGCTTGACGATGCGAGATGGCAGAATAAAAGTCAAAGAAGCCGAGAATTCGCTAGGTGCTTCTCCTTCACTAGGCTTTTCTACAATCTCTTGCAACTCAAAATCTCCGCTAAAACGGACGCTACTCCGGCCGGACAGCTCTTCTTTTGGAACACGCTTTAAACTCACCACCAAATTAGCCCCAATCTGCTGTTGCCGATCAACCAAATCGATCAATGCATTGGGGGCAATCAGGTAGTCGGTTGCGGTTAAGATCATGCTGTGGTTTTGCTCAAATAAGTGCGGATGGGCGTCGGCCGCCATTTTTAAAGCATAGGCGGTCCCAAGCAGTTCAGTCTGCTCACAAAAATAGGGATCGATGTCCCAGGCTGAGCCGTTACCGATATAGTCAATAATTTGATCACCCAAATGGCCGACGACAAACACCACCTGTTCAACTCCAGCTTGCTTAAGTGCCTGGAGTGTGAAGTCGAGTGTCGGCCGACCGTGCACCGGTAGCAGTGGTTTCGGGACGGTGTCGGTCCACGGCCGGAGGCGTTTTCCCCGTCCAGCGGCGAGTAAAACGGCGAGGGTTGGCTTGATGGCTTGGTTTGTTTCTTGTGGGTTGAGCTCTTGTTGGTTGAGTTCTTGTGGGTTGAGTTCTTGTTGATTGGATTGCATGCCGCAGATTACTTGAGCCGGTGGCTTTTTGCAAGAGAAGTCGCCAGCCTACATGACCTGACTACAAACAGCGGCCGTTATTTTGAGAAAGCCACACGAATACACGATTGACCACCTCCCCGCGGGTTTGGAGGGGTAACAGAAACAATCCGTGCAGAGCGAGACTGGTTCGGTTAGGTCGCTTCCGGCCGGTATCAATTGTGGCTCTACCTGTTCCGCTCCTTATAATGCAGACACAATAGTGACCCTCACAGCCACGGCCGATAGTAGCTCTAACTTTACCGGTTGGAGTGGTGCAGGCTGTAGTAGCACGGGAAATTGTGTCGTGACGATGGACGCAGCTAAAACGGTGACAGCTACCTTTACCCAATACACTATTTATCTGCCACTTATCTTCTCGTCGGCTCCACCTTAATCAGGTCAACCGATTGGGGAAAGATCGCTGATCCTGCTTAAGTTCATCAAAAAAAACGGCCGGACTCTTGCCCAATTTCAAACTAAACTCTCTATTATTTTCTAACCTGTCTGTTCAGACACAATGACAGTTGAAGCCCCATCTACCCCATCCACCAGCCAGCCCGCACACACATCCGCTTTTTGCGGATACGCCAGCCGATACTGTTTAAGTATTTGCTCAATCGCCCCTTCCGCTTGATCCCGCTGCGCCAACGCAACCAAACAGCCTCCGTAGCCGCCGCCGCTAAACCGACTGCCCAGCACCCCGGCCGTTTGCAAAGCGATTTCATGCAGTTTGATAAGTGGCTCCGACCCACATTCATATTGATGTACCGAACTTTCACACGAGCGGTTCATCAATTCACCAAAACGTTTAAAGTCACCGGCCGCCCATGCTGTTTTCCCCTGCTCAACCCGGGCCGTTTCTGTAAAATAGTGGGCCGCTCGTCGTTGCAGATCCTGAGGCAATTCAGTTCGGTTCTCTAAATAATGTTCGGGTGAAACATCGCCTAAAAGCTTGGCCCCTGGCCGCAATTGCCCGGCCGCTTGCCAGCACTCCGCCACCCGATCATTAAACCCGGACGAGGTTAATTCACGGGTAAAGCCGGAAAAAATCACCAGCCAGGCGACATCTTTATACTGGGGCGGATGGGGGACAGCGGTCACAATGCGGTTGCGGGTATCCTGATGCACAATCCCATCGGCCCGGCCGAAAACGATTGTTGTCTGGTCTTGGATGCCATTATTCAGCCCCAAATATTCATTTTCAATCACCCGGTCTAACTCAACCAACTCAGCCTGGGTCAAAGTCAGGTCATTCACCTTGGACAAAGCCATCAGATAAGCAACCCCGGCCGAAGCGGACGAGCTAAGCCCAGCGCCCAACAGACGGCCGGAAATGTGGCCGGTTAAACCGGTTGTGATTTGGTTGGGAAATAGTTTGTGCAGTGCAAAAACCGCTCCGCGTGCATAACGGCCCCAATCTTTTGCAGAATCTTTTACAAAAAAAAGCGGTGCAACGGCCGAAAAAGCGATCTCGCCAGCAAAGTCTGCGCTGGTCAGCCGTACCATCCCATCGGCCGACGGCGCAAAAACCAAAACGGTGTAAGCATTGATCGCCACCCCCAACACCGCCCCCGCCTGATGATCAACGTGCGCCCCGATGGGGCAAATACGATAAGGGGCGGCAACTGCCTGGATCGCCCCATCGCCTACAGGCTGGGCTAAAGACAAGCCAGCGGCCGTTTGGTTAATCTGCTCTTGCAAATTTTGAAATCTGAACGATGTTTTCATAGAACACAGCCTCTTATGCAAGCTTCTAACTCGATACTTGTTTTAGGCGGCCTTAAATTGCCAAACCCCGTCGTCGATCTCTTGCAGAACCCGTTTTTCATCGATCAACAGATCAAGATACCCCAGCACCATTGCAAAACCGGTAATGCGTGAATCTTCTGGAAAATGGGCATACATGATGTTGGTTAGCCCAAAAATCGTTTGATTTCCGGCCGCAACCAGCTCATAGCACTGCTCCTTTCTCTTATGAATCCGCCCTCGTTGCCGATCAATCATCTCCCTGTGGGGTTTGGCAAACTCATCCCCATGCCCAGGGAATACGGCGGTTGCGTCTAGCGCATAAAATGTTTCAAGCGAGCGCATGTGTTGCAATAATCCGGGGGCACGGGTCACGGTCCCATCTTCTTCTAATTGTGCGTTGCGTTCGATGACAGGGACCGGGGCCATGTGCAGCAGCATGTCGGCCGAAATCAACATCCCGCTTTCAGGTTCAAAAAAGCAAGTTTGGCTTGTGGTGTGACCAGGTGCATAAATCACGTCCCATGCAGAGCCACCCATTTGCAATTTGCTATCAGTTGTAAAGCGAACCATCCGTTCAACCGGTACCGGTTCCCAAATATGATGGATACGCCCCATCGAGGCGTGCAGCTTTTCGGCCGTGGCGGCTGGCATTCCACCCTTTATCACAGTTTCATGCATAAACAGGGTGCGTGCGGCCCACTGCGTGTCTAAATCACAGACCCATTCCCATGCATATTCCGACACCCAAAATTCCGCTTCGCTATTTTCAGCAATGTAACCGGCTAATCCGGCATGGTCCACATGGGCGTGTGTGATCACGACCTTTTTAAGGTCGCCAATTGTAAGATTATGTTCAGCCAGTCCGGCTACTAAAGCTTGAATACAATCAGCAGTTTTTTGACCACAATCAACCAAAATCGGTTCAGGCTCCGTGAAAAGCCAAGCATTTACACTCCCAATCGCAAATGGGGTTGGTAATTCTACGCGTATAGGTTTATTCATAGTCTCTTTATATCGCCTTTAATTGATGAATACCCTCTGTCATCAATTGGTTAAAAATATTTTTGAGTTGCTCTGGGGAAAGAACTTCATCATTGTTTAGCCACCATTTTAGAACACCCAACATCCCGCCAGCCATGATATGAGCAGTTACATCTACTTCTGGGCCAGATTCGACTCCCATCGCTTGGTTTTTCATTTTCAGATCTTCTGTGGCCCGATCAATAATAAAACTCCGAATGCGTTCCACAGAACGCTGATGACCAAAGACGACTCGATATAACTCTGGCTGATCTTTAGAATGTTCTAAGGCCCACTGAAGGCCGATAAACCCTTGTGAACCGGCCGCCTTGCCGAATTGGCTCTCAACTTCTTCACACGCCTTTTCAGCCACGGCCGCCAATAGATCCTCTTTATCGCTATAGTGCATATAAAAAGTAGCACGGCCCAAATCTGCCCGATCGGTAATATCCTGAATACGCAATTTGCTAAAATCTTGCTCTTGCACCAATGAAATCAATGCTTCTTGCAAAAGTCGTCTTGTTCGTAATGTCTGCCTGCTAGGTTTTCGATTCATAATTTTATACGCACGTCTAAAAACAGACACTTGGACAGTTTACCTGTTGCAATTTAATAGATGCTAAATACAATATTAGACACAGTGTCCAATGTTAGCAACTATGAGATAATTCTTCAAATCTAAAAAGATAAGAATTAATATCAGATATGGTTGCGTGACGAACAAGTAAAAGGGCGGCAGGTTAAAATCAGATTTGTCCTACTTTCTTTGGTAAAGGACGTATGCCATGGGCATACACCTAAGATTTAAGATTTTCCCATTTAAAACGTTAAAACTAGAAACCACGAAATATTGTTATTGCTAACAATATTATTTTTTTGATGGCTCACAACAACAATTCACAACAAACACATCCGATTTTTCAACTCACAGATGTTACAAAAGTCTATACCACTGGTGCCGGTGACTTTACCGCACTCGATAAGGTAAACATTGATATTTATCCAGGGGAGTTCCTTGGTATTATTGGCAAATCTGGGGCCGGGAAGTCAACCTTGCTCAGTATGCTTTCAGGGGTCAGTCGCATTAGCTCTGGTGAGGTGGTATACACCGATCCGGCCGACTCCACCCATCAGTCAACCCACCCGATTCATGCTTTAGACCAGAATCAGCTTGCAACATGGCGTGGAAAGCACGTGGGCGTTGTGTATCAGTCATTCGAGCTTTTACCCATGCTAAGCTTGGTAGACAACGTTGTCTTGCCTCAAGACTTTGCAGGCATTTTCCAAAGGCGCAAAAGCCGTCAAAAAGCACGGGAGTTACTAGAAGCGGTTGAAATCGGGGAGCACTCACACAAAATCCCAGCTCACATTTCTGGCGGTCAAAAGCAGCGTGTTGCCATTGCTCGTGCGCTAGTCAACGACCCACAGGTGATTGTCGCTGACGAACCAACTGGCAGTTTGGACACAAAAACGTCTGACCGCATTTTTGGCATTTTTGAAAAGCTTGTGGCCCAAGGCAAGACGGTGATTATGGTTACCCATGACATGAACTTGGCTGACCGTTTTGATCGGGTGCTCTACATTACAGATGGGGTTGTAACGGAGCCAGAGCTAGATGAAAACGGCAAAATCAAAGCCATCGGCCAATATGCGGCCGAAAGCGAAGAAGATACAGAAGCAGAAAATTTAAAAGATATCACGCTTGAGCCGGTTTTTGGGCAGAATGAAGCTGTCAAAAACGAAGTTGCTATTAGCTTGAAAGATGTAGTTAAAACGTATCGTGGCCCGGCCGGTGAATTTACCGCCCTCAAAGGGATTAACCTCGATTTTAATTACGGGGATTTTGTCGCCATTGTCGGCAAATCGGGCAGCGGCAAGTCAACGCTGCTCAACATGCTTACCGGTATCGACCATCCGTCTACGGGTGAAGTCACTATCGGGGGTGAAAAAATTTACGACATGGGAGAGAGCCAACGGGCACAATGGCGTGGAAAAAATATCGGAATCGTTTTCCAGTTTTTCCAACTGCTCCCGACCCTCACACTTCTCGAAAATATCATGCTTCCGATGGATTATGGCAATGTGTTTGAGCGTTCTGAACGGCCGGCACGCGCTATGGAGCTGCTCAAAATGGTGGGGCTTGAAAAAGAGGCCCGCAAACTACCCGATGCACTTTCAACCGGGCAACAGCAAAGTGCGGCTATCGCAAGGTCAATGGCGACCGATCCGGCCATTATTGTGGCCGACGAGCCGACTGGGAATTTAGATTCAAAGTCTGCCAATAAGATTATCAATCTATTCAACAAACTTTCGGCCGATGGCAAAACGATCCTCATCGTGACCCATGATCCCGGCCTAACCCGCTTCACCCATCGCACCGTCACTTTGGCCGATGGACTTGTCGTCAACCAAGAAGACGAACCGGAGCTTTCAATAAGCAGCGACTTGCAACCCGCAATCAATGAACAACACGCACTAGTCGCTGGCGATTAAACCACTCAACATGTCAACTCAAAACAACACATCACCTAGTTCAGGCTGGGACGCACGCCCCCGCTGGCGAAAAGTCCTTCTCGATTTATGGGAAAATCGCTCCCGTACCGCACTCGTCGTCGTATCGATCGCAGTGGGGGTTTTTGCTTTAGGCACAATCATTACCGCCTATATCATTTTGGCCGAAGATATGCAGGTCAGCTATTCGGCCGTTTCGCCAGCCAATATCGAATTCAATATTCCGGCGTTTGATCAGGGCTTTGTCGATACGATTGCAAAGGTCGATGGCTTAGACAAGGTTGAAGGGCGTCATCGGGCCGTCTTGCGCATTAGTCAAGACAATGGTTCCACATGGCGTGGCTTAATCGTAATCGGCATGGAAGATTTCAATGAATCCGAAATCTTTGTACATGAACTGATCGAAGGGGAATCGATCCCCGGCCGACGTGAAATTCTGCTCGAAAACCGCATTCGCGAAACGCTTGATGTCGCTATTGGCGATGTTTTACTCGTGCAATTGGCCAACGGAACCACACGTGAAATGCCCGTGGCTGGCTTTGTACAAGATCAGGGTGTGCGTGGTGGACCCAATGCGGACCCCCATGCATACGTTACTCTAGCATCACTTGAATGGATGGGGCGTGACAGCTCGTTTAACCAAATTCTGGCAACAGTAGAGGGAGACCCGAACGACATCGCGCATATCGAAGAAGTGGCAGACCGGGTTGAAGAGCGACTTAAAAAGCGTGACGACCGGGTTTTCCGCCGATGGACAGGCACCACGCGCGAACATCCGATGGAATCAACTGTTTTGGCGATTCTAGGAGTACTGGGTGCGATGGGTGGCTTGATGTTGCTATTGGGCAGTTCGTTGATCGCCAATACGCTCAGCGCTTTGCTAAGCCAGCATTTGCGCCAAATTGGGGTGATGAAGCTTATCGGGGCGCACAGTTTTCAAATTGTCGGCATGTATTTAATGCTGATCTTGTCGTTTAGCTTTTTGGCCTTAGCGGTCTCAATTCCGCTTTCGAGTTATGGTGGATATGCGCTAGCCAGCTATTTGGCGAACCTACTTGCTGTTTCGCTTCAAGGCTTCCGGTTTATCCCCGCATCAATCATCACCCAGCTGCTTATTGCAATCCTCGTACCGCTGGCGTCTGCCTTTATTCCCGTCCGCTCTGGAGCCCGTACCACAGTTTCACGGGCAATCAGCAATACGGTAGGCGGCGAAAGTGGCGGCGGTAATTCTGTGCTTGACCGTATTGGTGAATCAATTGCGTGGCTTTCCCGGCCGGTTTTGCTCTCAATCCGCAATACGTTTCGCAAACGCGGCCGTCTGGCACTCACGCTGTTCACGCTCACCATGGCCGGTGCGATTTTTATCGCTGTGTTTAACGTTCGTGAATCTCTAAATGAATTTATCGACTCAATCGGCAACCTTTTTATCGCCGACGTCATTGTCGATATGGATCGGCCGTATCGAACAGATCGCGTCACCCAAATCGCGATGGAAGTGCCAGGGGTTGAGTTTGTAGAACCATGGTTGGCCGTCTCTGGTGAGGTGCAAATCCCAGGGTCTGACAGCGGCGAGTCGGTGACTTTCTTGGCACCTCCGGCCGAAAGCGAGCTGGTTAAACCCCGTATTCTTGCCGGCCGTTGGCTCAATACAACAGACACCAAAGGGATTGTCATTGCTGATAATGTGCTCAAGGTTCTCCCTGACCTTAAACCAGGCGATTCAATCCCAATCAAGCTCTCTGGAGATCGTGAAGAACTTTGGCTTATCATCGGTATATTTGCATTCCCTGATCCAAACGGTGAAACGATTTTAGCGTATGCTCCGTATGACATCATTGCTCCAATAACGGGGTTTGTAGGCCAGGGGAGTTCATTCCGCATTCTTACCCGGAACCATTCAATTGCTTCGCAAGAATTAGCGGCCAAGCAACTTAATGATCGACTTGATGAAGCGGGCTTTAGTGTCAGTAATATCGAAGCGGGTAAAGCGACAACCGCCAGTGCGGCCGATGCGATTGGTGTTTTAGTTACATTCTTTATGACGATGGCGTTGCTCACGGCCGTTGTCGGCTCAATTGGGCTGGCCGGTACCATGTCAATGAACGTATTGGAACGCACCCGTGAAATCGGCGTCATGCGAGCCATCGGCGCTGTTGACAATGAGATTATGCGATCTGTCATTTTAGAGGGGCTTTCAATTGGCTTTATCAGTTGGGTACTAGGCGCGGTTCTCTCGTTTCCGATTAGTTATGGGCTTTTAAGCATCGTCAGTGACGCAATGATCAACTCCCCGCTACCCCTTTATTTTAGCGTTCAAGGGTTTTGGATATGGCTTATTGGGGTTTTGGTGCTGGCAACAATCGCCAGTATTATCCCGGCTCGAAATGCGGCTCGCCTCACCATTCGAGAAGTTTTGGCGTATGAGTAAAACGACGTAACTATTCAACACCTGTTCGTAGTCATGGCTTCAGCCGTTATTTCTCCGATTAAAGCGACTAAAGTCGCACTGACATATACTGCAATTAGTGGCTCTTCCGCAAATTTAGTGCAAGTTGCTTAAGGTAGCACTCTGGCCTTGAGTAATTCAAAGCTGGCTCGACCATACATTTGTCGATTTATTAGCTTCAAACGATTGACCTGACCCTCGACTTGCCCATTGCTCCAAGGATATATCAAGGCGGCATGAATCGCTGAATAATCCTTTTTTAGCCCACCCACAAAAGATGATACAGCTGAGATGTTTATAGCGAGTGCATCTTGCACCCAAGGTTCAAATTTGTCAGCTAATCGATCACAAATGATCTCAATAAAGTGTTGAACAATACCATATAACTTTTCAACTTGAGGCTCTTGAAAAATGTGTTTGAGCCACAATTGTTCTTCATCACTTAACCGATCTGGTTTACAGCTAATCAGCAACGCCAGATGTTTGGCACCAAGTAAACGTGGGATCGTTTTAGTTTTTTTAAATTGGTTAATTTTGGCTTGACTGCTAGATATATCTTTATTGCTTGATGAAGGCGACGGTATTGATCGACGGGGGCTAAGCCAGCGACCGACCTGTTGGGCAGAACCTGAATATCCTTGTAACTTGATTTCGCGCCATAGCTGTTGGCCATTTTCACATCCTTCTTGTAAGCGTTTGTATAAGTATGGAATAAAGGGGTCAATGATTGTAGGACGTGTCGAGCCTCTACTCCGCTCAGGAAAGCTTTCAGCCCTATAATATTTCCGGGCAGTTTCCCAATGCAGCTTCAGGGTTTTGGAAATCTTATTGATGTCTTGACCATCCTGCTTGAGCTGCTGTATTTTTTCATATAATACGATACGCCGTTCTCGACTCTTCCTGCTCTCATCAACGACTTTATGTGCATCAAAAAATGGTTCTCTACGCTTTTCCTTGAGGGATGATACTAATTCTTGGCTGTAAGGAAGTAGTTTAAGTTTTTGATGGGCGTTAGCTGTCCATCGCTCTGTCATTTGACGTATATTTAAAAGTAGGTGCCACCTATCTGCGATTTGTTGAGCTGTAGGGCTACCTTTTGTAATCCCCCGAGCATATTCAGAAGATCGATCCCGACTCACCATTGTGATTTGAGGATGCTTAGACAACCAATTCGCCAAGGTATCTGCGGTTCTATCTGGCAGTAAGTCAATTGGTTTTCTCGTTTCCAAATCAACAATAATTGTGCCATATGTGACACCCTTACGAAATGCCCAATCATCCACACCAATCACTTTGGGTAGAGGTTGTTCCTTTAAAGGAGCCTGTTTTACTAAGCGTAGTAATGTGTCCCCACTACTTTGCATGTGCAATGCTGAAAGTAATGCCGCTCCTCCGGCTCCGCCCAGTTTGTATCCAATTTGATGCAAACTTTCTGTCAGCCTTTTTGTTTTATGCTGATACCAGCCCACTAAATCTAACCGCTCTACAAATGTTTTCTGAGGACAATCTTGATTATCACACCGAAAACGGCGAACCAACAGTTTAAGCTGCAAAACTTTATTAACTATAGGTAAATCTCGTGGTTTTCGTTGATAACGACTATGAATTGATTTTGATCTGGTTTGATATTTTGGGCAAGTTGCAAAGCGACTTTTTGTATGGGCTTCGACTATTAATTCATAGTCCTCTATCCAATAGCGGTCTATTTCATAATCCTTCTCATTAAGTATGATCTCTTGCATAAAGAAAACCTCCTTCAGTTTGATGAGATTATATGATTTCTTCTCGTTGCACTAAATTTGCGGAAGAGCCACTAATTGCAGTATAGGTCATTATTTAAGAGTCTGATTTTGAAGCCTTTCGGCTGGCACCTTTTATCGTGCAAATCGACAATAGCTTTTAGCTAAAGTACCTTTTGATTTTTGAACCAACATGATTGCTTTTAAACATAATTTGGATTCAACGCCTCTAGCCTAATGGCCGTATTTAATGAAAACCTGAAATAAAAAAAGGCCTGATTTTCATCAGACCTCTTAATTTAGGACAAACTTAATTGATCAGTTCTGCCGTCTCAATCAAATTTTTGGACACACTTAATTGATTTGGACAAACTCAATTGATCGGGACAAACTTTAATTGATCGGACCAATTAATTCAAATTCTCAAAAATACCGGCCGCACCCATGCCCCCACCGATGCACATCGTCACCATGCCATACTTGCTACCACGCCGCTTCATCTCATTAATCAACTGAACCGTCAGCTTCGCACCCGAGCATCCCAACGGATGCCCCAACGCAATCGCCCCACCGTTGACATTCACCTTAGCAGGATCAAGCTCCAATGTGCGAATCACAGCCAATGCCTGCGCCGAAAACGCCTCGTTTAGCTCAATCAAATCGATATCGTCAAGCGTCATGCCGACACGGTCCAGCAACTTTGGCACAGCCTTAATCGGCCCAACACCCATCACTTCCGGCCGGACACCTGCCACCTGAAAGCCGACAAATCGTGCCAATGGCTTTAAACCCTGCGCCTCAGCCGTTTCACGATCCATCACAATCACACCGGCCGCACCATCGCTGAGTGGCGAAGAGTTACCGGCCGTCACCCGGCCGCCATTGCGGAACACGGGTCTAAGCTTCGCTAGACCTTCAACCGTCGTCTGTACCCGCAAATGCTCGTCCGTATCAAACACAACCTCGCGTTCAACTGGCCCATTGGGTCCGGCCGATACATCGGTGAATTTCACAGGCACAATCTCATCGGCGAAATACCCTTTTTCAGTGGCGGCCGCCGCCTTCATATGGCTCTCGTACGCAAACTGATCCATGTCCTCACGGGTCACATCCCACTCGTCAGCTACTTGTTCAGCCGTATATCCCATCCCCATATAAATTTCAGGCATGTTTTGCACCATGTGCGGATTCGGAGAAACTCGAAACCCTGACATCGGCACAAGCGACATCGTTTCAGCGCCACCCGCAATAATCGTGTCAGCACCATTCGCAATAATGCGTTCCGCACCCATGGCGATTGTTTGCAAGCCACTGGAGCAAAAACGGTTCACCGTTTGTCCTGGCACGTCTACGGGCAAACCGGCCCGTAACGCAATTGTACGGGCAAAGTTTAGCCCTTGGGCCGCTTCTGGCATGGCACAGCCCACAATCAGGTCGTCGATAGTGGCTGGATCAAGTTTCCCATCTGTTTGGCGCATCAGTTCTTCGATCACTGCCGCCATCATGTCGTCAGAACGCAGATTTCTCGTTGTCCCTTTTAAAGATTTACCCACGGCCGTTCTACTCGCCGCGACAATTACTGCTTCTCTCATAGTTCAGTTCCTTAGTAGCCAGTGACAAGTGACCAGTTCGGGTTTTACACAACCCACTGATCACTGTTTACTGGTCACTGATTACTAATTCCGTAACGGTTTACCTTTCGTCAACATATGCGTAATACGATCAAGCGTCTTTTGTTCACCCAAAAGCGATAAGAATCCTTCACGCTCAAGGTCCAAAATGTACCACTGATCTACCCATGCCGGACTTGAAATATTGCCACCAGATAAGGCATAAGCCAATTTGTTGCCGATGAGTTGGTCATGCTCTGAAGCATAACGGCCCCAGACAAAACTCTGAATGCCCAACTGCATCGCTGCAGATACGTCGCGTCCGGCTGCGTAAACTTTCACAGCTTCTGGCGGCCGTGCGCCGCTTTCCGACAATTGCAACACCCGCATTTTGGCCGTGCTTAAACGATGGTCACTGTTAAAGACAATCGTGTCATCCTCTTCCAAATAGCCCAGCGATTTCGCGTTCCATGCACCGGTCACACCGACAGTTGCCGTTGCCACCTGCTGGAAAATCTCCTGCATCGGCACAATCGCATCCCCATGTGGATTGGTCATAACGGGGTTCATTTTGCGGCGCAAAAGCTCTTTCAAGCCACCACCGGCCGGAATTAGGCCAACACCGACTTCAACTAAGCCCATATAAGTTTCATGGTCAGCCACCGATTCCCAAGCCGCCATCGTCATCTCAACGCCACCGCCTAATACTCGTTGATGTGGGGCAGAAACAACCGGTTTAGCACTATGACGCAGGTTGTAAGTTAGTTGTTGTAGCTCTTTAATCCCTTTCTCAACTTGATCCCACATCCCTTGGGCCGCACTCATTGCCACAACAGCGACATTGGCACCCACACAGAAATCTTTTCCATTGTTGCCAGTCACCATACCAAGCCACTCATCATTTTCGAGCAGTTCGAGCGCTTTGTTCCCCATCTCAACCATGTCGCCATCAATGGCGTTCATTTTTGAGTGGAATTCATAGAGCAACACCCCGTCACCCATGTCGTGCAAAGAGGCGCTCATGTTGCGGGCAATTTCGCCCCCGTTCGCTTTTTTGAGCATGTCAACGCTTGTGATTCGAG
>JBLIMP010000104.1:0-13773 GCA_047638855.1 Cellvibrionaceae bacterium | reverse complement strand
CCCATCCAGCCTTATCAGCACAAGATTGAATCACCTGGGGCAAACTGACCCCAGGGGGCATGGCGACTTGGGTGATCTGCATGCTCTCTTCGCGCAGGCAGTTTTTGAGCCGGAGTTCAACTGGGTCCATGCCCAAAGCGGCCGCCAATTTGTTCATCTGGGATTCGGCCACAAACGCTCCTTGAGGTGCGCCAAAGCCACGGTACGCCCCGCCAGGGACGCTGGTTGTGTAGACGGCGCTGCTGTCGATGCGGGCGTTGGGGATGTCGTATGCCCCGCCGACGCAGATGTGGAAGTTGCCCAGCACTTTGTTGCTGGTGTAGTTGTACGCCCCAGCGTCGAGGAAAACGTCCGCTTCAACGGCCGTGATTTTCCCGTCTTTGGTCGCTCCCCATTTTGTTTTTACTTTGCCCCGATGCCGTTTGTGATGCCCCACGATGCTCTCTTCGCGCGACCATTGGGAGCGGATCGGCCGGGTGATCCCCTGTTTGTGCAGTTCGAGCGAGGCCAACGCCATAACGATCTGCAAGGTCATGTCTTCCCGGCCGCCAAACGCCCCGCCGATGGCTGGGTAGATGACGCGCACTTTTTCGGCCGGTAACTGGAGCGCATGGCAAATTTGCTCTTGATCTTCGTGGGTCCATTGCCCAGCGATTTCGACGGTGACTCGCCCAGCGTCGTCGATGTAGCTAACGCCCGCTTCGGGCTGGAGATAGGCGTGTTCTTGATGAGGGACGACATATTCCCCTTCGACGATTACGTCAGCCTGCTCCCAACCCAAGGTCATGTCCCCTTTGCGGATTTTCATTTTGTAGTAGTCGTTTCCGGCCGCTTCGCTTTCGGGGTGTAGCTTCACGTCAGTTGCCAGCGCACTGTCAACGTCTGGGAAGATGGGTAGTTGCTCCCAGTCAATGGCGATCTTGGCGGCGGCTTCTTGGGCGATTGCAACGCTTTCTGCCACGACAATCGCCACATGGTCAGCCTCCCACCGGCTGACGTCAGAGGGGACGTTGCTCTTGCCGTTTGTTTCACACCCGATAAAAACCGGTTGGTCAAACAGGGTCAGGCCGTACTCGTTGAGCGGGACGTGTTTGCTGGTGTAGATGCCAGCTACGCCCGGCACAGCTTCGGCCGCAGTCAAATCCATGCTCAACATGCGGGCGTGAACTTGGTCGCTAAACACGACAACGGCGTGCAGGAAGTCGTCGGCCGCAAATTGGCCGTGTTTGATGTCGGCCGTTTGGATGTCGCCCGAATAGCGGGTTGCGCCGGTCACTTTTCCGGCCGCGTCGATTCGTTTTTCTGATGTTCCTAAGGTCATTATGCCACCTCTTTATCTTTAGCTACCGCTTCAACCGCCTGCATGATTTTGTAATAGCCGGTACAGCGACACAAATTCCCGCTCAGCCCTTGTTTGATTTGGGCCGTTGTCGGATTCGGATGCTCTTCTAAAAGTTTTGCCCCAGACATAATAAATCCAGGAATACAGTAGCCGCACTGCACGGCCGCTTCGTCGATAAACGCCTGTTGTAAAGGCGCTAATTTATCACCATCAGCCAACCCTTCAATCGTGGTAATCGTTGCCCCGTGCGCCCGTCCGGCCGGGACCAAACAGCCCATCACCGCTTTCCCATCGAGGTAAACGGTACACGCCCCACATTCCCCTTCGGCACACCCTTCTTTTGATCCGGTCAGTCCCGCATCATCACGCAACCAGTCGAGCAGGGTTTTGCCAGCGGCGTTTTCAGCCGTCACTGTTCGGCCGTTGATTGTCGCTTCAATCGGGGTGTCGTTTTCGATTAAACCGGTCTGGTTTTTAGCAGGATTGGTTTCACCCTGCCCCACGAGCAAAGCTGGATTGTCCGGCCACATCATCGCCTGTTTGCTGTCACACAGAGCTTTTAGCCCACGGCCGACCATGACCCCGATCAGCTCAGTGCGATAGTCGGCCGTACTGCGCAAGTCGTCAATCGGAGTCGGGGTCGATTGGGCCAAACGGGCCGCTTCAGCGATCACGTCGGCCGATAGTGTTTTGCCCACCAAATATTTTTCAGCATCAGGCGTACTAATAATCGTCGCCGCCACGCTCCCTTGGGCGATGGCGGCCGCTGTTACCGTTTCGCCATCATCAGCAAAAGTCAGCAACATCGCCACGTGTACCACAGAAATCGCCTGGGCACGGCGTAGCCCTAGTTTAATGAACATGCCTCGTTGGTTGGCACGCACGGCCGGGAAGCTGATCTTCGTCAACATTTCATCAACCGTCATCACCGTTTTGCGTGGTCCCAGATAGAAGTTGCGCAACGGCACGGTCCGCTCTCCCCCATCTACCGAATTGAGTGTGACGCTGGCGTTTAACGCCCACAGGGCCGAAATCGTGTCATTGGCCGGGCTGGCGGTAACCAAGTTACCTGCCACCGTTGCCCGATTGCGCAGTTGGGGCGAGCCAACTTCCCAGCAGGCTTGGGCCAGCGGCAGTGCTTTTTCAACCAGCAATTCACTGGCAACCACTTGGTTGTGGGTCACCATCGGCCCCAAATGAATGGTGCCGTCACTATCTTGGCTGATGCGATCCAGCCCAGGGATGCGCGAAACATCAAGTAGGGTTTCGACCCCCGGCCGACCGTTGCGTTCTAGCTCTAGAATCAGGTCGGTGCCTCCGGCGACAATCCGGCCGGAGCCTTGCAACCCTTTCAGATGGGTTAGCGTTTCAGCTACAGATTTTGGGGTGATATAGCGAGTAATTTCTTGCCCGGCAGTTTGGACTTCGTGCATTGTCATGACCTCATGGGACGTGTGAAATAGAAGGAGAAGTAGAAGGGGAAATAGAAAGAAAATTGTTGAAATAAAAGCTTATTACAAATTTATATCTGTTTTGCGTTTTACTGCAATGGTTAGCTTTTAATACGGTTTATATCTAGCCCTGTAAGTATCTGCAAAACGGTTAAATATGGCAAACGTCCAACAACTTTTAAGCCAAAAGTGTCTACAAAAGTAGTCCAGTGCGTCCAAACTCAAAATTTGCTGATTTCTTCACGCCATCCCAACAGCTACTTTACAGCAAGCTAGTGGTGGGCCCATAATAAGCTAGTTATCTAATCCACTCTTCTGAATTATTAGGAGTCACAAAGGCTACAAACAGCGCTTGTCGATTGTTTTAATTATTTCATTTTTTGCTTTCACTATCCCATTAGCAGCCCAAACAAACATAAAGTCAGCTGTTTATACGATCCAAAATGGGGACCCATTATCAAGCATCTCTCAAAAATTTGGGGTTTCGCTTGCTGAAATCGCAGCCAGCAATAACATCGTTAACCTAAACTGGATTTGGGCAGGGCAATCTCTCATCTTGCCTGCTGATTTGCCAAATGGGGCAACGGCAGAAGGGTCTTTGGGTACCGAAGCAGAAACTGTTGAATCAAACGAGGCTCAACCTGCGGCCGGAATTGGCGGTGGTGAAGCGCTTCCAGCCGTTTATGTGGTTCAAAGTGGGGATACGATGTCTCAAATCGCAGCTGAGTTTGACATTCCGGTGTAAAGAGACCTTTTTTAGTACCAGTTGAAATTGGATAAAATGGGTTGATAGATCATAATGGGTTTTCAAATGTGGCAGGTTTGAATACTCAGGCCTTAATAGTCGGGGTCATTCGATTCATGCCTATGATCAATTTATGGAGCTAAAAACGATTTGAGTTGATTGGAATGATCGACCAGATGAGGAAGTAGGTTAATGAACGATTCTGAATTAGTTGATTTTCTTAAAAGCTACGAGCCGATCTTTAGCGAAACAGACGCTTGGCGAAAAGGGCTGGTTCAGCTCGAAATCAACTACTATCTGAGTGACAAAATTCCACCTGTTGATACCATCATGTCTGTGCGGGCGATGGTCTTTAAGGGGGATGAGATTTTAACGATTGAAGAAGCTGAAAACGAGTTTCATATTTTGCCTGGCGGCCGACGAGAAGAGGGAGAATCGCTTGAGGAAACGGTGCACCGGGAGGTAGCTGAGGAAACCGGCTGGACGATTCGGGATCTAAAGCTGTTTGGCTTTGTCCATCTTAAACACACTTCCCCAAAACCGAAAAACTTTCGTCACCGTTACCCTCATTTTGTGTGGCTCATTTATACGGCAAGAGCGGCCGATTATCGGCCGGAAAAAATGTTTTCGGCCGAACAACTGGCTGACGAGTATGTGATTAGTTCAAAGTTTATTTTAGCTAGACAAGCCTCTGAAACCTTGTCAGAACGCGATCAAATCCTGATTAAAGCTAGCGAAAACTCAAAATAACAGAAAAGTGAGATCAAATGACAAAATACGGAATCATCATTCATGGCGGGGCATGGGACTGGCCCGACGAGCAAGATGCTCAAAAAGTTCCTGACTTAATAGCAGCCGCAAAAATCGGCCGCGACATACTCGCGGCCGGTGGGTCAGCCTTAGACGCGGTTGAAAAAGCGGTGAACTATTTAGAAGATGCTCCCACGTTTGAAGCCGGGACCGGCGTACCTCCCAATCGAAATGGGGTGGTACAGCTAGATGCGCTTATTGTGGATGGAAAAATGCATGATTTTGGCTCAGTTGCGGCCGTAGAGCGGGTTAAAAATCCAATTTCGCTGGCACGTAAGGTCATGGAAGAAACAAATCATTGTATGTTCGTGGGGGCTGGGGCTGACGACTTGGCTCGTGAGCTAGGGATACCATTGATACCAAATCTTGAGCTGGTGGATGAAGAATCTTGGCGGGCGTTTGTTGAGCGTGACGCAAGTGTGCTGACGCCTGAATGGGAGTCTAGCCAACCGTTAAGCCATGACACAGTCGGAGCGGTTGCGATTGATCAAGATGGGAATGTGGCCTCAGCTACATCATCGAGCGGCTCACCGTTTAAACCGGCCGGACGTGTTGGGGATGCCCCGCTCTTGGGATCAGGCGGCTTTGCTCTAAACGGAGTTGGGGCGGTAGGTTGTACGGGCAATGGTGAAAATATTATGCGTTTGTTGTTAGCGAAATATGCTCATGACAAAATGGCTGAAGGGATGACGGCTCAACAGGCGGCAGATGCGTCGGTGGCATACATGAGTTCGGTTTACCCAAACCCGATGACGGGGATGATTGTGGTTGACGCGGCCGGAAACCTAGCATTTGCCACTTCAACACCAAAGATTGCGGTGGCATGGACAGATGGGGACGAGATTAAGACGGCGATGCGGCCGCTTTAATTAATCAGCAGCCAAACAAAGACGGCAAAGGATACAAGCCCAGTCACAAATTGAATAATTGTTGTAACCCCCCATCCTAAAATGCCACCAAATCCAGCCTTAGCCGCTTTCCACGTATCTTTTAACCGAGCGTACTCGGTAATAAAAATCCCTAAGAAATAGCCAACCAAGCCACCAATTAAGCCTCCAATCCCTAAGAAAAACGCGCCTATGACAAAGCCGATGGTAGACCCGACAATTCCGGCCGCAATCGACCAACCTGATGCGCCGCTTGATTTTGCCCCTAATAATGGCATCCAAATTTCTGACGTTGCCCCAAACAGGGAAATTGATACCAGCAGAATGGTGGGGAAAATGCCGATCATTTGAAAATCATTCCACCATGCAAAACCAAAAGTGGCAAGGCCGATCAACACATTGCCGGGAATAACCGGGATCAAACAGCCAACTAAGCCAAAAAGCATAATCAAAATTGTGAGTGCCAATACGATAGATAACATAAGTTTTTATACACGGTACGAAATAATTAATTAAGCTAACTTTACGCCGTCAACCAGTCACGGTTGCTAGCAGTACTATTTTCCCAGCTTGAAGTACCTTCACATCCTATGTTATATCAGATGTAAACCTATAATACGTACTTTACTAGCATTCCTTGGCTTTGCACCCCTTCAAATACAGCCTTAAAACAAACTGTACCCTTTACCTCTTTTTGTTTTATGCCAATGCGTCAAAACAATCTCAAAAATATCTGGAGAACCTTTCAATGAAAAGAACTGATTCAAAATTTACGCGTGTCTTGTACTTATTCGCAATCACCTGTCTGCCACTGGCAGCAGTCTTGTTTTCCCAAACACTTTTCGCCGCACCTGAACATTTAGAGCTTCATGCGGTAAATGGCACAACCATAACGGTGAATACGACAAATGATGAGCTAAACAGTGATGGAGATTGTTCACTACGTGAGGCGATTCAGGCGGCAAACACAGACACGGCCGTCGATACATGTCCGGCCGGAAATGGCTGGGACACCATTCAAGTGCCCGCAGGCACTTATCAACTTAGCTTAACGGGGGCCGATGAGGATTCAAACGCTACAGGTGATCTTGATATTCTTGAATCGGTCAACATCATCGGGGCTGGCTCTGAAGCCACGATATTGGATGGGGTGCTGGGTGATCGCATTTTACACGTTGACCCGGCCGATGCTGGGGTCACGCTCGACCTGCAAAAAGTCGCGATTATCAACGGTAAAAGCGAAATGGGCGGTGGGCTAAAAGCAAATAACGGGGTGACCTTTATTCGTGACAGTAGCTTGAGTCAAAACGAAGCGATCACAACAGGTGGAGCTATTCATATTGATTTTGGTTTGATGCATGTTTTTAGCACCACCATTGAAAACAATAGCGTTATGAGCAGCACCAACGCGAATGGAGGGGGTATTTACAGCCATGCGGCCGTCATCGAACTAAAAGATTCAACCGTTCAAAACAATATCGCATACAACGGGGCAGGCATTTATGCTGATTTTGGATCAATTACCTTAGACAATGTAGGCATCTTAACAAACACAACTTATGTGATTACCACCTCAACCAGTTATGGAGGCGGTATTTATATTGAAGAAGGTTATTTAGAAATAAATAGTAGCGAGATCGCCTATAACCGAGCCAATTCAAATGGCGAAGGAGGTGGGGTTTATGCGGACGGCAGTGTCATGTTCAACATGCATGATAGCTGGGTACACCATAACTACAGCGAAGACGCAGGGGGCGGCTTGCATCTAAACGATGTGAGTATCATCAAAAACAGTACGATTGAGTTTAACTCGACAGATTTAGATAGTGGTGAAGGTGGCGGCATCTTCCTTGAATATGATCTGTTATTAGAAAACAGCACCATCGCCCATAACAGTGCTGATGAGGGGGGAGGCATTTACCA
Source organism: Cellvibrionaceae bacterium (assembly GCA_047638855.1). GTDB lineage: Bacteria > Chloroflexota > Anaerolineae > Promineifilales > Promineifilaceae > WTJY01. Next base: position 6,615 of record JBLIMP010000104.1, on the reverse strand, counting down.
ATATGAATATGGCTCGTTGATCATTAGCAACACAGTGGTCTATAGCAACACCGCATATGACGGCGGAGGCGTGTACCAATATGCTTATGCGGGCACCTACTCGATCAACAGTATTTTTGAAGAAAATGTAGCTGAAAATGATGGCGGAGCGATTTACATGTATGACGAGGGGGGGGTGTATGTCGAAAACAGCGCCTTCTTAAATAATCGCGCAGACGAAGGTGGGGCGATCATGATCTATGAGGAGGCATCCTTACATGTAAATGGCAGTACATTTACTGGCAACTATGCTTCAACGGATGGTGGGGCGGTTTATCTATACGATTATGCTCAAACAGAAATCCGCAATAGCACCTTCAGTGATAACCATGCGGATGATAATGGTGGGGCGATCTATATCTACTGGCCCGCGGCCGATATTCAGTTTACGACCATTGTCAGCAATTCGGCAAAGAATGATGGGGGTGGAATTTATTCGGAGTATTATGTTGCTCCGCAAAATAGTATTGCCGATATTCAGTTTACGACCATTGTCAGCAATTCGGCAAAGAATGATGGGGGTGGAATTTATTCGGAGTATTATGTTGCTCCGCAAAATAGTATTATTGCTGGCAACAGTGCCAATGGGAGCAAAGATGATCCAACGGCCGACTGCCAGATTGATGACAAACTATTTTCTGGTGGCAACAATTTATTTGGTGCAACCGGTGGCTGTACAGCCACACGATATGATGACACCGTGACCCACGCCAGTCTGTTCAACACCGTTTTGGCCCCCTTGGCCGACAATGGCGGACCGCTACTCCCTGATGGGTCGCATCCAAAAACACATGCTCTGCTAGCCAACAGCCCCGCTGTAGATGCGGCAAATAGCATGTTATGTTTAAAAACAGATCAAGCTGAGAACATCCGGCCGCAAGGCAACGGCTGTGACATCGGAGCGATAGAAAGTGCCTTTAGTGCGATAGTCACACCCCCTACCCACCACACAATTAGCGTCGATACAACGGCCGATGAGCTGAACACCAACGGTGCCTGTTCACTACGCGAGGCGATTGTCGCCGCCAACACAGACACGGCCGTTGACAGTTGTGTTGCAGGCGACGGTTGGGACACCATACTGTTGCCCGCAGGCACGTTCAAGCTGACCCAAGCTGGAGCAATCACCACATCTGGAGATTTAGACCCACTAACTGGTGATTTAGATATTTCAACAACTTTGACGATCCAAGGGGTGAGTTCTGCGACAACCTTCATTGATGGCAATCTAACTGGCAGGGTCATCGACGTAGATGCAGCCACGGTACATCTCACCCATGTCACAATCCAAAATGGAGACGCTTCCAAAGGGGGAGTATCCTCAGAAGATGGTGGGTGCATTCACAATTACCAGGGGTTTGTGACTGTTTTTGAGAGTACGGTTGCCCACTGCACAAGCAATGGTGATGGCGGGGCAATCTACACAGATCAAGGTATTACTCACATTTTAGATAGCCTCATCACTGAAAGTCATGCTGATGAGGGGGGTGGCATCTTTAATTATTATGGGGTGGTCACCGTGCAAGACAGCCAAATTATGAGTAACACGGCCGATTCAGAGGGAGGTGGCGTTGGTGCTTATGTAGGCAGTACGCGCATCGACAACAGCGACATTTTAAGTAACACGGTGCAAAGCCCAAGCGACGATGGTGGCGGTGGCATTTACCACGACTATGGTAGTTTGATACTCGAAAACGGGACAGATGTCAGCTATAACAAGTCTGCATCCTATACGGGCGGTGTTTATGTAGGAAATGGCTTGGCTTTAATTAAGGACAGTTTTATTACTCATAATTTTGCGAAAGACGATGGTGGCGGGCTCTACACCTACGATGCAGGAGCTTGGATTCAAAACAGTTTAATCGCAAACAATCGTACTGAAGGAGATGGTGGCGGTGTTTACAGCGGTGGTATTTTCCAAAACAATATCATTAGTGGAAATGTTGCAATCACCACATCTGAAACAATCACCACCTACGGAGGTGGACTTGATGGCTGGGGTATTTTTGAAAACAATCTTTTCATCAATAACCAAGCACATGAAGGGGGCGGTATCGCAGGTGAAACCCTGTTCCTCATTAATACAACTGTCATAAGCAATGCGGCCCTAAAATCATTTGGGGGCGGTCTAAGTCTAGATGGGTATGGTGCGTATCTCGAAAACAGCACAGTCCAATCAAACACTGTTGTCGCTGGGCAAAATGGGGCAGGCATTTATGCAGAAGACGCAACACTTGTCGCCCGTAACAGCACGATTTCAGGCAATAGCGGCGCGGCCAACGGCGGTGGCATTTACAGCTTAACGGTGGTTGATTTGCAAAACACAACGGTCAGCGGAAACTCTGCCGGTGTCGGTGGTGGCATTTGGGTCAGCGGGACGCTGGCGGCCGATTTCAGCACCATCGCCGCTAACACAGCTACCGCAACTGGTGGTGGCATCGTCAACATGCGAGCTGCGTCGATCATGAATTCGATTGTAGCGGGTAACAGAGCGAATAGTAGCTTGACCAACGGCACGGCCGATTGTTCGGCCGTTGCCCCATTCACCTTTATCGGCTACAGCCTATTTGGCGATGGGACTGGTTGTGAAGCCAGTGGACCAAGCGACCAAAAAGTTGACCCCACAACTGTCTTTACCACGGTTTTGTTTAACTTAACGAATAACCCTGGAAAAACGGCGACACACCCCTTGCCACAGACAAGTCCCGCAATCGATGCAGCCAATAGCAATGACTGCTTAGCAACAGACCAGCGGGGTATTCTCCGGCCGCAATATGCAGGTTGTGATATGGGTGCCCATGAAACAGAAGTATTTCAGATTTACTTACCCATCGTGACTAAAACGCTACCGTAGGCAATCGGGATAGGGTAATAGTTGGAATTTTTCGACTAGTCACCATTTAGTGCAAGTAGACAAATTTCCTCAGTCGTTTGCACAATAACAAATCAAGAGCCACTTTGGTTAAACCAGAGTGGCTCTTTTATGTCAGGCTCAGCGTCGCCATTGATGCCAAAGACGACGAAGTACAACAAACCAAACCACCGCTACAATCGACCAGCCGACACTTTCCAGATTACCTTTTATCTGATATTCGACCCAAATATACCAACCGCTCCCGGCCGCAGCCGTAATTACCATCGCCCATGTCATCAAAAGGGTAAGTTGTTCTTGTTCCATATTTTTGCGCCTTCAGTTCGCTTTCCTGTCGCTTTCGTGCCAATTTTTTAGAATTACCGACTCGCCCATTTCTCTAACAGCTCACTCTCTTTTTGTGGCGAAAGGTTAGCCGACCAATTGTGAAAATCAGCCGCCTGCGCCCGTTCATTCTCGTACACAAGCGCATCTCGCACTGTTTCACCTAACGGCCGGAATGTCAATCCTGCATCAATCGCTTTTTGGGTATTAAATGTAAAGAAGCCAGCCATTTGGGGATCAGTGGTTGGAATCCAAAACGGCAACTCTGACCATGGCTGAACCTCGTTTTCCAACAAAAACGTCTCATCTACATAGATCGGGTTTGCACGACTGCCAGACGCGTCAAGACAAGCGGATACGAGCTCGCCCATCGTCTGTATCGCATCTGGCCCTGTTGCGTTGAAATCCCCTATGATCTCATGCTCAATACAATGTAGGGTAAAAGCGGCCAAGTCACGGGCGTCAATGTGTTGTAGCTGACGATCCGGAGAACCAGGGATCAAGACATCTCCCCCTTTGGCGATGCGGGCGGGCCAATAGCCAAAACGATTGGTGTGATCGTTGGGTCCGGTGACAAGCCCCGGCCGAATGACGACATGCCTATTTGGGAAAACGGCCAAAACCTCATCCTCGCACAACGCTTTAAACGGCCCGTACGTTTCGCCCGTCATCTCTTCGACTGTTGGGTCACCTACATCACGACTCATTAGGTCATTTTCGGCCGTACCCACTTTCGAATTGTCAGAATAGACTGAAATCGTTGAAATGAATGCATAGATGCCAACTGAATCCTTTAACTTTTGAGCGGAGTCGCGTACTAAACGTGGGTAATATCCACATGAATCGATTACCGCGTCCCAGCTTCTTCCCTCAAGAACGTCTAAGCCACCATCTCGGTCACCGATTATCTTTTCGGCCGTTAGTTTACCGGTCGCAAAAAGATCAGCACCGGTTTTACCCCGATTAAACAGCGTAACGTCATGGCCACGCTCAAGAGCCGCTTGGGCCATCGCCCGGCCGACAAATTGTGTTCCACCTATAACAAGTATTTTCATGAGTCATTCCTATTCTTTCTTTTATTTTTCTTTCAATGACGAAGCCTGAGGTTTTTAATCACCTATTTGCCTAGTAACTATCCTGGCAAGTATAAAGAAATAAGCCATTTTTCCCCCGCGTCCAACAGATTTCTTGCCCTAGGCTTGCTGAACCACTAAAATTCATTCTGTTAATATAAAATTTTAAAACAAACAGATAGACCTTTTTTCTAAAAGATAAATCTGAAGGAATCGTATGACAGAACAGGATTATCAGGCAGCCTTAGAGAAAATCAAAAACGGATTGGCAACAAAAGTACGGATTTTTGCTCCGGCCGATGCGTGCCCCGTATGCACAACCATTGAAGGGGTGTATGAATTTGAGAATGTTCCCCCACTTCCACCAGAAGGGTGTTCTTGTCTAAATGGCCCTACCGCAATGTATGCTCCTGTCCTCGATCAATACGGGCCGTAGAAAAATAGAATTAGAGGGTAGCGGGTATGCTATCCGGCAAATCAAGCTAAACGTTCTTATAAACGACAGTCATTTGGCTGTCGTTTTTGTTTTAGCAACTCGCCCATCATGCTAAAGAGCTTTGCGCGTTGCACTCGGGTGAGTGACAGGCATAACGAGACCGTTATAATCTACATAAATCTGATACCCGTGTGAAAAAGTAGGCCCTTCGACCTAAAAAAGAACTAAAAAAGAACTAAAACTAGACGGGTCAACCTTGACCCGATTAATCGACCTATCAAGCAAGCATGACAACTAACGCTCTGTACATCGACCGACCACGCTATCGAAAAATCGTCCGCTTTTTTGGCGGCGCTATTCTGCATTTCGCATTCATCGATGTGTTGTTCGGCCGGATTCCGGGTGTACGTTGGCTCATTCTGCGTTCACGCCCACGCCGAATGCGTCGCTTTGCCCGCCGTTTTCGCGACCTAGCGGTTGAGATGGGTGGCGTTATGATCAAATTAGGTCAGTTTTTAAGCGCCCGTGTTGACGTTTTGCCTGTTGAAGTCACCCAGGAATTACAAGGATTACAAGATACCGTTCCATCGATTTCGCTACCCATCATACGTCGCACCTTGCAGAAAGAGTTTGGTGATTTAAACGAAATTTTTTATGAGGTTGAGATGGAGCCACTTGCGGCCGCCAGTTTGGGACAAACGATGCGAGCATGGCTGAAAGACGAAAACGGAGAGCGTGGGGCTGCGGTTGTCATTAAAGTGCTACGGCCGACGATTGAAGCCATTGTCCATACAGACCTAGCCGCCCTCGACACCGTCGCCCCTTGGTTGATGCGTTACAAAAAAATCGCTCGCCGAGCCAATGTTCCAAATATCATGGAGGAGTTTGGGAAAACGCTTTGGGAAGAGTTAGATTACGAGCAGGAAGTACGCAGTATCAAACGCTTCCAAGTGATTTTTGCAGATCAAGACCATATCTATATTCCGGAAGTTTATGAAGAGATTTCAACCCCACGCGCTATTGTTCTAGAAAATGTCGAAAATCCAAAGATCAACGACCTTGAGGCGATTCAAGCGGCCGACATTGATGCGAAAAAGGTCGCGAGTGATTTGATTGAATCGTATCTGTTTCAGCTTATCAAGCACGGTTTCTTTCATGCTGATCCCCATCCCGGCAATATTTTTATCCGTCCTGTAGGACCTGAATTAACTGATGAAGAGCGTGCGGCTGGGAAATTCCGCAAGCATCAAATTATATTCATCGACTTTGGTATGATCGGCCGACTACCGGCCGACTTACGCCAAAACATGGGGCAAGTGCTGATCAGCCTCGTTCAAAAAGACGGCCGCCGTGCGGTCAACGCCTACAACCAGATGGGTTTCTTTCTGCCTGGGGCCGACCTTGAACGCATCATCGAAGCCCAAAACTTCATGATGGAAAAACTCGACGGCCGGAATCTAATGGAAATGGCAAACCCTGATCCCGACGAAATACGCGAAATCGGGAATGAGTTCCGCGATATTCTGTTTGATCTACCGTTTCAAGTGCCCCAAAACTTTGTCTATTTAGGACGAGCTTTGGGTATTTTATCCGGCATCGCTTCGGGCTTACACCCAACTATCAACCCATGGTACAGCATTCAAGGGTACGGCATGGAATTGCTAAACTTGGAACAACAGTTTGATTTCTCAGCCGATTCAGTTCAGTCGCTACTGGCAAATCTTACCCCGTATTTGCGCTTGCCAGGACAAATTCAGCGGGTGGTGACTGCGGCCGAAAATGGGAAATTACGCATCACCAGCAATGATCCTAGCGCAGCCCGTCGTCTCGACCGACTTGAACGCAAAATCGGCTGGATGAATGTAAGCATT
>JBLIMP010000103.1:0-13778 GCA_047638855.1 Cellvibrionaceae bacterium | reverse complement strand
GCTCATTCTCGTGGTCAAAGCGACCGTGCGACTGAATTATATGAACAAGCATTTATGCTGCGCCCCAATGACGAGAGGATTATGCTTAGGCTGGGTAGAATGTATGCGAAGCGAGCGGATAGTAGCCCCGCGATCCCGATCCTTGAGAAATTGTCACGTAAGCCAAGGGGGACCGCTTCGCAGAAGACAGTGACCCATGCTAACCGTTTGCTAGGAGATCTGTATGCAGATCGTAGGCAATATGATTCGGCGGTTATGGCCTATCAAAAGTCGCTTGATTCAGACGGAGGTGAGGTGAGGGCACTGGCTGGATTGGGTTGGGCGAGATTGCGTCAGGGTGAATGGGTGCAGGCGGTTCAAACGTTTGAACAAGCGGTAGAACTGTCGAAAAAAGACCCTCAGTTATTGAATGGATTGGGACGAGCGTACACGAAAATCGATCAGCCGGACCGGGCGGTACCGTTTTTTAATCAGGCGCTTTTGCTCGATGAGAAGGCTCCTGGAACGAAGACAGACAGGGCTTCGATTTTTACCGGCCGTGGGCTGGCCCTAATCGCTTCAAATGATAGCAATGCGGCGATGCGTGATTTAGATCAGGCACGTAGTTTAGATGGGAAATATGGGGAAGCGGAGATGGCTCGGGGGCATTTACTTGTGCGGGAAGAACGCTTTAATGAGGCGATTGCAGCCTATGAGCGAGGGGTCTTGTTTAATTGGAAAACGGCTGAATTATATTTGAATTTAGGGCAGACGTTTTTGTATACGAATCGGGCAGAGCGGGCGAAGAATGCATTTAGTAATGCGATTGAGCGTGACGGGAATCATGCAGGGGCGCATGCGGCATTGGGTGATGTGTATCGTGAAGAGGGTGAGTTTGAGCGTGCGATGGAGTCGTATCGGCGTGCGATCAAGTTGGATTCTGGATTGGCGGCCGGTTATGGTGGTTTGGCCGATGTCTTTCATGAGATGCGGGAGACGGATAAGGCGATCGCACTCTATCATCGAACGGTTGAGTTGAACCCGACGGATGGGATTTCATACGGCCGATTGGCCGGTCTGTATCGGAAGCAGGGAGATCAGGATAAATATGAGCGGGCGTATGAAACGGCGCAGCAGTTGGTTCCGTCGACGAGTTATTATAATCAGGCGTGTTTGGAGTCGATTCGTGGGAATGTGACTGGGGCTGTGCAGTTGTTGCGGCGAGGGTTGCATCTGCGGGAAATCAGGCCGGAGTGGGTTCGGCGGGATCCTGATTTTGATTTTATTCGGGAGGATCCTAGGTTTGTGGGGTTGTTGTCGGGTTGGTGAGGCGGTGTTCTGGTTTTGCTTTGAGTTTTGCCCTGATATGTAGCGTATAATCTGGTAGTGTTGCAAAAAATTAAAAGTTAACGGCATGTCGCCCAGTGAGATTGGGAGGCGATTAAAAGCTAAGAGGTCAAACCAAACAGGTTATGGATAAACTGTTTTTATCCTAGAATATCAGTTTTCCCAATGCCAACAATCTGTCCTTTCTTAATCATGTGATCTGCTTCGATACCGCGAATGGTACGCCAAGCTGTCGGATAAGTTCCATATCCCATCGCTGAGTTGAACTGTCTTTTCACACATCGATGGTCTTGCTCAATAATATTATTCAGATATTTTGTCGGCCGACGCACACATTCTGCCGGCAATTGATTCTCTGTTTTGAAGTCATCAATAGCACCTATATAGGCTCGATTTTTATCAACATTGATCACACGCGGTGGAGAGACGTGAGAATTTCCCAACATCTTACGAAAGAATCGCTTGGCCGCTCTCGTGCTACGGGTTTCATTCAGGAGAAAGTCCAACGTATTCCCGTTTGAGTCGACAGCTCGGTATAAATGCATCCACTTCCCACCCACTTTGATGTAAGTTTCATCCACTCGCCATGAGTCATTCGTTTTCTTCAAATAGGGTCGGCATCTTTGATCTAATTCGGGAGCATACTCCTGAACCCAACGAAAGATCGTTGTATGGTCGACCGATAAACCACGTTCGAGCATCATCTCTTCTAAATTTCTGTAGCTCAGGGTGAATCGAAGATACCATCTCACATTCAACAAGATGATTTCGGCTTGGTAATGTCGCCATTTGAAAGGACACTTTGGATCTTTACTCATTCCTGAATCATCCCACAACTGCCATAAATGGGGTAAACACTCGGCCTCTGAATTTTTTGCAACACTACCCAATATAAATACCACTACTAATCCCATCGAGGAGTTGTTTTTAGGAATTAGATCCTTTGGTAGAGGTAACCCTTTTACTCATTATTTTGGACACCCTCTGGGGCGTTGGTCTATAATCTTCCTGCAATTTTGTTATAGTCACTCTAAAAATCCCCTATCACGTCACTTTTATTTATATGTTTCAAAAATTTCCCCAGCTCGGTTTAGTTTTGTTCGGTCTATTCGTTATCAGCAGTTGTAATGGAGAAACAGAACAATTAGACAAAACTACAAACAACCTTCCGGTACAAGAGCTTGCGGCTCTACCCACAGCAACAATCTTGCCAACCCTGCCACCTCCGGCTTTGACAATTGTTGAAGCACCCACGGAAACAGCCACCATTACACCCACGCCGTCTATCACACCACTCCCCAGCCAAACCCCGCTGCCTTCTTTGACCCCCACAATTACCCCTGAGCCGCCCGACTTTGCGTGGTTAGAGTTGCTAAACGCTTATCGTGTGCGGTCTGGGCTTAACCCGGTTGGGTACAGCTTTGAATTATCAGACAATGCTTTGGCTCATAGTGAATACATGGGGCGTAATGATGCGCCAGCCGCCCGCTCGCAGACGGTGGGTGCGCCTTACTTTACCCCTGGTGGGTCACAGGCAGCCCTGAACAGCATTGTCTTTGCAATTGACTCGCCTGACGGCACCGACTTATGGGCATTGGATTATTGGATGGCGGCTCCCTTCCAAGCGTTGACCTTGCTTGATCCTGATCTGCAAACGATCGGCTACGGCCGATTTCGAGATGACTTCGGCGGTGTGCAGGTTTCGTTTGCCCTTGATTCAATGTCTGGCATCGTTGAAGGCTCTGGCACGACTGAATTTCCAATCTATTACCCACCTGACGAAGGGAGCTCATATATTGCAGCCCAAGGGTTTAGCGATTTTCCAGAGCCAACCGCAAGTTGTCCGGGCTATGAAAAACCGATTGGGCCGCCACTTGTTTTGCAAATAGGGGACGGCTCTTTGACACCGAAAGTCACAAGCTTTCGAGTCACCGTCGATGGATTTGAGGTTCCAGCTTGTGCTTTTGACGAGACAAACTTTATCGGCCGGGACGGGGTTGAACAGACGGTCGGCCGTGAGCTTCTCGCCAGTCGCGACGCCATTGTGCTCATTCTCGAACGGCCTTTGTTGGCCGGTAGCGTTGTCGAAGCGACTGTAACCGCCAACGGAAAAACCTATAAATGGTCGCACACCACCATCGAGCAACCATTTATTCCGATGGCCGCACTGCCTCGTTCAGCCCCTGACTGGTCTGTGGGGGATAGCGTCTCGACATTGGGTTATGTTGATATCTCCGGTTTTGATTATGGCGGGCAAACACATGACTTTCAAAGCCCTGATGTGATGCGTCGAGCCGGGATGACGTGGGTTAAGTTTCAACTAAAATGGCGTTCAGATAGCGTTCCTAGCGAGATTAATGAAAAGCTAGGCCGGGCGAAAGCGGCCGGGTTTAAAGTACTCGTTTCAGTGACCGGAGACCCTTATCCTACGAGCATCGACTATCCGGCTTTTCAAACATTTATGGCGGGATTAGGGGCACTCAGCCCTGCGCCTGACGCGATTGAAGTTTGGAACGAGATGAACATCGACTTTGAATGGCCCGTGGGTCAAATAGATCCGGCCATTTATGTAGAGCAGATGTTGAAACCGGCTTACGAGTCGATTAAAGCGGCTAATCCTGAAATTATGGTGATCAGCGGTGCCCCAGCCCCTACCGGTTTTGATAATGGTGTGAATGCATGGGCCAACAGTCGCTATTTAAACGGAATGGTCGAGGCCGGGGCATCTCAATATCTTGACTGTATCGGGATTCATTTTAACGAAGGAGCGACCCCTTCGACGGCCACAAGCGGCCATCCGGCCGGAGAATACTTTGGTTGGTATTTTGTCCCATCGATGCAAAACACCTTTTTTGCATTTGGCGGTGAAAAACCATTATGCTTTACAGAGTTGGGCATTTTGTCGGGTGACGGTTACGGCTCTTTACCGGGGAACTTTTGGTGGGCAGAGCAAACCAATTCAAGTGAGCAGGCTGAGTGGCTGTATCAAGCTTTGGGTTTGGCGTATACAAGTGGATATGTTGACTTGGCGATCATTTTTAATGTTGATATTTTCCATTTCGAGGATGACCCCCAGGGTGGGTTTGCGATTGTCCGGCCGGGTGGCGGTTGCCCATTTTGTGATAGTGTAGGGCGCTAGACTGTTTAAAGTTAAACGAAGTTAGGCCATCTTTTCTTTGCGCTATTCTGTGATTCAGGTTAAGTACAAAATTAGGTATAGAAAATCAAAATTATTATGAATATATCAAAATCGATTCAATTATTTTCTGAAGCTTGCCAAGTATTGCCCGGTGGTGTTGATTCCCCTGCACGAGCGTTTCGGCCGGTCGGGGGCCAACCCTTGTTTATGGAACGGGGTGAAGGGGCGTACCTTTTTGACGAAGATGGGAATCGTTTTGTCGATTACGTACTTTCATTTGGGCCGCTTGTGCTGGGTCACGCCCATCCGTTGGTTTTGGCAGATTTAATGGCAACGGCCGCAAAAGGGACAAGTTTTGGTGCGCCCAGCAAGCTGGAAACACAGTTGGCAAAATTGGTGATGAGCTTTATGCCATCCATTGAAATGGTGCGATTTGTAAACTCTGGCACCGAAGCAACCATGAGCGCTTTGCGATTGGCCCGAGCGTTTACCGGCCGGAACAAAATCATCAAATTTAAAGGAAACTATCACGGTCATGCTGACATGCTTTTGGTGCAGGCGGGTTCGGCCGTAGCCTCCTTAGGTCTGCCCGATTCCCCCGGCGTTCCTCCGGCCGCTGTCGCAGACACACTCGTGGCCCAGTTTAATGATTTGGATGGGGTGGCTCAACTATTTGCCGCTTATCCTGAAGAGATCGCCTGCGTCATTGTTGAACCGGTAGCTGGTAATATGGGGGTGGTGCCGCCAAATCCTGGCTTTTTAGCCGGGTTAAAAGAGATGTGTCACAAGCATCATTCACTGCTTCTATTTGACGAGGTAATGACCGGCTGGCGTGTTCATCTGGGTGGGGCACAAACCTTATACGATGTGAAACCGGACATTACCGCCTTGGGCAAAGTGATTGGGGGCGGTTTGCCGGTAGGCGCTTACGGCGGCCGAAGAGACATTATGGAAATGGTTGCGCCGATTGGGCCAATGTACCAGGCTGGAACATTGTCGGGTAACCCGTTGGCGATGCAGGCTGGCATCACGACCTTGACCCAGCTACAAAAGCCGGGGGTATTTGATTCGATGGTGGCTGCTGCGACAAAGATCACAGCGGGCATTGCAGAGGCTGCTGCCCGTGCAGGTGTGCCCATTACGCAAAATCAGGTGGGGACGATGTTTTGCTCATTTTTTACAGATCAACCGGTTACCGATTGGCCTTCGGCTGCTAACAGTGACACGGCCGCATTCGGCCGGTTTTTTAATGGCATGCTAGAAAATGGGGTCTATTTGGCACCCGCTCAGTTCGAAGCTGGATTTGTGTCAACCATGCACGATGACACAACGCTTGAAATCACATTGGCCGCAGCAAGCAAAGCGTTTGCGGCCGTGTGATCGATTGACTTCTACGTTTGCATATGAGATCGGTGTCATCTGAGAAGAGGGTACCGATTTTTTTTGGATAGATTGCGGCAAGAAGAGCCTGCAGATGTAAGAATTTCTATTAAATAATTGAATCTATGCATAGTTTTGCTAAGATTTGATCACTTATAGGTAATTTTCACATGTCTGATCAACTTCCCTCAAAACAACTCACTCCGCAACCAAAAAACGACTGGCTGTCCCTCAAAGCTGCGGCCGAAGAGCTTGCCGTACACCCCACAACCTTGCGTCGTTGGGCCGACGGCGGAAAAATCCCCGTCATGGTCACCCCCGGTGGCCATCGGCGTTTTGCTCTTATAGACATTCAAAACATGACCCAAAGTAGCTTAATGGTGCGCAAGCCTGATCAGAATACTCGAATCGGAAATATTTGGGCCGAGACAGCGATTACTGTGACTCGCCAAAACGTCTCTGCACAGCCCGCCTCATGGATGTCCTCACTAACTGAATCTGACCGGGACAAACATCGCAAGATGGGTCAGCAGCTTATGGGGTTAACTCTTCAGTTTATCGGTGCAGAAATTGAAGATGAAAACATTCTTGACGAGACACGTGCCTTGGGTACGCGTTACGGCCAAATAGGTCGGGAAGTTGGCATGTCACTGACGGAAGCATTGCAAGCGGCCATGTTTTTTCGTGACCGCATGGTCGAGTCCGCTTTGCAGCTTCCAGAGTCAGCCAAAATTCGGCCGGAAGCGAACCTGCGCCTACTACAACGTATTAATACGCTTCTAAATGAAGTTCAACTTGCGATTGCTAGTGAGTATGAATAAGATGAAATTCCATTGTATCGGCATCAACTATCAAACCGCTGCGGTTGAATTGCGTGAGCGGGTTAATATGACCCACGAACGTTTAAAAATCCAGTTCGAGCAAAACGATTATTTGGCTGCGGTTGCCATGATCTCTACTTGCAACCGCATTGAACTATATTGTTCTGTGATTGAACCCGTGACCGATTCCAACCCACTCATTGAGTTTTGGAGCGGGTGCTGTGACGTTGAGTCAGACGATTTTGCGGGTTCGCTGTATCACCATCAAGGAGATGCGGCCGTGCATCATCTGCTGCGGGTGTCGGCCGGTTTAGAATCGATGGTGCTAGGCGAGCCACAAATTCTAGGTCAGGTGACCAGAGCCTGTGAAACCGCTATCGCCAATAACACGGCTGACGCTCTACTCAAAAGCATTTTTCAATTTGCGATTCGTTCAGGTAAACGAGCCAGAACCGAAACAAAGATTAGCCGCAACCCGGTTAGCGTTAGCTCAATGGGTGTGAGTTTGGTGAAACGCCACACCCATGATAAAGCTGAAGCAAACGTTATTGTGGTGGGGGCAGGTGAGATGGGACGGCTCGCGGTGAAAGGGTTAAAGGCCTTTGGTTTTAACAACATTACCCTTGTGAATCGCGATGTGGAAAAAGCCAAGGATTTGGCTGGAACATGGCAGATCAAAGCGGCCGGGCTTGATGCTTTAGAACAGCTTTTGCCCACGGCCGATGCCTTGATTAGTGCCACATCTGCGCCTGGTTCGATTATTATCCCCAGCCAATTTGAAAAATGCACCCAGCCAGTCACACTTGTTGATCTGGCTGTCCCACGTGATATTGACCCCGCTTGTGGCGACTTGCCTTACGTACGCTTGTACGATGTGGATGCGCTACGTCATGAAGTGGCTGAAGGGTTGGCTGAACGTCAAAAAGAAGTCCCGCATGTCGAGGCGATTTTGGCCCAAGAGATGGAGCGGTATGAAGCTTGGCTGAAAGAGTCGACCGTTTATCCGACGCTGACCGCCTTGCGCCAACAGGCGGAAGCCATTCGTCAAAAAGAGCTGGCACGGACGCTAAAATACTTGGGAGACATTGACCCATCGATGCTCAAACACATCGAAAAGTTATCCCAATCTCTTGTTAAACAACTTTTTCACCGGCCGACGATGCTACTTCGTGATGAAGCACGCAACGGCACGTTAAACGGGCTCGAAAAATCGACTCAAAAACTCTTTGACTTATAGACATTCAGCACGCTGCGCTTTCAGCAATTCAGCACGTTCGACTTCGTCTCACTTGTCAGCAATTCAGCTTGACTCGCATGGCGTGAGGTTTACCATCAAAGTGAAACGCTGAAACGCTGAAACGCTGAAACGCTGAAACGCTGAAACGCTGAAACGCTGAAACGCTGAAACGCTGAAACGCTGACAGGTTAAAATGCTCCTAAAAATCGGTTCTCGTGGGTCAAAATTGGCCCTGACGCAAACAAATTTAGTCGCCAGAATGCTCGAAAACGCATGGGCCGGCTTAAGTTGTGAAGTTGAAATTTTTACGACTCAAGGGGATCGCACCCAAGCGGCCGGTATTCCTTTGCCCGAAATCGGTGGGAAAGGGTTGTTTACATCTGAACTCGAAAGCGCACTGCGTGACGGCCGGATTGATCTTGCTATTCATTCGTTGAAAGATTTACCGGTAGAAGATGCACCCGGACTTGTGGTGGGGGCGATTCCTGTGCGAGAAGATGTGCGTGATGTTGTAGTTTCCAGAAGCGGGCTGGGGCTAGATGAGCTTCCGGCTGGGGCTGTAATCGGAACCAGTAGTATTCGCCGCCAAGCACAAATCCTGTTTCATCGCCCTGATTTAGTTGTAAAGTCTATTCGTGGCAATGTCGATACCCGTATCGGCAAAGTGATGGGCGGTGACTACGATGCGGCCGTGTTGGCCGCTTCAGGCCTCATCCGACTGGGAATCGAAGCGCAAATAAGCGAGTATCTGCCCAACTGGATGATGCTTCCGGCCCCTGGGCAGGGGGCTTTGGGGGTGCAATGTCGTGCCAATGACTCAAAGGTACAAGCTTACTTAGATGGGGTGAGTGATACGACAAGCCGCTTGTGTGTGACAGCAGAACGTGTCTTTTTACAGGCGTTAGGCGGTGGCTGTTCACTGCCTGTTGCTGCGCATGTTGTACAAAAGGACGGCGAGTTGCAATTTCACGGCCGGGTATCGTCGGCCGATGGACGATCACGGGTTGAGGTGAAAATTGCTGGCACTGATCCTGAAAAAGTCGGCACAATGGCGGCCGAAATCGCCCTAGCACAAGGGGCAAAGCGTTTGCTGGGTGGTGAGTTACCCTTGCTCGACAAACGGGTTTTAGTCACTCGTGAGCAGTTACAGGCAAAGCTATTTGTCGAAAAACTTTTAGCAAAAGGGGCGATACCGGTTGAATTCCCCGTTTTGCAGTTTCAACCTTTGCACTCGGCCGAACTCGATAATCTTGATATCAACACATTTGATTGGGTGGTGTTTACCAGTGGTAATGCGGTACGCCAGTTTTTTGCGCACCAGAACTTTGTCAACAGCCGCTGGTTAGCAAGTGATGCGGCAGGTGATGCGGCCAGGAAATTTTTCAAGGTAGCGGCCTCAGGTTCAACCACGGCGGCCGTATTAGAAAATTTTGGGATATGGCCTGATTTTGTACCAGAGCAATTTATAGGTGAGCAGCTAGTTAGCGGGCTGGGTGACTTAGAAGGCAAACGCGTTTTACTGCCACGGTCTAAACAAGGACGGCCGGAAATCGCTGAGATATTGCGCCAAAACGGGGCGATTTTGTTAGAAATCCCCTTGTACGACACTGTGGTAACGGTGCCAAGCCCAGCAGAATGGGCAAATTTTGAGATGGGATTTGATATTCTGACGTTTACCAGCCCGACCTCAGTCAAGCACCTGATTCACATTTTGGAAAACAAAAATCAGAGTTTCGACAGTGTGAAAAACAAGCTTATCGCTTCGATAGGGCCTGTTACGTCACAGGCGCTCGTGGATGCCGGTTTGCCCGTACATATTGAGGCGGACCCTTACACGATGGATGGGGTGATCTCTTCGATTGAAGAATATATTAGCCAATCGAAATCCGACGCCTGATTTCTGGAGAAAAACATGACGATTTATCAAGGTTTTATTCGGCCGCGCAGACTGCGCCATACCGCTACCTTACGCAAAATGATGCGAGAGACGGTGTTGACCCCGGCCGATTTTATTTATCCCCTTTTTATTGTGCATGGCACAGGAGTGTCTAACCCGATTGTATCAATGCCGGGTATTCGCCAACTATCGGCCGATATGGCGGTTGCCGAAGCGAAAAAGGCGTGGGACTTAGGAATTCCAGCTCTGATGTTGTTTGGCATTCCAGATGAAAAGGACCCGATTGGGATTGAAAACTTTGCGGCCGATGGCATCATTCAAACGGCGATAAAAGCCATCAAATCAGCACTGCCCGATATGGTTGTATGTACAGACGTTTGTTTATGTGAGTATACCGACCACGGCCATTGTGGCGTTTTAAACGATGGGACACACACCCATTTGCCTGATGGATATGTACTGAATGACGAAACGCTTGAAATTTTGCAAACGGTTGCTGTTTCCCACGCGGAAGCTGGGGCTGATATTATCGCCCCTAGTGGCATGATCGATGGGATGGTGGGTGCTATTCGGATTGCGCTCGACATGGCAGGGTTTGAACATCTGCCGATTATGTCGTATGCGGTCAAATATGCGTCGGCTTTTTACGGCCCGTTTCGCGATGCGGCCGATGGTGCGCCGAAATTTGGCGACCGCAAAACCCATCAAATGGACCCTGCCAATGCGGCCGAAGCTCTGCGTGAAGCAGAACTCGATGTGATTGAAGGGGCGGACTTTTTGATGGTTAAACCAGCTTTGGCCTATCTCGATATTATCCGTACTGTCAAAAACGAGTTTCCGTCCGTGCCGATGGTTGCATACAATGTCAGCGGTGAATACGCCATGATCAAAGCGGCCGCCGCCAATGGCTGGCTTGATGGGGAAAAGGCCATGCTTGAAAAACTGACTAGCATTAAACGGGCCGGAGCCGACTTGATTATTACTTATCACGCTATTGAAGCAGCTGAATTATTGACGGCTATCGACTGAAGATTTTAGATTTTGGTTTGAGTACAAAATAGGGCCAATCATCGATTTAAAATAGTAAATTCCAAATGATTAAAGACAAATCAGAAGTGAAAATCAAAACGGTAGATTTAAGCGAACGAGGTAAAGATGCTGAAGGCAATCCGACCTTGCTTAATCGTCGTTTATACATGCAAATGCTGGCCTTTGGCGATTGCCAAGAGACTGCTCCTTTGGCGGCCGCATTACAAGCGGCCGATATTCAGGGAGTTTTATATGCGGAAGCAAGTGACCCACATGGTGTTGGGTTGATGACGTTTAGCGAAGACCCCGCCTATTTTATTGATGTGGTTCGCCCAGTGTTAAACCAAACACCGTTCCGCGAATTAACCCCCAAGCCTGAATTTTCAATGTTAGGACGCACCTATTCGATTGGATATGAACAGAATCTCGAATTTGTGCTTACAAAAAAACCGGCCGAACGTGTCACCAATCCTAAGTGGCCGTGGGCCGTTTGGTATCCGCTTAAGCGCAAAGGGTCATTTCATGCTTTGAGTCGCGATGAGCAGATGAACATTCTGAGAGAGCATGGCACCATCGGCCGTTCATATGGCGAATCGGGCCATGGGTTAGACGTACGCTTAGCCTGTCATGGATTAGACAAAAACGACAATGACTTTATCACCGGCCTGGTCGGCGATAACCTAACCGGTCTATCAAAGATTGTGCAGCGTATGCGCAAAACAAAACAGACCAGCACTTACTTGGAAAGCTTAGGGCCGTTTTTTGTCGGCAAAGTCATTTGGCAAGCGTTGCTTCGCTAATGTACCAAAACGCATCAATCTTCGATTGGTGATTAATTACTAATAGGTGAGCTGTTGAATTGATGAATGGTTATTTCAGCGCACACACCAAAATCTGGCTAACGGCTAATGGCTGAAAGCTAAAAGCTAAAAATGAACAGACCCGCAACAACCGAAAAACCGGTCAGTAAACTACACAACTCTCGTTTGCTGAAGACAATTAGACTTGAGAAAACAGACGTGACGCCGATTTGGCTGATGCGTCAAGCCGGCCGTTATATGGCTGAATATCGTGCTATTCGGGCTAAATATTCGATGCTTGAAGTTATTCAAACCCCAGAGTTGGCATGTAAAATCACGCTTCAACCGATCAATACCTTTGATCTTGATGCCGCCATTATTTTTGCCGACATTTTGCCACCGCTTATCGGCATGGGGATGCAACTTGAATTTATCAAAGATGTTGGCCCGGTAATGCACAATCCAATTAAGACGACTAAAGATGTGGATATGCTCGCTTGCCCACCGGCCGAACTCCACTTGCAATCGACCCTTGATGCGATCAAGCTGACCAAAGCGGAACTAGAACCACGTGGTATCCCGTTGTTAGGATTTTCTGGTGCGCCGTTTACGCTCGCAAGTTACATGATTGAAGGGGGCGGTTCAAAAGTATATGCCAAAACCAAGGCGTTTATGTACACGGAACCGGCCGCTTGGGCGCGTTTAATGGATAAGCTGGTGACTGTGCAGGCAGACTACCTCATCCAGCAGGCCAAAGCAGGGGCCGATGCGGTTCAAATTTTTGATTCGTGGGCCGGATGGGCATTGGGTAAATATGATTACGGCCGATTTGTGGCCCCCTACAACACCAAGCTGATTGGTATGTTGGGTGGGGCTAATGTGCCTGTCATCAACTTTTCGACAGGCACGTTTCCTTATTTAGAAGATGTGGCTGCATGTGGTGGGGATGTGATTGGTATCGATTGGCGTATGCCTTTAGACACCGCTTGGGAAAAAGTAGGCTATGACATGTGTGTCATGGGTAATCTTGACCCGATTGCGCTTTTGGCTCCTTGGCGCGAGTTGAAATTTAGAGTTGATCAAGTGCTAGATGCGGCCGCAGGTCGGCCGGGGCATATTTTCAACCTAGGGCATGGCATTTTGCCCAATACCCCAATTGATAATGTCAAACGCTTGGTCGATTATGTTCATGAGAGAACGGCCTAACCATTTAGAGCAAAATAGAGCAAAGAAAAAACTTTTTAGCCTGAGTTTATAAATTATGAAAAACAAAATTGGTGTTTTAATTATGGCATATGGGGGACCGGAATCTTTAGACGAGATCCCCGGATATTTGGCCGACATCCGTTCTGGAAGACCGACAACCTCAATCGTCTTAGATGAAATTACAAGCAACTATCGCAAAATAGGTGGGAAATCACCGCTGCTAGAGTTTACAACCGCTCAGATTGAAGCGATTAAGGCTCATCTCGATCCTGAAAAGTATCAGGTGTATTTAGGTATGCGCCACTGGGCGCCTTGGATCGAAGAGGTTGTGGGGCAAATGGTCGAAGATGGGATTCAGCAGGCGGTTAGTATGGTGCTGGCCCCACATTTTAGCTCGATGAGTATCGCCAAATATCAAAAGAAGATTCAAACTGGATTAGAGCTTTATCGAGGCGATATTGAGTTCAAGAATATCGATAGCTATCATGATGTCGCCGGACTGATTGACCCACTGGCGGCTCGTGTCGAAGAGGGGCTTTCACGCTGGGATGCGGCCGATCGTGACGCTGTACATGTGGTGTTTAGCGCGCATTCCTTGCCTGTTCGCATTATCAAAGAGGGTGACCCATATGATATGCAACTGCGTGAAACGGCTAACTTGGTGGCAGAAAAGGCAGGATTAAAAGAATCGCAATGGTCATGGAGCTATCAATCGGCCGGGCGTTCGCCGGAGCCGTGGTTAGGGCCGCAACTTGAAGATTATGTGCCAGAGTTGGCGGCTAAAGGGATAAAAAACATCGTCAGTATTCCGGTTGGGTTTGTCTGTGACCATGTTGAAATTTTGTTTGATATTGATATTGAAGCTCAGGCTGCTGCCCAAAAGAGCGGTGTTCGTTTAGAACGGCCGCCCGCTCTAAATACCGATCCGGTATTTATGAAGCAA
>JBLIMP010000102.1:0-13788 GCA_047638855.1 Cellvibrionaceae bacterium | reverse complement strand
TATTTTCTGTCACATATAGTCAAACGGTACAAGAATTTGATTTCTTTAGACGATTTCCGAGAATAAAACATGCAATTGCATCAACAAAATCGCCTCACAGCCAACCCCAAGATGGCCAAGGGGAAATTGCCAACCAAACAATAACAGATGAAAACGGCGTATATATCTTCCAAAACGTACCATCGCTAACCAGTGGTGACACGTATACGGTTGTTGCTTGTGTTGCTTTAGCTGAGGGTGATGGATTTACAGGAAATTGGACTTCAATTCTGCCAGATCCGGCAGGTGCAACAATCGTAAATATTTACATGACACCCAGTGTGGCAGATTGCGAGTTTTAATAAACAAAAGCCAGTCAAAAACGCAGGAAAGCTTGAACAAGCGGCCGAACTACTAGATGAGATTCTAAAAGTCAATCCGCAGAATGATGCAGCATGGGTATTAGCGGCCGAAATTATTCATGGCCCCGATAAACGGCGTGAGTATTTGAGCAATGCCCTAAAAAGGAATCTACAAATATGAATGCGATAGCGACCTAAAAAGCCATGTTAGCCTTACAAGACTCCAATTGAATTCCAACCTACACACAGCTAAAATCACCCTACTGACATTGGCGATATGAATCGTCAATCGAAATTCGCAAATCGCAAATCGCAAATCGCAAATCGCAAATCAATGAAAGTATTCCTCAACAGCATCGGCTGCCGCCTCAACCACAGCGAAATAGAAACCCTCGCCCGCCAGCTTCTTGCCAACGGCCATGAGATCGTCCCGAGCGCGGCCGACGCTGACCACGTCGTCATCAACACCTGCGCCGTTACCGCGCAAGCATCGGCCGATGCCCGCCGGATGACACGCAAAATCCATCGTGCCAATGAAGCGGCCGAAATCACCCTCACAGGCTGTTATGCCACGATCTCGCCAAACGAACTGTCAAAGATAGACGGGGTCACCCACGTTGTTCACAACGCTCAAAAGGCCAAGCTCGCTTTACTATTAGACCCTCAAGCCAAGCTCGATATCCCAAACTTCGACCGTGAGCCGATCATGCGCCAATTCCACGATGGGGCTGTCAGCCACACCCGTGCTTTCATTAAAGTGCAGGATGGGTGTGACAACAAATGTACCTTTTGCGTCACAACCGTCGCTCGTGGTGCCAGCACCTCACGTCATTTAGGCGACATTATTTCAGAGATTCAAAATTTACATGCGGCCGGATATCACGAGGCGGTGCTGAGCGGCGTTCATTTGGGCAGTTATGGCTTTGAATTTGGCAACATGGCCGGGCTCAAAGAGTTAGTGACCTCTATTCTCGAACATACAGATATTCCGCGCCTACGCCTTTCTTCACTTGAGCCGTGGGACATCGCCCCCGGCTTTTTCGAACTATGGGACAATCCCCGCCTATTGCCCCATTTACATATGCCGCTCCAATCAGGCAGTGCCAAAATCTTAAAGCGCATGGCCCGACGCACCAAAATCCCACAATTCCGGGAGCTGGTTACGGAAGCACGTCAAAATATCCCTAATCTAAATATCACCACTGATATTATCGTGGGATTCCCTGGCGAAACGGCTGATGATTTCCGTGAAAGCTATGACTTTGTAGAAGAGATCGGTTTCTCACGCCTGCACGCTTTTCCCTACAGCGCACGCCCTGGCACGGCCGCGGCCGACATGCCCGATCACCTTACCAAGGATCAAAAGAAAGCGCGCATCCATGAAATGCTTGAATTAGGGCGTAAAATGGGTAGCGACTATCACGGTCGATTTGTGGGCAAAAAATTAAACGTATTGTGGGAATCAGTGCATGGGGCTGATGACAAAGGGCTGCGCTGGGCCGGTTATAGCAACAATTACATCCGGGTTCAGGCAAATGGTCCGGCCGACTTGATGAACACCGTCACGGCCGTAAGCGTCACTGCGGCCGATTCTAACGGAGTCACTGCGACGCTGATTCAATAAACTCCCTTATTCTTATGGCTCTTTGGGATATTGAGGGGGAACCGATATATGTAGGCCGTAGGCATTCCCTTCGGCCGAGCACCCTTTGGTGCCTATTGGTATCAACTTAAGCGATTGTATGTGTTCAACTGAAAGAAAACGGGGAACCTTTCAGAATGCTCGTACCGTAGGATGCGCAGGTAATCGCAGGTGAATGTGTGTCATGGTAACTGTTTCGGCGATTAACTCGCCCGATGGCACAAAAGGAAACAATTCAAAAGGCACCCAGACAACTTGGCCGGTTTCCTTAGGCCAACCCTGAAAAATAATCGTTCGACGATATCGCTCGTGGATTGGCTAGGGGCGATTTTAACCATGTAAACAGATGGTTTATTTTCAGAGGTTGCCTAAAACAAAAAGACCCCGCCCAAAAGGACGAGGTCTTTGATGTTCTCTTAATATGAATACCAGCCCAAACGTTTACTGTTCTGGTGGGTAAACAACTTCGATCCCGTTGGTAGCCGTTGTATCAACGTTCAAATACGCCATAACATCAGCTAACTGCTGGAATTCCATCCGACGGCCGAAGGTGTCTGGCATTGCGCTAGGCGATGAGCACTGTCCGGTCGGACAATCAGGTGAAATATAGTCATTTGGCAATAACATAGACTCATAGACATAATCGGCCGCTGAATAACCAGCAATCCGAACTTCATCTAGATTCTGGAAATCCCCCGACCATGGACCTACAGAGTTTGAACCTTCTACCACAGGGTCACCGTGACAAGCAGAACAACCAAACGTTACATTGTAAAGCTCTTCACCATTCGCTGCATCCCCAACTGGCAATTCAGCCACGTTGGTTGGCCAAGGTGGAGGCGGAGCAGGTGGCTCAGCACACATCTCTTCTGTTTCCCAATTCATCACATATGCCGCCACATACCCAACTTCATGTGGGTCTAACGGACCGCCAAAGTCTGTACTCCAAGTGGGCATTCCATTCCAAGGGCGACCTGTAGCGATCGTCCCTTCTATAAACGCCTGCTTGGTTCCGATCCATCCTAAATCTTCCATGCGGACAGATTTGTCACCGCACAACAAAGCGTAGTCATTTAGCGCACGTCCTAGACAAGCGGTTGGTTCACCTTCAGCGTCAAAACACGCTTCTGCTTTACCATCATCAGCATGACAGGTTGCACAGTTATTGTGGAAAATAGTGCCACCGAACTCAATCCGGCGACCTTCAAACGCATTTTCAAATGTTTCCATCCGGGCAGGCTCCCGCAGAGCCGCATACCCAAAAATGATCATCGTTAGCATAAATGCGATAGTTGTGATTACGATTTTTACTTGCATTGATTAACCGTTCCTTTTTTTTAGAAGCTTTATCGCCTAACCCGACTAATAAATATCGTAAGCCGCTTCTTCATGACGGTAACGTGTGTAATAGAAATCACGTGGGTCATCAGGATCATCTACTTTAATTTCAATCGTGAGAGTCAAAACGTTTTCTTGATCTTGCTTCACTACAATGGCCGCATATGGATCAACCAAAACCTCGTCCTTCACACCATTGGTATATCGTTCACCTTTATCAGTCTCGTAGCCGTCACAGGTCGCATACCCTTCGTGACCGGTTTTGGTACAGCTCCAGTCTTCTAAAGCATGGATATATTCTTCAAGGACTTTCGCAATTTCTAGTTTATCCTGAAGGACCATCGCCTTAATCGTCGATTCATCAGCAATATACGTCCCTACTTCCCATTCTTCATATGGAACTTCGAGAAGAACACTATGACCTTCTTGAGGCATAAGACGTTGAGAAACTTCAAGCTCTGCAGTCGCCTGCACAAGGAACTCAGGAGAACCCATCCAGTTAGACATCAGCATAAAGGTAATAAAGAACATCGCTACACTCAAACCGACACGGCGATCCGCATAACGACGACTACGAGCCACTTCAACATATGGCATGATGAAAAAGGCAACAGCTAACACTGGGATAATGCCAAAGGCAACAATTACTTTAGAGTCTAATTCACCAATACCTGGTAACCAGAAGGTCCATTTCAACCAACCCTGCGACCATGAAAGGTACCACGGGGCCACAACATGAAGCGGTGTCACTAACGTATCTGCTTTTGACTCGATAACAGCATGGTAGAAGAAGACAGAGCCACCGACTAACCCAAGGGTTGTCAAAGCGGTCCACATCACCTCACTGGTCATGATGTCTGGCAAAAAGTAAACACGCTCGTCACGTGGCACACGTTTCGCAGTGTCTTCGCCAATCGCTTCACGACCGGGTGGCAGTGAATGACCATGAATAACCACTTTATAGTAATGAACAAAGATGAAGATACCCATCAAGAGTGGCAACATTAGCACATGTAGCAGATAAAAGCGGAGCAAACCACCAGCGCCAATCACAGGAGCACCACGAAGCAACAAGTTGATGTTTTTACCCAAAAATGCAGGTCCAGGTTGTGACTCGGCCGCAGATACCGCAACGGTTACAGCCCAATAAGCCAGCTGGTCCCATGGGAGCAGATAACCAGAGAAGCTAAGAACCAGCGTAAGTACCAGCAACAGCATACCGGTGAGCCACGTAAATTGACGTGGTTTGCGATAGCTACCAGTGATATAGGTGCGCAACATGTGCAATGCCACAGCAAGAACCATCACCTCAGCACCTAAACGATGCATGTCACGCATGAGCTGTCCTAAAGGAACGTTACTCATGATTTCCCACATATTTTCATACGCAATATCAGGTGACGGTGTGTAAAACAACATCAAGAAGATACCGGTGATCGTCTCCCAAATAAACATGAAAGTTGACAACCAGCCCAACCGGAAAGTTGGGTAGATGTGTGTCACTTCAGTATGGTAGAAACTGGGGCGAATATGAAACCAGAAACCATCAGCGTGTGGACGCAAACGAGGATTCGGCCGACGTGGTTCATCACCGCGCAACATGCCACGAATATCATTGATATTCAATCCAGTTGTCATCCGCTCAACGACGTCATCAGCCTTAGCGATCATCGCTTGCTTTAGACCCATCTCGCGAATTTCTTCAAATAGGGTTGCCATAAAAGAGAACTCCTTTTCAGTTAGCCTTTGAAAGCCATCTAAAAGTTTCAGTGTGCTTGCTGACCTTGTTTAAGCTAGGTCAATTCTTCTCTACTAATATAGTTTTGTTTTGTGAAAGATCGTGATCACAAAAAGCTTGTTGCCAAAAACCAAAATTTCTTAGACTGTTAGATCTTGCAAGAGGGTCAGAGTTGCCCCTTTGGCCTGTGAGCCCGTATCAATCGCAATAGAAGCAATCTGCTTCCCATCTGTGGCGATAGGCATGAATTGACCTAAATCATCTTTGACTGATGAAGCCTGTGTATCATCAGCAAAGGTTAAGGTCATTTCAAAACGATCAAGCGTACGTGGCGCAGGTGATTGAATGCGTCGGCCGTCTAACCGATACTTTGAACCATGACATGGGCATTCAAAACGATTTGATGCGTCATTCCACTTATAGATACAGCCAAGATGGGTACAAACTTTATAAATTGCGGCGACTCCAGTAATTGCGCCTGTCTCGTCTGTGGCCTGATACATTCTCTCCGCCCCATCTTCCATCGTCGTATCGAGGTTAACTAACCAAAACCGACCTGCTGGGTTATCGACTGGTGGTTCATTAACACCTGGCAATAAAGCAGGATCAATATTGAAGACACCACCAAACTCACCTTCGCGAATGATAGGGATCGCAAACCAAACCATTAGGCCGGCAAATTCTGCGAGGTAGAGGGCGATTGAAGCCGACCAGATATAGTAAAGAAATTCCCTTCTAGAAATTCCGGGGACCTGTGTCTGTGCTGCAGCCATATCAACTATTACTCCTAAAATTGATGCATTTTCTACCTGTATCCGCATTGCATTAAATACACACACTGTGTTTGCGGAACAGGAAACACATCACACTAAGTTGTGATGTGTAACGTCTTAAATTATAGCTTTTGATGGGGGGTGGTACAAGACGTACCAAGTGAAGAAGTGAGCAGATGCGGGGAGAATTGTATGGGCGCTGAGGGACTCGAACCCCCGACCCCTTCGGTGTAAACGAAGTGCTCTAACCAACTGAGCTAAGCGCCCGCAATCGGAAAACAGATTATAACTAAGCAGGTTTAAAATGCCACAATTTGTAAGAAAAACAATTAGAACAGCTAAGTACATACGGAAAAACCGATTTTTCGTAAATAGCCTCTTACACGACTTTACATATTCTATACCAAATCGAGGGTGTAATAGGATTGTAAGAAGCAACAAAAATCACCCTTAGCTAAGGATGATAAAGGATCAAAATCGATTCAGGTACAATTCCGATATGCTACAAAAAGTTCTTAATGTTATCAGGGACTCGTTCCAAATATGGGGGCAAGCGAAAGCGTCACTTATGTCGGCCGCGCTCACTTATTACACCATGATTTCACTGTCACCTATTCTGGTTCTAGCCGTTGCTATCGCCGGGCGCTTCTATGGTGAAGCCCTTGTCCAAGGCGAGCTGATTTCACAGATTGCTCAATTTACTTCGCCCGAAGTTGCTGGAACCGTATCCGAACTCATCACGAATACAAGCGAACCACAAAGTGGTCTGATTGCAGGTCTTCTTAGTTTTGGCATCCTCTTTTATGGGGCATCAGGCGTATTCACAATGCTCCATGATACGTTTAATATTATTTGGGACGTTCCATACGACAACCGCAGTGGTTATTGGTACACCATAAAACAGCGGCTTGTTGGTATCGGCATGGTTCTATCTGTGGGGCTTTTATTAGTTATATCAATTCTTTTGGGCGCAATGATTGGCGTCATTAGTGATTGGATATACACAGAGCTACCGCTCTTCTCCGGCCGTCTATATTTGGCGGAAAGAGGGATTACCTTCTTAATCACACCGCTCTTATTCATGGGCATTAATCGTGGGCTTCCAGAGGCGCAAATGACCTGGTGGGACGTCTTAATCCCATCTTTTTTAACGGCTATGATATTGTTGGGTAGTCGCAGCTTAATCGGTTTATACTTGCAGTTTTCCAGCACAAGTGCGGTTTATGGCGCGGCAGGCTCTTTAGTTGTTTTACTAGTTTGGGTTTATATGACCGGTTTAATTGTCTTTTTTGGGGCAGCTTTATGTAGGGCTTTTGCAGAGCAGTTTGGTTCTAGGCAAACCGGTGGGTCAGTGACTAGTCCACTACGCGGCAGTAGCTAGTCTGCCACGCGACAGTGACCAGTCAAGCGCACAAGACTGGTCACTGACTATTGATCTTTACTCGGCCGGTTTTATCGCTTCAAGCGCAGCGGCTGTGTGCGCAATGTTCAAATCATCCAATTGATGTTGGGCCACTACTGAAGGGGCATCTGCCATCAAGTCAGTTGCATTTTGGTTTTTTGGGAATGCCATCACTTCACGAATATTTGGTTCGCCAGCCATAAGCGCTACAAGACGATCAATCCCCTGAGCGATACCGCCATGTGGGGGTGCCCCATATTCAAATGCTTCCAGCATGTGACCAAATTGATCTTGTGCCTCTTCAATAGAAAAGCCGATCAATTCCATGATTTTGCGCTGTAACGGCCGTTCATGAATACGAATACTGCCACCAGATACTTCAAAGCCGTTGCAAACTAGATCATACTGCTCACTCAAAACCGCATGTGGATCAGTATCAAGCAAGGGAATATGATCGCGCTGAGGGGAGGTAAACATGTGATGGCTAGGTGCATAAAAATCACCACTCTTCTCTTCCTCGAAAAGTGGAAAATCGACTACCCAGCAAAAGTGCAGTCCAGTATTGGCGGTTAAGCCTAATCGACGGCCCATTTCAAGGCGCAACTCGCCTAGAACGTTATAAACAACCAATTTGTCGTCGCTCGAAAGCATGATCAGGTCGCCAACTTCAGCCCCCATGCGGGTCATAATCGCATCGAGTTGCTCGGTCGTAAAGAACTTAGCAATTGGCCCTTTTACCTGTTCAGTTTCTGGGTCAATAGCAAGATAAGCTAGCCCTTTTGCTCCATGCTTTTTAGTGAATTCTTCGAGGTCAGACATGTCTTTACGACTATAGTGGCCGCACCCTTTGGCGCAGATCGCTTTAACCGGTTTGCCGTTTTTAACATTACTAGCAAACACTTTAAAGGCACTATCCGCCATAATGTCAGACAAATCGGTCAGCTCCATACCAAAACGCATGTCCGGCCGGTCACTACCAAAACGATCCATCGCATCACGATAGCTGATGCGTTCAAACTCTTTCGTAACCAAAGGTATGACGGAAGTAAGTTCAACCATTCCGATTGTCATCTCTTCAATCATGTCGAGAATGTCGTCACGCTCAGCGAAGCTCATTTCAAGGTCCATCTGAGTAAATTCTGGTTGACGGTCTGCACGTTGATCCTCGTCGCGAAAACAGCGAGCGATTTGAAAATATTTCTCATAACCTGCCACCATCAAAAGCTGCTTGAGCTGCTGAGGGCTTTGGGGTAACGCATAAAATTTTCCGGGATGTACTCGACTGGCGACCAAATAGTCACGCGCACCTTCAGGTGTACTTTTAAACAAGATCGGCGTTTCAATTTCAATAAAATCACGCTGATCTAGAAAATCACGAATATATTTAATGGCAGAATGACGAATGCGCAAATTACGCTGCATTCTTTCGCGGCGCAAGTCAAGATAACGATATTTCAAGCGCAGACTTTCATCTTCACCCGCATCTTTATCTACCTGAATAGGAACAGGCTTAGATGGGTTTAACACCTTGATCTCTGTCACTGTTAGTTCAACAGCACCGGTGGGAAGATTTGGATTTTCCATCCCTTCCATACGCGGATCAATTGTGCCGCTCACTTGCAAAACGTACTCATTACGTACTTTTTCGGCGGTGAGAAAATCAACATCATTTTTGCCACTATCGATCACAATTTGTGCAATCCCAGTTGAGTCGCGTAAATCGATAAAAATAACGCCACCCATGTCACGTCGCCGATTAACCCAACCGGCTAAGGTAACTTTCTGTCCAATATGCTCTGCTCTTAATATGCCGCAACTGTGTGTCTTTAACATGTCGCCTAAACCTATCCTGTCAAAATTTAGTCTCTCACTTTATTAACTTTCTTCTCTCAGCTAGCCTTCCTCATAAATAATTAAAGAAAGCTATACAAGAATGAAGGGCTGACTGAGTCGAAAAATAGAGATCGACCTAGAAAGCCCTTCGTAAAAGTTCTGGTCAGGAAGAGACCATGTAAAATTTAAATGTATTTCTCAAGAGAATTTTAACATGGGGGGTGAGTAGGGACAAAGAAGAAGAGCATCCCTTAAAATTAGAAGCTTAAAATAATTACACAGAGTGATAGAGAGCTAGCCGATCAGTACCATATGACATAAAGCGGATTGTGGCCGAATATGTTTCGGCCTATCCTATAAAATAGACATCAAAAATTCTGAATTGATAAAAGAATTTAGGCACAGCTTTCTGCTATTTGCATGAGCAACAAGGCTCAAACTGCCAGAGGGACATCGCGGGTTCTTCAGAATATGCATCTTTGTAGAATGTCAGTGGGTTTATGCGTTTTCGGCCGTATGTGGCCAACACCTCGGGTCGTGTCTGCGATGTTTCTTCAGAATATGTGTTAAAAAAAACCACTCGGTGAGTGGTTTTTTTGTTGCTTATCATTGGTTGATTACTCGCTATTCTTATAGAAATAATCGGTCACGACGGGGTGAGTATAACCCGGCCGAAAAAGCGCTTGCCATTCCCACGTGCTATCAAAACCACCACCCGATTTATTGGCGATAAGCCACCAAGTAATCGCAAAGTAATACGGATCAGATACACGAGCCTCTTTCATGAATCCATATTGAAAATATGCCAGATCAATGACTAGGTCGGTATTATCACTATATGAACCGCCTTCTGTCCCGATTATCGGCAGTGATCGGCCGATTTCCGAACGCACAACCCGATTGTATTCACGAAACATCAAAAACCCGCCTAGATCATCTTTGGCCCGCACGCCATGATAATTGTGCAAAGATATCCAAGTACGATTGAGCAAGTCGCCATCACCATTAAAGATAACCGCCTTTAGCATTCTCTGAGCAAATTCAAGATGGTTGTATTCTCCACCAGGGCTCAATGCCCCGATACCGGGCAAACCACCGTTTTCAATTACTTTGCGGGCTTCAATGGCCCATTTCTGAGCATAATGATTGGGATTTGCCACCCCTTGGTTGTTTTCAATATTGACATTTGGCTCATTGTAAAGCTGGTAATAATAAACCCCTCGCGGCCGGAAATGACGCACTAACCGGCCGACATCTGCATCATAAGGGAGCACGCTATCCCTATAAATGCGCATCACTGGCATTATGTTCGCTTCAACAAGTTTTTCAACCAGATATTCGTTCCCACGCAAATCGCTACTCTCATTTAGGAAAACGACCCACTTAATATGCATCTGCTCCATTTCGCCCACAAATAGGTCAACGGCCCATGGATCTTGGCTCACAGTTGGCATCCAGTGCATGCCCCAACCATTATCCTCTGGCGGGCGAGGGTAAGCGAGAACAGGAAGCGGTTCATCAAGGGCATAAGTGACCCACGGCCGAAGGTTTTCTGTATCAAACTCCTGATCCCATTCTGAAGTTTGAGTAGGCGCAGGAGTTTCGGTTGGAATGGTAGTGGGTGTTGGAGTCGCTGTATTAACGGGGATCGGCAAAGAGGTTGCGACTGGTGTACCTGGGGTTGGGGTCGCACCTAGTGCAATTCCCGCCTGGACAATAGTTATATCTAAAACTGGGGTCCAAGTGGGCAAAACCGGCGGCATTTGAGTAGGGACTTCGGCCACGGCAGCTAGTGTAGGTGGTACAGAAACTGTCGGAGGTAAAAGTTGTACCACAGCCGAAGCTTGCGGTTGGCACCCCGAAAGGAGTAAAAATGCTAAAACTCCACATAGATACACAAACTTAAAAGTGCCTTTCATTTTTTTCGTCATTTTTTGCATCAGTGAGGGTTGTAACAAAATTTTCTAAGTGCAACAGTTAACTATGTCGCATCCAAAGAGTAAGGCATGTGAAAGGAGAGAAAGCGATTGTACCGGCTAATTAGGGAAAAGCTTGGCTCACAGTCTTAAATTTTCACGGGTTTTGTACGTACAAAGAGGTTTCTACACGATCAAACACATTATGCTCATCGTTTATTATTCTCGAACTTGAGTCAGCCCGTGCAGGACTGTCATCATTGTAGGGAACTGCTCCCAAGATTGTGAGATTTCGGCCGGTTCTCCGTTTTGGTCGAGATACCATGCGCTAACCCAGATCACAGAATTTACCTTCTTTGATTGAGAAAGATCGGGCAACTGCGGCGAAAGTCCTAGCGTTTGACTCAGTTGAGCATGTGAGGTCCGAAGCCCAACAATCATTTTACCCGCTTCAAATTGTTTGCTTAATAGAGCAGTATATTCTTCATTTTCAAGGATTAAACCATCAATAAAGATAATGCGGATTTCTGGAAAAGTTCCTAATTTCGTTGCCAATTCAACTGGGTCAGCCGCACTATGCAGATTTCCGAGCTGTATCTGCTCTGGAATAAGATTTAAGTTGGTTGGACTTATGAAATAAGCGGCCGGCGGGAAATTGCCAGTATCTTGATCATCTACGACCACCGCGCTGAGATCTTCCCCAGTGCTTTCAAGCCCACCCAGTCCATACAGAAAAAAATAGACTACACAGGCAACTAGCAAGTAACTGAGCAATGCATAACCGATGACCCGAATGCGGGATGGGGCGGTATCGGCTGTCTCTAGCCCTTTATTTTGATCGTGTTTATCGTGTGACATGATTTTCTACTCACTAAAGATCCCTAAAAGCTAGTTTCTAAAAAGTATCCTCTTGGACAAAAAGAAATAGCAAGCCTGCATTCTAGCTGGGGGTGAATGCAATTCACCAAGGTCTTACGGTAAATTTACCGAAGTCAGCTAATCTATTGATCCGTTTAACTTTCTCAAAGGCTAATAGTTGTCATCAACACCTAAGATCAGCTTGGTTTTTACTTGACATGACTCTTGGATGACATACACTTTGAATGGGTAAGAAACTTTAAGTTAGCCCCATCTAATGGGACAAATCGCAGACACAGATATTTAGTTATACTGACTCATTTGTTTGCATTATATAAACCAGTAATGACAAAGGCGATTGCCTTTTTGACAGGAGATATTTTAATGTCACACCCAATTGAACTAACTGACACATCATTTGAAAATGATGTGCTAAAGTCTGATAAACCGGTCTTAGTCGACTTCTGGGCAGAATGGTGCGGCCCTTGCCGTATGGTGGCCCCAACCGTCACGCAGATTGCTGAAGAAAATGAAGGTCTTGTTGTTGGTAAAATGGACATCGATTCAAACCCAACAATTCCCGGCCGTTATGGCATCCGCAGCATCCCAACTTTGATGGTTTTCAAAGGTGGAGAGGTTGTTGCACGTATCGTTGGTGTTCGGCCGAAAGATCAAATTATGGCAGAATTATTACCGCACATGTCATAAACCAGTGGCATATGTGTTAGCAGTTTTCCCAGCTTAATTTGCAAAATAAACTAAGCTGGAATCTAAATAAAAAAGGCTCGATCAATTTTGATCGGGCCTTTTTTATTGCTTCTATCATGACTGCAAGGCCAACCCCGAAAAATAATTATCTAGCAAACTAGCTCAGGGGGAATTGGCTGTGTCAATCAAGTTGACGAGGTGAGGCGATTTTGTTGATGCAATTGCATGTTTTATTCTCGGAAATCGCCTAAAGCATCAAGCACACCTAGAAACAGATCAAGATCGGCCGAATTATTGAACAAAGTTGACCCGATCCTAATTTGGGTGTCTGCCTCGCGAAAGTTGACATGGATATTTTCGGCCGCCAACCGGGCCTTTATCTTGCTAGGCTCAAACCCGTGTTTAAACGCGACAATGGCGGATTGATTTCCGGCCGGAGTAAGCAATTCAAATCCCAATTGATCTAACCCATCTCGCAAATAATGAGCCAGCCCAATGACATGCTTCGATATTTCTTCGACCCCAACCTGCATAATATAATCAATCCCGGCTGATAGTTGATAAACTGGGCCAAAAGCCGGTGTCCCATACATAAACTTCCGGCCGTCCGCATAGATTTCATGCTCAAGCTCACCCCGTTTTCGCACCACGTGAAAAAACCCAAACCGGTCCGGGGTAAACCTGTCTAGCAAAGATTCACGTATATAAAACATGGCGACTCCAAAGCTGCCCAGCATCCATTTGTAGCTTCCCGCCGCACAAAAATCGAGGCCAGCCGCTTTGACATCAAACGGCAACATACCCACCCCCTGAATAATATCTGCATAGATCATGCTGTTATAGGAATGTGCCAATTGAGCGAGTGCCGCCAAATCGTGCCGATAGCCAGTTTGATGTGAAACCCATGCCACTGATAATAATCGGGTCTTTTTATCAACAAGTGGCTCGAATATCGATATCGGGGCGGACCCATCAGCTAATTTTCGGGCAATCCGAATCTCGATACCTCGCTTGCCCAACTGTTCATATAACACATAACTGGCACTGTAATGCAGATCATCGGTGACAATGTTGTCGCCAGGGTGAAGATCGAGCGCCCGTACAATCAAATTTTCGGCTTCAGTCGTTGTATAAATTAGCCCAATTTCAGGAATTGAAGCATGAATCAGATGGCTAAATTTTTCTCGTAGATCATCTGTCTTTGCTAATAACTCCTCAAGTTCATACGGCAATCCTCCT
>JBLIMP010000101.1:0-13853 GCA_047638855.1 Cellvibrionaceae bacterium | reverse complement strand
CCAATGAAGAATTCAGAATTTTAATCCCCCGGCCGGTAAGCCCTCTCCAAATTCGCCCGAATATCCGCTTCATCCATCCATACCGGCTTCAACTCACGCCGAGCAAACAGCGGCGACTGATCTGCATAATGGGGAGAATCCTCCACCAAAGTTGCTGATCCAAATTGATGGATACTTTGTGACGTCATAACCCCGTCTGCATCCCACTGCACAATCATCAAATGACTGTCCCCATTCGCCCCATGAATCCGGCCGTCATCATCAAACGCCCCGTACAATGCGGTTAACACATCTGGGCCACCACCTACCGGGATGTCCAGCTCACCGCGTCGAAGCCGATTCACCTCACCCCATTCAGGATCAATCTGGCCGAAATGCGTTTCAAGATGCGCAACAGCCGCCTCAAATGCCTCAAACACCAACCCAAATGGCAATTTCGAATCGGTCAGATGAGAAGCTCCCATTTCAGCCCCTTCATAGTTATCCTTTAATTCGTTTATTTTGTAGAATGTCACCAACCCCAACGCCGTATGTCGATTTTCGGGATTGGTATGCAAATCCCATTCGGCCAGATGGGCGGCCGCCTGCGTCAATTCGGCCGTCGGCCACGGCACGCTCGCAATCGTATCCCGCATCCAAGCCACGTCAGAAGATTCATCATAGGCATTGTCAAACTTGTAAGTATAAAACTCTTCGGCCGTGATCGACTCATCCCCACCCAAAAGCGCCATTGAGCGCAACGCCCGGTTGGTTTGCGGGTCGTTGATCCCCATCCATTCAGGAAAATCAGCCTCCTGCGGGTTCCCCTCTCCGGTTGTTGTTAAATACGGGCTGCTGTTGCTATTCTGAATAAAGCCAGATGGTGGATTCAGAATCTGAGGCATTTCTTCAAACGGCACATATTCAGTCCACAACGTGTCGCTGGTGTTACCAGGCAGATAAAGGCTCCAATCATACAAATCATTCCGCTTGGGAATCGTCCCATTGTACACATAGAAGATATTCCCCTCTTTGTCCGCGTACCCCGCATTAAACATCGGCAGCGGCCCTTCCGCCATCACCGCGTACCACTCCTCAAAGTTTGTCGCTTTATTCAGCTTGAAAAACTGCTCAACTAAGCGGATGTCGCCCAGCGTAGCGTACCGTAGGGCATAAACCCCATGCGGCTGGCGTAATGTCGGCCCGTACACCGACCATGCCACTTCTCGCTTGACCGTCCAATGCAAATTGCCCCAAATCTTAACCGTTATCGGATGCTGCTTGATTTCTAGATCGAGCCATTCCCCATCAAATAAATATTGGTCCCGGTTATCGGGGTTCATCTCCAGCACATACACATCTACCAAATCGGGGTCGTTCACCGTAAACGACCAGCCCAAATTTCGAGTATGGCCATTGAGGATTGACGGGGTGCCTGGAAACAAACCGCCGGTCGCATCCCACCCATCTTCGCTATGCACATGGGCCTCGTACCAGGTGACAGGCCCTTCCCACGGCTGATGGGAGTTAACGGCCAAGAATGTCTCGCCGTTGGCACTGCGGCTTGGCCCCACGGCGATGGCGTTGGAGCCGTGCGCCGCTACGGGGTCGGGAAATAGAAAGCTGGTGTTGTCGAATCGAGCAGAAACATCTTCCGGCCGTTCATCTGCAAACAGATCACCCAACGTCCCTTCTAATCCGAAAAAGAGCGGCTGTTTGTGCACAAATGCGGCCGCAATGTCGATACCATGCACTGGAAACAAACCACGCAATGCCTGATCAGAATGTTCAGATGCGTATTGATTCAACCCGGCCGCATACCCATCGAGCAACGCTCGCATTTCCGGTGAAATATCTGTCTCATATTGGGCGTTTACAAATTCCCAAATGTGGAGTGCCCCAACCATGAAGTCGTTCGGGGCGGCGTCGATGCCGTAGACGCTGGCAAGCTGCCCCCGTGCGGCCAACGTCCCCTGCTGGATCGTTAGAAAGTCGTCTTCGGCGTGAGCATAAGCCAAACCAAAAGCGGCGTCCGCATCGGTTTGGCCAAAAACATGGGGGACCCCATAGGTATCTCGCAGAATTTCAACATCATAGGTTCCAGGTGGCACGGTGATGTCGGACAGATTTTCACGCAAGGGAAAATAGACGATTGTAAGCAGAACGGCCGTCAAAACGGCAAGGGTTATCAAGGTTTTACGGAGCCAAGGTTTCATGTTTTGAATTATACGTTGCTTCTTGCTCTTTACGGGTCTAATGACAACGATTATTCGGCACCTTGGGTAGGGGCGGCACTGTCGGTGTGGAGTTTCATCCGGCTTCATCCGGCTTCATCCGGCTTCATCCGGCTCAGCCTACTTGCACGAAGCTCCCTGAGCCTGTCAAAGGGGCAAAGTTTGATAGGGTAAGGAATCAATAAACTTCTGGGAAAATGTATTAAATAAACTGAGAACTAAGGTTACTGACTAACCTTCTCGGCAATAATACGGGTCATTTGCTCTAAATGATCATTATCATGCAACCCCACCTGCATAAGGGAGTCAAGCATCGTAAAAGAGTCTCGCTCTGGGTGCTGTCCCTCGTGGTCCCATTGCTCCCCTTCTAAACTATCAAAAAATTGAGCGAACTTTTCTCGATGAATTCTTAAGCTTTTGTAAACTTCAAAGACGTTCTGATCGTTGTATTTTAAATCACGTGCCAAGGCAATATGATCATAAGCGGGCAGTTTTGGGTTTTCAAGTGCCACCATCATTTCGGCCCGGCCGTAGAAAAAGACGTCAAAGTCTCGCAGATGGCACATCACTTCCGTGATAGTCCAACCATCTCCGCTATCACGCCAAGTTATTGCCTGCTCAAGTGTAAGCCCCTGAATAACATTGCCTAACGTTTGGATCGATTTGCGCATCAAGCTGATGTGCCGGGTTCGTATTGTTTCGATTGTTGTCATAAATAAAAAAACCAACTGTTTTTGACAGGATAAACAGGATTTTCAGGATCGAAACCATCCTGTTTATCTTGTCAAAAGCTTATTCAGGAACAACTCTATTAAGCTAGATTTGAAAAGGCCGACCGGCCGGCATAAACAGCGTTTGCACCGAGTTCATCTTCGATTCGCAAAAGTTGGTTGTATTTGGCAACACGGTCGCTACGCGCAGGTGCGCCGGTTTTAATCTGACCCGCATTCAAGCCCACAACGAGGTCGGAAATCGTAGAATCTTCAGTTTCTCCCGAACGATGGGACACAACAGCGGTCCATTTATGAGCTTGAACCAATTGCACCGCTTGAATCGATTCAGTTAATGTCCCAATTTGATTAACTTTGCACAACAAGCTGTTGCACGCATTCTTCTCCAGTGCGGTTTCAATGCGACTAACAGCGGTCACGAGCAAGTCATCGCCTACGATTTGAACTTTGTCGCCAACTCTATCCATTAACATCGTCCAAGATTCCCAATCGTCTTCATGCAAGCCGTCTTCGATTGAAATAATCGGGTATTTTTTGCACCATTCTGCATAGAAGTCAACCATTTCAGGGCCGGTCAAGACTTTGTTTTCTGTTTTCAAATGATACAACCCATCTTCATAAAATTCAGAAGCAGCAGCGTCCATTGCAAGCATGATTTGCTCGCCTGGTTTGTAACCCGCTAATTCAACCGCCTCTAAAATAAGGTCAAATGCTTCTGAGTTGGCTGAAACTTTAGGGGCAAAGCCGCCTTCGTCCCCCGTGGTGGTACGATAGCCTTTTGAATGAAGCAATTTTTTCAAGGTATGATAAATCTCTACACCCCAACGCAGTCCTTCAGAAAAGGTTTCTGCGCCAACGGGCATGACCATGAACTCTTGAAGATCGGTTGCTCCGGCAGCATGTTTACCGCCATTCATGATGTTCATCATAGGAACTGGCAATACGCAGGCATTGGTTCCACCCAAATAGCGGTAAAGTGGTAGATCACAGCTAACAGCGGCCGCTTTTGCGGCGGCCAGTGAAACGCCTAAAATGCCATTCGCGCCGATCTTTCCTTTGTTTGGGGTCCCATCAAGCTCGATCATAAGCATATCGAGCCCTTTTTGGTCGCGGGCATCAAGCCCGATCAGTTCAGGAGCTAGAACTTCGTTCACCGCATTGACTGCGTTTTGAACCCCTTTGCCCAAGTAACGGCCTTTGTCTCCGTCACGTCGTTCAACTGCTTCATGCACACCGGTTGAAGCACCAGAAGGAACAATCGCCCGGCCGAATGAGCCATCGATTAGCTGAACTTCAACCTCGACAGTAGGGTTGCCACGTGAATCGAGAACTTCGCGACCATAAATAGAAATAATTTCACTCATTTTAAATTTAAACCTCTTGTATTCTTCTCCATCACAAACAGGACAAATAATCCCGAAAACACAGTTTCATTTACACAGTGGTA
The DNA here is from genome assembly GCA_047638855.1 of Cellvibrionaceae bacterium. Taxonomy (GTDB): domain Bacteria; phylum Chloroflexota; class Anaerolineae; order Promineifilales; family Promineifilaceae; genus WTJY01. The sequence continues at coordinate 9,462 of JBLIMP010000101.1, read as the reverse complement.
ATTGATCGCGCATTCATGTTCTGGAAATAATATTAAATTTGTAAAACACGGAAAGGGAAGGGGTTGTTTTTACTTTTCAGAAAAAAGACCATCTTTCTTCTTACTTAGAATTCTACCCGAATGAAGAGCAAATCAACAGAGGGAGTAAATTCTAAATCATTCCACTTCCAATCTAGTACTATTCTCCCATTCAAATTGATGTAGACTTGCTTGAAACGAGTCTATGACAAATTGAAGTAAACTATAATAGTGACTGTAATTATTATGTTGGCCTACATATCAAGGCATCTATGACTTTAGGGCATATTGACAAAATACAAACCATGCATGATTTATGGATTAGGTTATCGAAAGTTCTCTCAGGGGTATTCGATACACATGGTGTCTGTGCGGCAATCGCTCAAGAAGTCTCCGCTTTTACCGGCTGCAATACCATGACAGCTCTTGCAGAGCCGAACGACCAATATTTTGACGTTTGGTTTAGCAATAAAAACGGAAACAATCGACAAGAACGTTGGAGGGGCAAGCGTGAAGCGGTTGATAACCTGCTCCAAATGGGTGAAATTAAATTTCTCTCAAAAACCCAAATAGCGCCTACACATGGGGCCGTTTATGATATGGCTTCATCGTCCCTTCTGATCGTTCCGCTCCCTTGGCCTAAATCGGACAGCTCGATTGTACCAAACGCAATCTTAATCGTTGCAGATGCAGAAGATACGGTTTTAGCCGACCTCGTGCAAATAGAACATTTAGCCATCATGTTCACCACATGGTTAGAGCGAGCGGTTCTGCACTATCAGCGAGATCGGCAAGCGATTGAATTTGCTATTACATCAGACATTAGTCAGCGTCTTAGTGCTACGCTTAGGTTAGAAGATGTTTTTTCGCAGGTATCTGACAATATTAAACGCATGCTAGATGTTGAATCTCTTTCAATTGGTCTTATTCAACAACATACTGGCGATATCGTATTCATTCCACAATTAATGGGGATGATGTTTCTAGCAATGCCGCCTATTAAGCTTAAGTCAGGAGCAGGTATTGCGGGTTGGGTTGTTGAAAATCGTCAAGCTGCGATTATTAATGATGTGTACAACGATAATCGTTTTTCGTCTGACTCAGATATGACCTCTGGCTTTCTAACAAAGTCGATGATTTGTGTGCCCCTTCAGCAAAAAGACAAAGTTATTGGGGTCATCCAGGCGATTAACAAACGAAATGGGGAGTTTGGACTTCATGACAAGGACTTACTTGAAGCGGTGAGTGGCTCACTTTCGGCCGCCATTGTCAATGCCAATTTACATGAGAATGTGGTTTCGGAAAAACGGCGTATTGATGCAATGTTTCAAAGTATGTCAGAAGGGCTCCTTACTGTTGGTGCTGATCACTGCTTGACACAAGCGAATGATTCATTAATGACCCTTCTTTCGATAGGCAATAAAAAAGGCAATGAAAACATTATCGGAGAAAAGGTCACAAAGATTATTCAGCTAAAGGAAAAGAACATTCTCCAATTTATGTCCGAACTTTCAGTTTATCGGCCGAAACACAAATTAGCAGACTATCCACAGCTCTTATGCGATATTCGGGTTGGAAATGTTTATAAACCGGTCATGATCAGTGGTGCACCGGTGCGTGAAGACGATGGCGGGCTAGATGAGATTGTGCTTGTCATTAGCGACTTAACAGATATCCGAGAAGTAGAGCGAATGCGGGATGACTTTTTCCATGCCATCATTCACGAATTGCGAACGCCTCTGGCAACCATCTTGCTTTATGCTCGTATGTTGCTAAAGGGCAATCTGAACGATGAGGAGAAGACTCAGCGGTTTTTGAAAAATATAGAGACAGAAAGCGATCGCCTTCAAGCGATGGTGCGACAAATGTTGCAACATGCAAAGTTAGAAGCAAGCGAGTTTTTACGCACAAACGAGTTGTTGGATGTCAACAAGATATTTGATGAAATACTCCCTTCAATGAGAGATAGAGCTGTTGAAAAAGAACTGGTCTTTGTTCACCATATTCAAAGCAATCTTCCCGAAATAATGGGTGACCCTGAAACGATATACATGGTCGTCAAAAACTTGATTGATAATGCGGTTAAATATACTCTAGATGGCAAAGTTGAAATTACGGCTGAATCTAAAAGAAGTAAAATCCACATTACGATACAGGATGAGGGGATTGGCATTCCAAAGCAAGCGATGCCGCAGCTATTCGGCCGGTTCTTCCGGGCGCAAACGGCTGTAGAAAAAGGGATTGCAGGGACAGGTTTAGGATTGAATATGGTAAAAGAAGGGGTTGAAAAACATGGTGGAAAAATTAAAGTAAAAAGTACGGCAGGCAAAGGAACTACGTTTTTAGTTGAGTTACCTATAGCTAAGAAACAACTAGCTAAGAAACAACCTGAATAAGATCAACCTTGAGAGATGGTGAAAAGCAAAATGGAAGCAAAACAATTAATCTACATGGATTACAGTGCAACAACTCCGGTTGATGACCGTGTTATTCAAGCGATGATTCCGTATTGGAGAGATGAATGGGGTAATCCCTCTTCGGCTCATCAATTTGGTCAAGCTGCGAAATTGGGTCTAGAAACAGCCCGACGCTCTATTGCAAATTTGCTAGGGGCAAAATCTTCCGAAATCGTATTTACCGGTTCAGGGTCTGAAGCGGATAATTTAGCGTTACGTGGTGTGATGCACTATGCTCAAAAAACAGGGCGTGCGGGTCACTTTATTGTGAGCGAGATTGAGCATGAAGCGATTCTTAAGACAGCCCAACAACTTGCTGAATCGATAGATTTCGAATGCACAGTTTTGCCCGTCAACCAATTCGGACAGATAGAAGTTCAGCAATTTAAGGCTGCAATCCGGCCGAACACAGTCTTGGCTTCAATCATGACCGCCAGCAATGAGATCGGCTCATTCCAACCGATTAGTGAAATTGGAGAAATTTGTAGGGAAAACCAAATCACTTTTCATACAGACGCGGTACAGGCGGCCCAATATATCGATTGGAATCTTAAAGATATGCCCATCGATATTTTGTCGATGGCCCCACATAAGTTTTACGGCCCGAAAGGGGTGGGGATCATGTATATTCGCACAGGCACACCCATCATCTCTACTATGACAGGCGGCGGGCAAGAAGACGGCCGACGTGCCGGAACGGTCAATGTGCCATTTGCAATTGGCGCAGCAAAAGCACTTGAGCTTGCAATGGAGCAGCGTGAGCAAGTTTGTTCCCAAGCCCAAAAACTTCGAGATCGGCTGATAGATGGTGTCTTGAAAATATTTCCAAGCGACCACGTACAATTAACCGGACATCCGACAGATCGATTACCCAATCATGCTAGTTTTGCCTTTAAAGAGATTCCAGGGGGTGATTTGGTTATGCATTTAGACCTCGCAGGTATTGCTGCAAGTAGTGGCTCCGCTTGCTCTAGTGGAAACCCTATTCCGTCTTCTGTGTTACAATCAATAGGACTAGACAGCTATTGGAATGCAGGTGGCTTACGTCTTACAGTAGGCAAGCATACAACCGAAGAAGATATCGATACCTTATTAGAAACATTACCTATAGCTGTAACATCGTTGCAAAAGTTCTCAATGATATTACATGGATAACCGAGGAGAATGGCGCTTGATATTACATGGATAACCGAGGAGAATGGCGCTTGACATCACTTGAGCAGCTTCTTGACCAAACCGGTCTACACTCAGATACACCACCAAACCAAAAGCAGTGGCAACAGTTTCAAGAAGTTCTAAAAACACAGCTTGAGGCTAATTCCGATCAGATAAAAGATCTTGATTTAGCCAAGCAATCGGCCGATAATGCCAGTCGGGCCAAAAGCATGTATTTGGCAAACATGAGCCATGAGCTACGTACCCCACTTGCGTCGATTCTTGGTTACAGCGAACTACTGCAAGATCATGTCGAATTACGAGAGGCCGACAAGTTATTTGCTCAATACCTTGGGAAGATAACCATTTCAGCCAACCACCTGCTGTCTTTGATAAACGACATCCTCGATTTATCGAAAATCGAGGCTGGGAAATTCGAACTATACGAAGAAACTTTTAGCGTGCAATCACTCCTCGAAGATACCCTGGTCACAATGACACCGGCGATAGAGAAAAACAATAACCGCCTTACAGTCGAATATCGAAGTGAAGGGGCCCTTGGGCTTATCCACTCTGACCCGTTGCGGTTGCGCCAAATTTTAATCAACCTGCTCTCAAATGCAGCAAAATTTACCCAGAATGGTGAAATTACTCTGAAAATTGACCGGAAACGTATATCAGTTCAGCCTCCTATCGAAATGAAAAATATGATTGGCTGGATTACATTCACGATTTCTGACAATGGTATTGGGATGACACAAGCTGAGTTAAATCGGCTTTTTCAGCCGTTTGAGCAAGCCTCAGGTAATACGGCGGCTCATTTTGGTGGCACAGGTTTAGGGTTGGCGATTAGTCAGCATTTTTGTCAACTAATGGGCGGGCATATTGAAGTGCATAGCGAAAAACATAACGGTACAACTTTTATAGTAGAAATCCCCATCATTGAAGAAGGTGCAAAAGTTGAAACTGACTCAAATCTTTTCCGAATCAAACAATTACAAGGACAACATGGAAATGGGCTGATTCTAATCATCGATGATGATCAAATGACCCGTAATATCACTGCCCATTATCTTATGCAGGCAGGCATAGAAGTCGAATTAACTGCAGATGGTGTGCTTGGTATCGAAATGGCCCGCAAACTCAACCCATCAGCCATCATCTTAGATATATTTATGCCTAGCATGGATGGTTGGGAAGTTCTTCATCTGCTAAAGGAAGATCCTGATTTAGCCTCCATTCCGGTTATTTTATCGACAGTAGATGATCTTAAGCAAAGAGGGTTTTCATTAGGTGCCTCAGATTATTTGTCCAAGCCGGTCAATAAAGAAAAATTGGTTACTACTGTCCAAAAGTATATACCTAAATCTGGAATGCTAGATATTCTGATTGTGGAAGATGATGACCAAATGCGCTAGACATTACGCACCTTAATCACTGTTGACTCAATTAAGATTAGAGAAGCCATAAATGGCAAAGAAGCTCTCGACCTAATTTTATTGAACTTAATGATGCTTGAAATGGATGGGTTTACAATGGTTGAGCATTTGAAATCACGTCAAGCTTGGGCAAACATTCCCGTCATTGTCATTTCAGCCATTGACGGGACAGCAAGTGACCGTAAAAAATTGAGCGGCGCAGTTTATCAATTTATAGAGAAAACCTCGATTAGTAGACAGAAACTGCTCGATATAATCTTTGATTTTGTTAAAAAAGAAATATAAGTGGGATTTGAAAGAGGCTAAGTTCAAGACATTATAAAATCTTAGGGAAGCTTATCCGCTTATTGAGAGGTCTGAAATTCAGCATGGCGCATCATATATTATTGGTCGAAGACAACGATATGTTGCAAGAAATTTTAAGCACTCGTCTAGAGATGAGAGGTTTTCGGGTTACGGTTGTATCAGACGGCAACATCGCCGTTGAATATGCTCTTAGCTTAAAACCGGATCTTATTTTGATGGATATGAGTCTTCCGTATTTAAATGGGTGGGAGGCAACAAAGCTTATTCGAGCAAATGAAGAAACAAAGCACACTCCAATTATCGGTCTAACGGCACGTGCTTTGGTAACCGATAAGCAAAGGGGGCTTGATGCGGGGTGCAATGACTATTTAACAAAGCCTGTGGCTTTTAAAGAGCTTATTAGCAAGATTCACGCATTCATCGGCACAACACCAATCGAAAATTAACATAGAGTCTGCTAAACTTATGAGCTTGTATAAATGGGTGAGTTCTTGCCCATTCCCTTTAATCAAACATAATGAATCCTTCGATTACAGACAAAAACCAGGTAAGCAAAAAGAAAAGAGCAGTTGTTGCAATGAGCGGTGGTGTTGACAGCTCGGTTGCGGCCGCCCTTATGGTGGAGCAAGGGTATGACGTTATTGGCCTGATGATGCGTTTGTGGAGTGAGGATGGCAAAGAGATGGACAATCGATGCTGCACGCCTGAACAGATGGATGATGCACGTCAAATTGCCGGAAACCTTGGGATTCCTTTTCACGTTGTTGATGTCAAAGATTATTTTAAGAACACAATTGTTGATTTCTATCTTAAAGAGCACAGTCGCGGCCGAACACCAAATCCTTGTATAGAATGCAATCGAGAGATTCGCTTTAATTGGCTCTACGAACGGGCGATGTCCTTAAATGCTGACTTTTTGGTTACAGGACATTATGCTCAAGTCAAAACGGCGGCCGATAACGCCGTAGATCAATACCAGTTACATACAGGCATTGATAATCATAAAGACCAATCCTATGTGCTACACATGCTTGATCAGGAGCATTTGGCTCATGTTCAATTCCCAGTGGGTGGCTATACAAAGCCAGAAGTCCGTGAACTTGCTCGCAAATTCAACCTACCGGTTGCGAGCAAAGGGGACAGTATGGACCTTTGCTTTTTAAGTGGTGAAGATTATCGTGGGTTTCTAGCCCGGCATGTACCAGAAATTAATCGGCCGGGGCCGATTTACGCGTCCGACGGAGAACAGCTAGGCGAGCACATAGGGTTGCCCAACTACACAATTGGGCAGAGAAAAGGGCTAGGGGTTACTTCACCCAAACCGCTCTTTGTTTTGCGTAAAGATGCAACTGACAATGCGCTAATTTTAGGGACACGGGCCGATGTCGTCGCAGACGAGCTAATGATCCGAAACGTGAGTTGGGTAGCTGGCTCCCCCCCAGATGCGGCTGGCATTCCGGCCGAAGTTAAAATTCGATACAAAGCCCGGCCAGTACCCGCCACGATCTTTCCAAAATCAAACAACACAGCCCATATCGTATTCCACGATCCTGTTTTTGGTGCTACCCCAGGGCAAGGAGCTGTGTTTTATCAAGACACAAACTGCCTAGGCGGCGGCTTGATTAGCGATTTCAACTAACTCCGACTTTATATTTATGACTGTAGCAATTGCCGGGTTCATTCTAAGTGGCATTTTAGCCATTGCCTATGGAGCCGCTTTTCACTTGTTTGTTGGCGGTAATCTACCCTCCATTCTTATCTATCTTGTTGCCTCTGCCCTCGGCTTCGGTTTAGGCCACTTTATCGGGCTGATTTTAGGCATAGAAACCCTCCGGCTTGGGGCTGTCTATCTACTCACCGCCAGTTTAGGGTCATGGACGCTGCTTATCTTTACCCGTTGGTTCCTTAATCCACCCCCAAAATCTTGAGTACACCTCAAACCACAGCAAGCACCCTCTCGGCTTTTCAACGACGCGCTATCTTTTTTACCGTTTTTATAAGCGGCATGTCTACTCTAGCGTTTGAATTTACCTTGAGCCGGATGTTACAGACCGTTTACGGTACGTCAAATCTTGTGTGGGCCAATGTAATCGGGTTGGTTCTATTGTTTTTAACACTTGGTTATTTTTGGGGCGGCCGATTGGCTGACCGAAATCCGACTCACACTTATTTTTACATTTTAGTAACCCTATCCGGTTTTACCTCTATTTTCTTCTTGTTGCTTGCCAGCGCACTGCTCAAACAAGCGGCAACCGCGATGGCCGAGCTAAATATCAACACCTTAATCGGGTCGTTCATAGGGGTAACGGTCGCTTTGGCGATCCCCATTACCCTATTGGGGATGTTATCGCCGTTTGCGATTCGACTCGCAGTTGTAGATGTGGGTGAAGCTGGGCGTATTAGCGGCCAAATCTACGCCATCTCGACCCTTGGAAGTTTATTTGGCACATGGCTGCCAGTTCTTTTTGTAATCCCTTTAGCGGGGTCTAGGCTTACAGCTGTTCTTTTTGGCACTTGCTTGTTCACAACTGGATTAGTCGGTTTATGGTTCAGCAACCGCAGAAAAGGGACTCGCTTTTCTGCTCTAACATTGCTGCTAATCCCGGCGGTTTGGCTATGGGTTGGCGGACCAATTAAGTCCCGGCCGGATGCGATTTTTGAAACAGAGTCAGCTTACAACTACATTCAGGTTATCCGGCGCGAACAATGCAACTATCTTCTGCTTAATGAAGGGATCGCATTTCACTCATTCCACTGTGACGATGGGAGCATTCCGGCCGTTTCTGTGTGGAGTTCAATGTTGGCTGCCCCCTATTTCAACCCACAACAAACTTGGACAGCACCCAAAAAAATGCTGGTAATCGGTTTGGCGGGAGGAAGCATTCCACAGCAGTACTTACGAACCTTCCCCGATCTTTCGGTTGACGGCATCGAACCTGATTCTCAAATTATCGACGTTGGCAAAGAGTATTTTGCACTTGATGACCCACGCATCAATCCCATTGTAGGAGACGGCCGGTATGAACTGAACCGCACGGCCGGAAACTATGATGTCATCACAATTGACGCCTATCGGGTCCCTTATATTCCATGGCACTTAACCACGATTGAGTTCTTTGGTGAAGTCAAAAGCAAACTATCCCCAAATGGGGTTGTGGCGATCAATGTCGGCCGAGTGCCTGGGGATCGTCGTTTGTCTGAAGCAATGACAGCCAGCCTACTGCAAGTATTCCCGACAGTACATACGGTTGATATTCCAGGGTCATTAAATACGATACTTTTTGCCTCTGTCAAGTTAACCCAGTTTGACAGTTTAGATGCCCATCTGAAAGCATTACCACCAAACGTTGATCCTCTTCTACCGGCCGTTCTACACACCGTTCAATCAGGGCTTCAACCAACCACTGCGGCCGACTTTATGTTTACCGATGACGTGGCACCGGTTGAAACCATCGTCGATTCACTCGTTATCAGGTATTTTTTGAACACAAACCTTGAAGCGTCTGCTTTCAGTTTTCAATAATAACTATTCGGCGACAATCATTGTTTGAGCCGCACCCATACCCGATTTTCATCTTACAAATATCGAATGCTGAAGCTCGATAAATAGTCTCTTTACATCTGGTCACCACTTACTAATAGGTTATACGAATTTGGCATCCCCTCTGGCGCTGTATTTCGATGCACACCTACAGCCCCATATAGCTGTCAGAAACCTTGTATATTAAGCGACAAAAAGTGCCCCTCATCCGTAATACTATCGAAATAGTTAAATCAATAGCAAAAACAGGCCATTTCATTTAACTGACCCGGGTTTCATAATCCACAATGCAGTTCAACAAGTATGAGGTCAGTTGATATCGAGGAAAAGTGCTTTATGAAAACGATTCAAACCAAAACAAATCAAAATAACCATCGCCGCACATTTATAAAAGGAATAGGGCTAAGTGCGACTGCGGGAGTGGTGACCTCACTTACAAAACAAGTTCCAAATCTATCAGCCGCCGTCCAATCAAATGAGATTGACGATGCGTATGACATTGAAGCAATTACGTGGTCACCATCGCTTCCATCGGCCGCCGTTGTCG
>JBLIMP010000100.1:0-14065 GCA_047638855.1 Cellvibrionaceae bacterium | reverse complement strand
CGCATCTTTTTTATGAGGATTAACAGAAAAGCTAATCATGTTTTCTTTTGATAACAATCGATAAACTAGTTCAGCTGGCTGTTGCACAGTGATATTTTGCTCAAGAAAACTACTGGTTCCAAATGTGCATGCAGTGTGGGTAATATCGATTTGTTCGCCATCAAAGCCATATAGCGCAACGCTGACCCGTTTATCTTGTTTCTCTAGGACTCCCTGAACTTGTTTAACCACCTGGTCGTAAACACCATTCAAATCATTGGCCACAACCATATTCTGCACCCCTTCACTCAATCGTTTTTCAGCTTCTAGTTTGTCAAAGTCACTGTGTAACTGATAAAGGGTCGCAACTTGATTCACAAATAGTTGCCATAATTTGATCTCTTGTTGAGAGTCAAACGTTTTGGTCTGTGCAAAATAAAACCAAATCACCCCGATCTGTTTTTCATTGGTGATAGCGGGCAAACAGGCGGCCGCCCTCATATTGAGCACCCCTTTTGCATAGCCAAAGTCAGCAGCGGTTTCAAGTGCTAGATCGTCAATCAATTTAGAATGTCCATTTTTAAGTACTGAAACAGAAAATCCACCGCTCCTCATCCACTCGCTTGGTGCATCAATCGGTTTAACCGAATAAATCGTCGTTGGCGCCCACAAGTACAGGCGTTCCGGATCTAAATGATCTAAATTCACCCGGATAAAGGCGACATTCTCTGCTCCTGAGACTTCTTTGAGCTTGTCTATAATCGTCTCAATTGTTTTTGAAGCATCTTCTAACTTTGCAGCCTGTTGGCTAATTTCGAACAAGCTTTGCAATTGCTCGGCCTGTTTCTGCTCATGCTGAAATAAGCGCAATCGATTAATGGCTACAGCGGTACTAGAAACAAATGTTTTTAAAGCTCTAAGGTGGGGTGAATCACTTGTTCGCTGACTAAATGGGTTGTCGACAATGAGCACGCCGATCAGCTCACCGCCGGCCGCCATTGGCACAATAACAGCTGGACCCTCGTCATCAAAAAGGGTTTGAATCGCTCGGGGCATCTGTTTAATAAATTGTTTGCGCTGGTCTGGGTAATACCATACAAATTCAACAGCAAGTAACTCTCTTAAAAAGACAGCCTCATCACTGGACAGATCGATTGAAATTTCTCGAACCGGTTGATTAAATGGAGTCTCTTCCAATTCACCCGCGACATATGCCTTCTCATGACTACTTCGGTCGAGGATTCCCTTGGCGACCAAATCTTTCGCATGTTGTTCCCATTCTATTTTAGTGAAATAACCATATCCGGCCTTACCACGGAGCAAATTAGGATTTTGTGAATCAATTAAAAAATAGGCACACCGATCAAAATTAAGTGCATAAGTGGCGGTCAGGGCGATTAATGAATAATCAACCACAATTTGAATATCAGTTGCAGATTCAATCACATCTCCAATTCGATGAAGCACTTCAAGCTGTTTCGCAAGATTGCGTTGTTTTTCAAGCAACTGGCTTTGATATACAGCGCTGCCAGCCAAAGCGACAAAGGCTTGCAATCGGCTCGCATCTTCTGGGCTAAACTCCCGGCCGACTTCATCATCAACATACAAAAAACCAATCGGACTATTGTTATGATCTAATCTAACCTTAATCAGTGCCCCGTAACCAAGTTTTTCCTTAAACAAATCTGACGCATACGACTCTTCTGCATAATTTGGGGTGACCAAATAAGCGTGCCCATTGATTAGCATGTACCCAGCCATCCCTTCATCCAAGTTTAAGATGGTTTCATGGCTCGAGCTCCGATTCTCATCTGCCATTAAAATGATAATATTTCGCTCGTAGTCGATTAAATGAATCCCACCACTACGGCCGCTCACTGAATCAACCGCATACGAGACAATCAGTTCTAATAAATCTTCTAGCTTAGTCACTCGGTTCATCGCTTGTGCAATCGTATTCAAAGCGGTTACCTCATCTAACCTTCTACTGTTGACCACGGCCGCTGAGACATGCGTTGCAAAGATTTGTGCCATCTCAATTTCATCTTGTGTAAAGGTATGTTTTCTGACCGTTGAATCAAGGCCAAAGGAGCCGATAAGGCGGTCATTATGTCTGAGCGGGATCAACAAGATCGATTTAATGCCAAGAGAAGTTAGTGTTTGCCCTACTTCTCCCAGAGACTCGTCTCGCTCAACATCCTCAGCTTTTACAAAAGGTGCTCCTGTCAGTAGTTCATGTCCAAACGGGATTCCTGCAATCGGCATCACAGTACCTTTTGACCCCATAGATTGTGGGTATTCACTTACCACCTTGCCATAACGATAACTATTATCAAAAATAACCAACCCACTGTGATCTACGTTGTCAAACAAATCAACAACCGCCTGGCTCACTGCTTGATAGACCTCTTGGAGGTTTACCAAGCGGTTAATGTCAGAAGCCACCGCATGAATGACATGCATCAAGTGACTTTTACGCGCTTCTCGCTGTCTCAGTTCTAAATTCTCAATCGCAATGACGGCTTGTGAGGCAATTCCTATCAGTGGGGCCAATTCATCCTGGGTGATTTGCCGGCCGGAATAGAGATTGTCGACCGCAATTATTCCCATAAATTCCCCGTTCATTGCCACCGGAAAAATCGCCCACTCCTTTAACCCAGATCGCCCCATTTTCGTCTCGTAATCTAAGATTCCTTTAGCTTCATCCCCTCTGTAAATAACCGGTTTAGGTTGAGCTTGCTTTACCAAAAGCTCTTTTAAATAGTTACTCTCCCAAGGATGCTTTAAAAACTCAGTTTCATTTTGCATCCCATACTGAGCCACCCCTTCAAGCGATTTACCATTGCTAGATAAGAAATACAGCTGAATCCGATCAAACCCAAAAGAAGCAAGCCCATTCACAATCGTTTTAAAAATTTCTTCTTTTGATTGAGATGTTAAAAGAGCCGTTGTGATTTTATTGATTTGATGCAGTTGAATACCGGCCGTCTCTAGCTGCCTCTGTAATGTCAATTGTTGCGCTTGCTGTATTTCCCGAATGATATGTGATACAGACAAGTGCCTATCAATCAATTTATAAAATACAGGGTCAATATCATTTTCAGAAGATTCTGTGCCACCCTCAAATAAAATAATTTGGGCCATTGGAAAACGTGCGGATATTTCCCGTACAATTTCCATCCCAACAAGTTTCCTTTTCCCTTCTGGCTCCTCAGGCAAATCCCGTTCAACCAAAACAACCGCATAGATAGGGAAAGTGGAAAGAAGTTGTACCAACTCAACATACGACTTTGCTTGATCAACAACATACCCTAAATCAACTAATTTAGGTTTGATATCGTCTGTTGATCTCCGGCTTTCATCTACAAGTAAAATCTTTGTTTCTTGCATAACCTGCTTTCTCCGCTCGTATTTGAATCTTCCTATTCATAACCGATTCATAACTGATATTGGATCGGTACCAGTAAAACTTGAAAACACATTGTAAATCAATTGGCAAGATTTTTATTTGCCAATTAGATAACTATATTTCTATCAAAAATCAACCCGTTTATAACAAGAGGTTTCAAAAAAGCTGTTAGATTTGAGCAGACCCATCGATAGTAAAGCGTTACGGTCGTTTTTTGGGTTTTTCTCTATTATATTGTCATGGCCGAAATGAATTAGCCACAGACAGAGAAAAGAAAAGTAGCTTTAATCAAGGAGTAAAATTATGGAAGAAACGCTTACAACCATTTTAATCGCTTTTATGGGAGGCATGATTACCGCCTTCATCTTGGTCCAAATGTTCCAAGGACGTCGTTTATAAAATATGAACGACACTGACTGGTCCCATCACTATGCCTTTCTGTTACGCAATATCTAATCTGTTTAACAGAAAGGGTCCCTCCTTTCTAATCGGGAATACATATCCAAGGCATCCTACCCTACAGAACATTACGGCCGGCAATGGCTAAGCCATCGTCAGCCACAAGGAAGATGAAAAATGGCTACTATCTACGGCAACTACTTTGGGGAAAATCGGTACAAAACACTGGAACAAACTGTCCAAGAAAAACTTCTCTTCCGCCACTTTGTTCCGCCAACATTACTAGGGGTTGTGTTTCGGGGAACTCGTTTCTGTCGCTTCTTACACCCTGGTATCGCAAATCGCAAGCCTAGGTTCGGCCGAGAATCGCTCCTCGGGCATGTAAATCTTGAAACAATATTCCTCCCTTTCGAGTGTGCAGGTGTGCTCTCCAAAGACGGCTACCTGTTTAAAGTAGAAGGCACCCTTGCCTACAGCTACGATCCACGAATCAGCACAAACCTAGACCCGTTTCTTGAATACTTAATCAAGGCCTTAACATACAGAAAAGCACTTGACCAACCGATTTTAGCAAAGCTCAATCAACAACTGCACATCGCCATCGGCAATCAAACGGCCGTTGAGCTCATGAGCGGCATCCGTAGTAGTCAAATCGAACATAAAGTAGCTCGCACCCTCGGCCGGGATCTCAAAGACTTAGGTGTGAAATTAGACCCCCATTCAAGTTTAGTCATCGACCGTTTGGTTCCTCCCATCCAACTCAGAGAAGCCCATCAACGTGGATTGGCTCACTTCCTCGAAGCTATATCAGGGCTCAGCAACCTGACAGAGGAAGAAAGAAACCAGCTTGTTCAAATCAATCTATCAAAAAACGGAAATACAACTTTCTTTGTCGGCAACAACGAACTAGCAAACGCTCCGATCTTAATCCCAAATTTTGCACCCATTAGGAAAAGGAGCGGCCGTGTGCACCACAACTAACTTATCTGCTTAACAAGGTCAAAATATCCACCTCAAGGCGGCCCCTACTAACCCCCATGCGAAACCAACCGCATGGGGGTGTCTTGTTTACACAACAAGACACTAAAGATCAAAAACTACTTCCCCACTTCCCTATCAATCGCCCCCAACAACGATAATTCCCCCACCGCATCATTATCCAACGTCCAAAACATCACACCCCCTGCGTCGAGCTTTGAGCGACGTACTTTCTCCTGCACCGTTGGAATCCCATTGTAAAAAATCTCAGTTCCATTCAGCTCAACCGAATCCTGCATCGCCGCCTCTGGATTGTCTCCCACAATTTTTCGATAGCTAGTTTCCGACGGCCGGGCATAAAACGGAATCCCCATCACCTTTTTATCGGCCGGCAACCCCCGCTCTTGCCAATAATTTAGCCCCACGTCAAACTGCCCCATCGACCCATGTTCTGGGCCATCGTACGTCATCACATTTACAAAATCAAAAATTTCAAAGCTCTCAGATGGCACCCCATCCCCATTTGAACCATGGCTAACCACGGCCGTCGTAATCAACTTATCCGGCATTGCGACACGAATTTCCTGCATCAGCAACAAGTAATTTTGATCAGACACACCCAGCACCGGATACTCCCAATCGACATCAGCCCCATCTAAATCATACTCAGCCACCAAATCGCTCAAGTTTGTCACAAACGCAGTACGTGTCAGCGGATCGGCCGCCAGCGTCTCAAACTCCTTCTCCCAGCCCCAACCGCCTACCGAAATTAAAACCTCAACATCGGCCGCCCGTGCATCTTTCACAATCTGTTTTAACTTCCAACCATTCACCAATTTTGCAAATGTCCCATCTGAATTTGGAATCAAAAACGAATAATTGATATGTGTCAGCCGTTCATAGGGAATCGTGCCGGGAATAATATTTGTCGTCACATATGCCACGACTCGAAAAGGGTCATCTTCCATTTGCACCTCCTCGTTAGTCGCTGACTGTTGAATAGTTGGCGGATTTGTTTGTTGCATAGTTGGTTGCATAGTTGGCTGCATAGCTGGTTGCATAGTTGGCTGCATAGTTGGTTCATTGATGGGTTGGCCCGTTGGCTCACTTGCACACGCCACCAGCAAGACAACCCATCCGATAAAAAGTAATTTCTTTGTCATAATGCTACAAATATACCCTGCTCAACAACCAGAATACAGATTTCAGGGACAGCGATAGGAATGCACAACCAAAAATTAAAAACTAATCATTCAACAAATCACCCATTCAACAATTAAATTCCCCTCTCAATTCTTTACACCCAACCCAATTCCACTATAATACCGCTTGGTTGGCAGACCGATTTTTTCATAGTTGTTTTCATTCGTGAAAACATACCACAACTGAATACCCCCTCTAAAGGATCAACACATGAGTGAACGTACGGAAGCGATTCTGTCGCAGATGACCCTGACCGAAAAAATCGACATGCTGGCCGGAGCCGATCTCTGGACCACTGTCCCCAACGAGCGTCTAAATATACCTGCTATGAAAGTCACTGACGGCCCCAACGGGGCCAGAGGTGGTGAATTCGGCATGGGACCCACGGCCGCCTGTCTGCCCGTTGGCATCGCCATCGGTGCCACTTGGAACACCGATCTGATTGAACAACTTGGCGGCTTGCTGGCCGACGAGGCCAAATCAAAAGGGGCCAACATCCTGCTCGCCCCAACCATCAACATCCATCGTTCCACCCTCAACGGCCGAAATTTTGAATGCTACTCCGAAGATCCGTGGCTGGCTGGCAGGATGGCTACCGCCTATATCACCGGCCTCCAAGCAGGTGGAATCGGTGCATGCCCCAAACATTTTGTCGCCAACGATTCAGAATTCGAGCGGTATACGATGGACTCAATCGTTGACGAACGTGCCTTGCGCGAAATCTATCTAGCACCGTTCAAAGCGGCCGTGCAAGAAGGTGGCGCTTGGGCCGTTATGTCCGGCTACAACAAAGTCAACGGCGTCTGGTGTAGCGAAAACAGCTATCTACTCAAAGACATCCTAAAAGATGAATGGGGCTTCGATGGCATCGTCATGTCTGATTGGTTTGGCACCTACTCTAGCCAGATCGGAACCGGCGGCCTTGATCTCGAAATGCCAGGTCCCTCACGCTATGCTGCTAGCTTGCTCGCCGAAGTCAACGAAGGGCGTTTGGCCGAAAGCGAAATCGATGACAAAGTGAGTCGCTTATTACACACGCTTGAGCGAGCCGGGAAATTTGAAAATCCCGAAATGCCGGAAGAATTTGCTGACGACCGGCCGGAGCATCGGGCCATTTTGCGCCAAGCGGCCAACGAAGCGATTGTCTTGCTCAAAAATGATGACGATCTGCTCCCGCTGACTTCTCAAAAGGCACAAACGATCGCCATCATCGGCGGCAACGCCCGTTGGCCAGGAGTGATGGGCGGCGGTAGCGCCATCGTCCCCGCCCACTACATCGTCACCCCGCTCGAAGGGATCACCGCCCGCTTTGGCGACCAGGCTGAACTCCAATACAGCATTGGTGCCATGAGCAACAAAATGCTCCCCGCCCTCGACAAAAACCTCATCAAAACGTCAATAGGTGAACAAGGGGTCGAGATTCAATTTTTCGATGCGACCGATCTCAGTGGAGACCCTGTCGATACGGTCACACGGGATCGGATGGAAATGGCCTTTGCCGGCAACATCAACCCCAATCTTAAAAGCGGGCAAAACTACTCAGCCCGCATCACTGGCACCTTCACCCCCAACGTTTCTGGCGAGCACCAATTCAGCATGGTTTCGGCCGGACTTGGTCGGATGAAAATCAACGGCCAGACAGTCATCGACAACTGGGACAACTACAATCCAGGGGTCAGCCTGTTTGATTTAGAGCACGCCGAAAAACATCATACGCTCAAGGCCAACGCAGGCGAACCGCTTCAAATCGAGGTAGAAATCAGCTCCGAAAATGCTGGCATGATGAACATGGTACGCTTTGGCTACTTGCCACCGCTCCCGGCCGATCCCATCGCAGAAGCGGTTAAAGCGGCCCAAGACGCAGATGTCGCTGTCATCTTTGTAGGTACAAACCACGAGTGGGAAACTGAAGGGAACGACCAAGCGAGCATGGATCTACCGGGTGAGCAGAATGCGCTCATTTCGGCCGTCGCCGCCGTCAACCCCAACACCGTCGTTGTACTCAACACCGGCACACCCAAATTACTGCCGTGGGTCGATGAGGTCAAATCAATCGTGCAGATGTGGTTCCCAGGGCAAGAAGGTGGCAACGCCATCGCCGACGTCCTTTCAGGCGACGTCAACCCATCCGGACGACTACCACAGACCTTCCCCAAACGGTACGAAGACAACCCATCGTGGCTCAACTACCCTGGTGAAAACGACGAAGTCAAATACGGCGAAGGGATTTTTGTTGGCTATCGGTCGTACGAACGGCGCAAAATCGAACCGCTCTTCCCCTTTGGGCACGGCCTCTCGTATTCAGCTTTTGAGTACGCCAACCTAAAACTCAGCCACGATACCCTGCAAGCCGGAGATCCCTTAACTGTCACAGTTGACGTAACCAACACGGGGCAAGCGGCCGGGCACGAAGTCGTCCAGCTTTATGTGCGGGACAAGGTTTCACGCCTTGTTCGGCCAGAGCAAGAGCTCAAAGCATTTGCCAAAGTGATGCTCAACGCCGGAGAAACCAAGACTGTTCAACTCACACTCAATGAAGCCTCGTTCTCCTATTATGATCCGGCTCACAGGGGCTGGATCGCAGAGTCAGGCACGTTTGAAATCCGTGTCGGCCGCTCTTCGGCCAACATTTTACTCACCGCCAACGTCGAACTCGTCAACCCGCTCGATTCACCAGAATTCGATAAAAGCGGTGACTTGCATGTCGGCCTGCCGATCATGACCCTCATGGACAACCCAGCCAGCAACGCCGTGCTATCCAAACACATCGGCGACCTGATGAAAGCCCCGACGATGCTCTTCAACATGACAAAACCGCTCGAACAATTTGCGGCCGAAAGCCCGCATCTCATCGACCCCCGTAAGTTGGGCCGCATTAATCAAGATTTAGTCACCGCCAAGTAAGGGCGAGATACCCGATTCATTGCAAACGCTTCTCTAGCAATCAAGTAAGGGGAACTCGCCCGTGCCGTGGCAGATGTTTTTTTCTGCGGCAACTATTTTCAAGCCGCAGGGCGAGTTCCGCCACCAACTTGATTCAAATTTAAAGGTTTTGCGGGCGTATCTCGCCCCTACCTAGATACATAATCATGACCAAACCAATTCACATCATTCCCCAACCCGTTTCCTTAAAAACCGGCACTGGGACATTCCAACTCACCAACAGCACCCCGATTATTTCAGGGGACGGCTGTGCAAAAGTCGCACAACTTGCGGCCGAATTATTCAATCTCAGCCTCGATTCTGACCCATCAGACCAAAGTTTAAGCCTAGTCTTAGAAGCTGACTCAACCCCGGCCGAAGGGTACAAACTCACCGTCACTCCTGATCAGGTTGAAATTGTCGGATCAGATGAACGTGGCTTGTCCTACGGATTGCAAACCCTGCGCCAGCTCATGCCCCCCAGCCAAATCGCTAGCCGGACGGAGACAGTTGACATTCCGGCTATTACCATTAAAGATCATCCAAAATTTGAATGGCGTGCCCAACATCTCGACGTTTGCCGCCACTTCTTTCCAGTTGAATTCATCAAAAAATACATCGACCTGCTCGCCTTTCACAAAATGAACATCTTCCACTGGCATCTTACCGAAGATCAAGGGTGGCGCATCGAGATCGAAAAATATCCCAAACTGGCCGAAGTCAGCGCATGGCGCACCGAAACACCAATCCCCGAAAATCGGCATGTGATGGACGGCATCCCCTATGGCGGCATCTACTCAAAAGCAGATATCAAAGAAGTGGTCGCATATGCCGCCAGCCGCTTTATCACCGTCATGCCTGAAATAGAACTCCCCGGACACACTATCGCCGTACTCGCCGCTTATCCAGACTTGGGCTGTACGGGCCAGAATTACAAAGTGCGTACCGAATGGGGCATCGAAGACGATGTTTTCTGTGCAGGCAACGATGACGTTTTTACCTTTTTAGAAAATGTATTTGACGAAGTGCTAGAGTTATTCCCCAGCGAATTTATCCACATCGGCGGCGATGAATGTCCAAAGGTCCGCTGGCATGAATGTGAAAAGTGCCAGACACGTATGAAGACGGAAGGGCTGAAGAACGAGGAAGAACTCCAAAGCTGGTTTATCAGCAAAGTCGGCCATTATTTACACAGCAAAGGGCGCAAAATGATCGGGTGGGACGAAATTCTTGAAGGTGGCTTGCCCCCAGGTGCGGCCGTCATGTCGTGGCGTGGCACTGAGGGTGGCATCGAAGCTGCGGCAATGGGCAGTCGGGTCGTCATGTCACCGAATACCCACTGCTACTTTGACTACTACCAAACCGAGGATTATGAAAATGAACCACCTGCCTTTTACTGGCCGATTCCAGAAGAGCACCGTGTGCCAGATGGCCCAACTTTCCACGGCTTGGTCACGCTCGAACGCTGTTACTCATTTGACCCACATGAAGGGGTTCCAGCCAATTTCCACGATTTTGTGATGGGTGGGCAATCAAATACTTGGTCTGAATATATCCCGAACAGTGATCAAGTTGAGTATCAGCAGTATCCTCGTGGGAGTGCACTGGCTGAAACGCTCTGGTCTCCGTTGCCCAAGGGCGGCCGTGATTTCAGCGAATTCATCGGCCGATTAACCACTCATTTGCAAAGATTAGATGCATTGGGTGTTAACTATCGTCATCCAAAGGAGCATATCAGCTAGTCAGCACTTTCGGCTTCACCTCATTCGTCAGCATTTCAGTTTTGGTCTGCTGACGAACAACTTCAGTTTACAAACAATAAGCTGAACGGCTGAAAGCGAAGTGTGCTGACAGGCTAAAAAGCTAAATGAAAATCCGCCCATACCAATCATCCGATCTTGATCGCCTTTACCACATCTGTTTACTCACCACAGACAACGGGAAAGACGGCAGTCACCTTTTCAGCGATCCTAAGCTCAACGGCTATATGTACGCCGCCCCATACGCCATCTTTGAGCCAGAGCTTTGCTTTGTATTGGTCAATAATGACAATCTTGCGATAGGCTACATTTTGGGCACAAAAGATACGGCTACGTTTGGCCAATGGTGTGAAAAAGAGTGGTTTCCACCGATTCGTGAACAGTTCCCGCTTCCGGCCGCAGATGATATGTCGGCCGAAGCCAATCTGATCCGTAGTATCCATAATGGGCATGACATCGAAAATTGGCTCCCCGGCTATCCTGCCCACTTGCACATCGACATTTTGCCCGAAGGACAAAGTGGCGGCTGGGGCCTGAAGCTAATGGAAACATTCTGGAATGAGCTACGAGAATTAGGTGTCCCAGGCGTCTTTTTGGGTGTAAGCAAGCAAAATGAAAACGCCGTCGGCTTTTATCGCCATATCGGTTTTGATGAACTTCAAACCCATGATTGGGGATATATTATGGGAAAGAAGCTTTAGGGCCTTCGGCCCAGTTATTAGTGATTAGTGGGAAGGAATTTCTAACCACTAACCACTAACCACTAACCACTAACCACTATTATGTTTATTGAATGCGAAAATCTAGTTAAGATATTTAAGCTCTTAGATGACGTTGAGCTTATCGCCTTGCAAGGTCTCGATGTTGAGATTGAAGAAGGGGAAATGGTCGGCATTGTAGGTGCCAGCGGTAGTGGCAAATCAACTCTACTCAATGTGCTGGGTGGTCTCATCCGGCCGACGGCTGGCGCCGCAAGCGTCAACGGCCGATCATTGCTCAAAATGTCTGAAAACGATCTAGATAAATATCGGCGCGATGAAGTTGGGTTCGTATGGCAGCAAAGCACACGCAACCTGATTCCCTGGCTCAACGCGGTTGAAAATGTCGAATACCCGATGCTAATGGCAGGCAAAAAACGGGCCGTTGCAAGGCAACGTGCAACAGATTTGCTCAAAATGGTCAACCTTGAAGATCGACTCACCCATCGGCCGGAAATGATGTCAGGCGGTGAGCAATCACGGGTTGCTATCGCCATTGCGCTTGCCAACAATCCATCGTTACTATTGGCCGACGAACCGACCGGAGAGCTGGATACCGCCACCGCATTGGTTATTTACGACCTCTTTAAAACCCTCAATAAAGAACTTAACCTCACCACACTAATCGTCAGCCATGATCCTGGCATCGCTCGGCATGTGGATCGGGTCATCTTAATTCGCGATGGAAAGCTAGCGGGTGAAACGGTACGCAGCCAGCCACAGCCAAATCTAACAGACGCGAATTCGCCAGAGCAGGAAGAAACCTTTGAAGAGTTAATTGTGCTAGACAACACCGGCCGGTTGCAGATTCCCCAAGCGATGCGCGATGAGCTGGGGCTTGAACGAAGGGTTCGGCTTGAACAAACGGCCGAAGGTGTTCTTATCCGGCCGGTTGAGAATAGAGGAGTCCAAGTTGAAAACAGTTCAACTTCGGCCGCCCCCATCCCGCAAGAAAAAGAACAAACAGGAAAATTACGCCGTTGGCTACGAGGTGATCAGCTATGATTTTTTTTGTCGAGCACAACTCTGTAGGGGTGAAAGGGGCGGGGCAAGCCGTGGCTCCAAAGAACCTGTTTTCATCCCGCCCCTTACTTACATCCCACGGGAGCAAACAACCATGACTAACGCAATCTCAGAAAAAGTGGCCGCTGTCAAAGCGACTCATCTCCGCCGCGTTTATCATTCGGCCGGGCGTGAGGTCGAAGCACTAAAAAGCATTAGCCTCGAGATTCCAGTCGGCCGATTTATAGCGGCCAAGGGCAAATCAGGTAGTGGGAAAACAACACTGCTGAACTGCCTGGGCGGATTAGACACACCCACCAGTGGTGAAATACTGATTCACGGCCGTTCAATTGAGCAGATGAGTGAGGACGAACGAACCAATTGGCGTCAAAAAGAAGTTGGTTTTATCTTTCAGGCCTTTGGTCTTCTACCGACGCTATCTACTTATGAAAATATCGAGCTGATGTTGCGCATCGCCGGTTTCCCACGCTCTGAACGTCGTAGTCGCACCCTTGAGGTCATCAATATGGTGGGGCTGGATAAATGGACCAACCATCGGCCGTTTGAGATGTCGGGCGGGCAACAACAGCGGGTGGCGGTAGCCCGAGCACTCGCCAATCGACCCAGCCTGATTTTGGCTGATGAAGCGACTGGAGAACTCGATACGCAAACCTCGCATGAAATTTTAACCTTGCTTAAAAACATAGTGAGCGAAGAAAACGTGACGATTTTACTGGCGACCCACGACGATTTAGTTGATGGTTACGCTGATCAAGTTTTACGTTTATCTGATGGCAAAATCATTTAATAACAATTGAGTCCAAAGATCAAAGATACAAAATCTATGGACCACACAACAAATGGAGAAAAATAATGACGCAACTATTACCAATTTCAGTTCAGCTGTATACAGTACGCGAAAATTTGGTCACCGACTGGGAAGGCACCCTAGAACAAATCGCAGAGATGGGATATGTCGGGGTAGAAATGGCTGGATTTGCCTATGCACCGATTAAAGAAAAGGTGATTGGAAAAATTAAAGAATTAGGCTTAGAAATTTCAAGTGCCCATTTTGAACTGCCTATTGGTGAAGTTCAAAATGATATTATTGATTCGATGCATGCGATGGGAAATGACAAGTTGATTTGTGCATGGGTTAGTCCAGACAATTTCAAGTCTATCGATTCAATTAAAGCACTTGTTGAAAAGTTTAATATTTCGAACGGTGTGGCGAAATCGGCCGGGCTACAATTTGGATTCCACAATCATTGGTTTGAGTTTTGGAACGTCGACGGCCGCAGTGGGCTACAAGTCATGATTGACGAGGGGATGGATGACGATATCTTTTTTGAAATCGACACCTATTGGGCGCAAACAGCTCGTGTTGACCCTGTAGCAGAAATCACACGTTATGTAGATAGGGTTAAGTTCTTGCACATCAAAGATGGGCCAACAGGCAGCGCCTCAAATATGACCGCCGTTGGCACAGGTGTGATGGATTTTCACACCATTATTCCGGCCGCAAAATCGGCCGAATGGCTCGTGGTTGAACTGGATCGGTGTGACACCGACATGATGACGGCCATTCGCGAAAGCATCAACTATTTAACGGCCGAAGGGTTAGGACGAGGCAAGTAAGAAATAAGAAATAAGAA
>JBLIMP010000099.1:0-14086 GCA_047638855.1 Cellvibrionaceae bacterium | reverse complement strand
CCTCACGTTTGAAGGTTTGTTTCATAGATATTGTTGTTTCGTTTGAAACGATGACTATAAACAAACTTTCTCAGGCCTCAGGCCTAAAACGAGCATGGCTTAATCTTCATTAAGCTGCAGAATAGCCATAAACGCTTCTTGAGGAACTTCCACGTTCCCAATCATCTTCATGCGCTTCTTGCCCTTTTTCTGCTTTTCAAGCAGCTTCCGCTTACGAGAAACGTCACCACCGTAACATTTAGCAAGCACGTCTTTGCGGAGAGCTTGCACATTAGCACGGCTAATAATCCGGTTTCCACTTGATGCCTGAATCGGCACCTCAAACATTTGGCGTGGAATACGCTTTTTAAGCTCAGTCACCAGCCTTTGTCCTCGATGGTAAGCTTTTTCGGAATGCACAATCATCGTTAGCGCATCGACCGGTTGTTTGTTTACCAGCACTTCTAGCTTTACAAGATCAGATGCTCGATAACCGGAGAAATCATAATCCATTGAAGCATACCCACGGGTAACACTTTTGAGTTTGTCGTAGAAGTCGATAATCAATTCAGCCAAAGGAATATCGAATTTAAAAACAATCCGGCCGGGGGCAGGATAGTCTTGCCCTGTATATTCACCCCGCCGCTTCATCATCAAATCCATCAATACACCATAGTATTCTTCAGGAGAAAAAATTTGAACGCTCATCCAAGGCTCGCTGATCGAAGCAATGGTCCCTTCGTCTGGCAATTCGGCCGGGCTTTCGACAACCCTGACCTCGTTGGTATTCCGGTCCAATACCTCGTAGCGCACACTAGGGGCTGTAGCGATCAAATCAAGGTCATACTCTCGCTCAAGCCGTTCTTGAACAATCTCCATGTGGAACATGCCTAAAAAGCCGCAGCGAAAACCGAAACTAAGTGCAGTCGAAGTTTCCGGTTCGTAGACCAAAGCAGCATCATTTAATTGTAGCTTTTGAAGTGCATCACGTAGGTCTGCATAATCTTCATTGTTAGATGGGTAGAATCCGGCAAAAACCATCGGCTTCGCGGCTTCAAACCCCGGTAACGCCTCTGTTGCCCGATTGGTTTTCATGGTAATTGTGTCGCCGACTCGACATTCACGCACATCTTTAAACCCAGTAGCGATATACCCTACCTCTCCAGCCGACAGGTTCTTCACCGGCCGCATCCCCGGTTCAAAAATCCCGATCTCAATTGGGTCTGCTTCAACCCCGTTCGACATAATATGGACCCAATCGTTCTGGTTTATTTGGCCGTCGATTACACGAATATACGCAATTACCCCTTTGTAGGTGTCATAATGCGAGTCAAAGACCAAAGCCCGAAATGGAGCATCCGGATTCCCAGAAGGAGGAGGTACTTTTATAGCAATCGCTTCAAGCACATCCTTAATATTCGTTCCCATCTTAGCACTGATCGGAATGACATCCTCGGCCGGTATACCGATGAGCTTTTCAACTTCTTCAGCCACAATATCAGGGCTGGCGGCCGGCAAGTCAATTTTGTTGATCACCGGAATCAATTCAAGATCATGTTCAAGGGCCATGTACAAGTTTGCAAGCGTTTGGGCTTCTATCCCCTGTGTTGCATCCACAACTAAAATGGCACCTTCACACCCTTGTAAAGCACGGCTAACTTCATAACCAAAATCTACATGTCCGGGAGTATCGATCAGATTATACTGATAGGTGATACCGTCCGCAGCGGTGTATTTCATCCGCACCGCCGAAGCTTTAATCGTGACACCTTTCTCACGTTCAAGATCCATGCTGTCGAGCAATTGCGCTTGCATGTCGCGAAGAGCTACTGTTTCCGTGTTTTGAAGCAAACGGTCGGCTAAAGTCGATTTGCCGTGGTCAATATGAGCAATAATGCTGAAATTTCGGATAAGGGATTGGTCCATAGGATAGAATTGTATCATACCCAAAGAATGGAAAAATCTATTGATGAGGGAATTCGTAAATAACAGACATGATTCGTATTGATGAAACGGGTCGCTAAATTCTGACTTATGCCAAAAACAACAAAACTGATACGCCAACAGCTTCAAAACAAACAACAGCAGCGGCAATCGCGTACAAATCGACTCAGGTTAGGGCTGATTTTAGTCGCGGCAACACTGGTACTGCTTGTGGTGCCGACTTTACTGGTTGGGGGGTCTATGGGTATCGCGTTATTGCGCAGTCTGCGATCGATTCCAGATTATCAGCAAGTTGAAAACAGTTATGCTGCTCAGAATCAGCCCGACCCAGCTCGCTATTTCGGCCGAAATGCAACCGGTGAGCCGGTAGAGCTATTTCAGGCAACACGGCCTGATTTTGAATTTGAAAATAAAGGATGGGTATCCCCAAGCGAACTAAGCGAGCCCACACTCAATTTGGTTTACTCACAGTGGCCTGAGATTTTTCTCAATTCGGTCGATCCAAGTCAGTCTGGTTTCTTGTCACAATGGCTTGCACCGGCTCAACCGCCTGATCGGTTTTCACCCACGCACACAGCGGCCGAGTTTATAAATGGAGAGCCGTTAAGCAACACGAGTTTTGGCCGTTTAGAAGCTGATCTCTTAAAAAGACAAATTCAGACAAACTGGCGGCCGGAGGAATTGGCCGCATGGCATTTGAACAGCAGTTATTTTGGAAATCAAGTTTTTGGAATTCAAACGGCTGCACGTTTCTATTTCGGCCGCGATGCCGCCCAGCTTACCCTGCCCGAAGCGGCCATGTTAATGGGTATTCCTCAAAATCCGGCCGTCAACCCGATTGATGATCCGGCTGGGGCCAAGTTGCGCCAAGAGGTTATGCTTGAATCACTGCTGCGCAACCAGGCCATTACGCAAGAGCAGTTTATCGCCGCACGTTTTACCCCGCTCGACATAAATCTAACCAGTTTTGCTCAGAAGCGTAACGCGGTTCTAGAGCGGTTTTTAAATAGCCGCTTAGAGCAATATTTCACCCCCCTTGAAATCGCCAGTGACGGGCTAAATATCATCACCACCCTTGACCCTGATCTACAACTAGGAGTTGAGTGCTTGACCGGTTTTTATCATAACTATCTAAACAGCCAGGGGCTAACAGGGAATGGTACGTGCCCTGACGCTGCAACTCTGGCAGGATCAAATCTGTTTCCAACGGGACAGTTCAACAGCGCAGATTCAGTATTGGCGGTCGTTATTGAACCACACACGGGTCAAATTTTGGCTTTAAGCGGGGCAGGGGAAATGACCCGGAACGTGGTAGGGCAACCACAACAGCCTGCTGGGAACCGCGAAAGCGGGGGAATGTTCTACCCGTTTATCTATTTAACGGCGTTAAGTCAAGGGCACACGCTAAGCTCGCTTGTGCTTGATATTGCGGCTGACAGTATTGAAACACCGGCCGGAATGGGTCCCATCTTTTTAGAAGATGCCTTGGTCTCAAACTCCCCGGCCGCAGCTGAACATGTATTGGGATGGATGGGGCTAGGAAGTGCCTTTAAAACCGCTTCTGAGATGGGTGCTATACCAGCGATATCAGAAGAATATAGACAAGGAGAGTCTGGCATACGGTTTGGGTTCATAGAATTGGCTCATGCATATGGGGTGTTGGCGAATAATGGGGTGCGAGCAGGCACACAGCCGTTCGGCCGCACACAACAATCGACACTTATCAACCAAGTCGAAAATAGCCGAGGTGATATTTTATACGAAGCTGGGTCGGCGGTTGAACGAGCCATCTTACCAGACGAGTTGACATGGTTGATTAACCAGAAGTTAGCAGCCCAAAAATCGAGCACCGATACCTTGCCAAACGGGCAAGCGGTTGCACGTGTGACGGCCGTTGGCAAGCGTAATCATGATGAATGGACAATTAGCTACACGCCTAATTTAGTTGTGGCGGTTTGGGCAGGAAATTTAAAAGCAGAGGGAGAACGCGGTGTGGGTCAACAGATGATAACCCCGGCACTTGCGCAAACGATCATCGCAAAGGCAAATAAAAATCGGCCAATTTCTACTTGGCTGCCGCCAAGCAATATCGTAACACTGGATGTTTGTTGGCCGTCAGGATTACAACCAAATGGGTTGTGCCCGATCCGACAAGGATTATTTGTAGCAGGGACAGAGCCGATTCTGTTTGACACAATGTATCAATCTTTTTTGGTCAACAGCGAAAATGGGAACCTGGCAACCAGCAGCACGCCGCCCAATAGAGTAGTACCTATAACGGTTCAGGTTTTTCCAGCGGAAGCCCGAAACTGGGCGGTGTTTAATGACTATGATCTACCACCGACGGCTTATGATTCAATTCGAACAGAAAATGCAACAGATGGTTTTCGAGTAGAGTCCCCTACGCCGTTCGGGGATGTGAATAAAAACACGGCGGTAGAAATTAAACTACGTGAGTTAAACCAATTTGATTATTTTAGAGTCGCTGCTTATGAAGGGTTATCACCAGGAGCTTTGCAAATTTTAGCAGAACAGATTAAGCCAAGTCGCAATTTGCTCAGCTTCGATATTTTGCTGACGCTACCATTCCAAAGAGACGGGTTATATACGTTGCTTGTTACCGGTTTCCGGCCGGATGGCTCGATTGCGGAGTTGGCGATTCCCGTCAATGCAGATGTGGTGGGTCCAAATTTCAGGCTGATTAGGCCGCTAGACAACAGCCTGGTTCTAGCCGAAGATAAGATGCTTTTTGCTGAGATTGAAATGACGGACAAGGCCGATGCAGAACGTGTTGAATATTATATCAATGATGACGCTCGGCCAGTTATGACGAGTAAGGTCACACCATTCACAGGGGAGATTCTATTGGATAGGTTAATCGAGGATGAAGTAGCCTGTTTTATGATTCGAGCGGTTGCATTTGACCCACAAGGCAATCAATCAGAAGATCAAATTACAAATGTCTGTTTTGAATGACAGTCAAAGGGACGGCCGGGAAGCCTGGTGACTTACCCGGCCGCTAACAGGCTGCCGCATAAAAAAGAGACTATAACGAATACAAATTAACCGGCTGTCATCCATCAGGATGCACAACCAGCATTGCTGTTTGTGTGTGATGCATGACATCTTCAGTAACACTACGGTTAAAGAAACGATCGAGTCCTTTACGGCCGTGGGTGGCCATTGCGATTAAATCACAGCCATGACGCTCTGCCACTTTAGGCAATCGAAGTCTAGGTTTGCCATGCTCAACGTCATAATCGATGTTGATCTTAGTCTTTTCGCTTTTTGCATCATCCCGCAGATATCGTGACCGTAAATCATCTAAATAAAATTCCGAACGACTATTATGTTGAATAACGAGTGTGTCAGCTAATTTACGATCAATTGTGCTGAGCTCAGCTAATTCGCGCATATTAAGATCATCGGCCGGAACATCAACACGGGCCAGCGTCACGTCAGCCCCGATCAACTGCGCCAGCGCAAATGCGGGTTCCAGAATCGCCTCGGAAAACTGAGTGCCGTCTAAAGCAATGAGCATATGCTTGGGCAAATGTCCATCCCGAATTGCTAAAACCGGACAAGAAGCATCTCGAATCACTTTCTCAGTCACACTGCCTAGCAACAAGCGTTCAAAAGCGTCGTAACCGTGCGTGACCATTATGATTAAATCGACATTTTCGCTTTTAGCCACCTCGATAATCGCTTCATCGGGCCGGCCCAACATACTAACTCCACGCACATGTGGTGCCCACGACCGAGTGGCTTCAGCGATAGACCCGACATATTTGTCAGCATCCGCTTTTTTGTATTCTGGGATAGGATAAACATACCCTTCCATCCCTGCCCCATAAATGGGATAGGTGACAGTTGGGCTACCGGTCGCTTCGAGCAGAATAAGCTCTATATCATCGTCTGCAAACAGCTTACTTACCAGCTCTAGAGCTTGCTCTGAGCGTAAAGATCCGTCAAGGGGGATTAAAATTCGTTTAAACATCATCTTTTTCCTTGTTATTGTTATGTTGTTTTTATGTCAATACCTTGATGAGGTTAAGGTTGGGCCGGGCAAATAAATTCTTTGAAAGAGCCGTACGTACAAAACAATCTAAATCGATTATTTTGATTCGTTTCGGAACTGAATTTATTAAGTTCCATACCACCATTTTGCCTGCAAAAACGATACAAAGTCAGTAACAGATGTCATCTATCAACGTGGAAAATGTCATAGGCAATGTCATAAGCTCAGTAGGTTGATTCAAATTCGCAAATAGCTCGTATTTAGAAAGCCAAGTTGATTATATTGCTTCTAAATTCGCACCAAATTTTCCTGACTCTAACATTTTATGTAGGGAAGCCTCAAATGCTATGGGCGGCCGTGCAAAATCCTCTTATGGGTTTCACTACCGTACACATTTCATTTTGGATGTTTTTTAAATGTGTCCGGTAGTGAATGATGGTTGTAAATTTTCTCAGCCAAAAACGCTCATGCGGGTAGGATTAATTCGATTAAAGTACCTTGATTCGGAATAGACGAAAGCTTAAATTGTCCATTCAAGCGTTGGGCTCTAACTTTCATATTACTAAGACCATGGCCAACTGTTTGATTCTTTTTGGTTTGATCAAATCCAATTCCATTATCTTTAATAGTCAATATGATTTCCCCAGGTTTTCGGCAAATTTGAACCATTGTGTGGGTTGCTCTGGCATGGCGAGCCACATTGGCAAGGGCGTTCTGGACAGTTAAAAATAACGTGCGGCCGATTTTCGGTGGCAGATTTCTCATCCCTTTGTCGGGAAGATCAACCGAGATCTCAACCATTGAATTCGCTCGAAACTCTTGTGCTAAACGATTAATACCTCCAACCAAGTCTCCCCCGTAACGATGTGGGCGAAGATCGAGAATAAAGTTGCGGATATCACGAATCGCATCATTCAACCCTTCAATCGATTGACTGATTAACCCTTGAGCCTCATCTGGATCTTCAACTAAAGTATATGTTGTGTTTTCAAGCAGCAATCCTACAGCATAAATCGATTGAATAATGCCATCATGTAGGTCCATACCGATCCGTGTTCGCTCTTCGAGGATTGCCAAGCGTTGGATTTCTTCATCTAGCCGTGCGTTCTGAATCGCAATCGCAGCATGTGCCGCAAACAATTCGGCTAACTCCTCATCTGCGGCCGAAAATGAATCACCATCAATTTTATTGCACAGATAAAGATTGCCTAAAGCAATATCATTACCTACAACCGGTATTCCCAAAAAATTATCCATAGGGGGATGATTTGCAGGAAAGCCAACTGAACGCTTGTCATCAGCAATATTTTTTATCCGAATCGTTTTATGTTCTTTGATAATGGCCCCGAGCAGACCAAACCCACGAGGTAAATGTTCCATCGCAGCAACATCTTCAGGCGAAATACCACTATAAATAAATTGGTCGAGCAAATTCTGCTGATTGGGTACACCTAACGCCGCATATTGTGCCCCCAATAATTCGCGCGCCACATCAACGATTTGCTGCAAAACATCGTCTAGCTGGCCCGTTCCAGCCACCAATAAAGCGGCCCGGTGTAACGCTTTCAAAGTCTGGTCCATAGTTTATTTCTCAGTTGTGCTATCGATATATTCAGTTAAATGGTGATGAATGGCGTAAGCGGTTGCCTCTGATCGATTATGGACTTGGAGTTTACCCAAAATGTTGCTCACATAGTTGCGCACTGTTCCGTGAGATAAAAACATTTCATCTCCGATCTGTTTATTCGTATTCCCTTCCATCATCAAAGCTAAAACCTGAATTTCTTGTTTGGTAAGGTCATCAAAAGCAAGTGTTTCTTCCCTTTTCATACTGGTTCGGACCGCGTCAAATAAGGTGGGGGTAAGAGCTGGGTCGAGGATTGATTCGCCACGTGAAGCAGCTTCAATGGTGCGAATAAGCTCGCCTGTGCCAACTTGCTTCAGCACGTATCCAACCGCACCCGCCCGGATCGCATCAAACAATAGCTCTTGATCTGCAAATGAGGTGAGCATAATAACTTTGGTATCGGTTAGTTGTGCCTTAATTTGACGCGTTGCTTCAATGCCGCTGCCACCATCAAGACGGATATCCATAAGGATCACATCCGGCCGGTGTTTAAGTGCTTCCGCAACCGCTTCAGCTTCAGTAGCAGCTTCAGCCACAATTTCAATGTTTTTGAAACGCTGGATAAGACTTTTCAGCCCCAATCTAACGACTTCATGGTCATCCACCAACATTAAGCGAACATTTTTGGCAGAGCCTATATGATCTGTTCCCATATTTTTCTCCAAGCAGATTAAAATTAATCGTGACTATTCAACACCTGTTCGTAGTAATGGCTTCAGCCGTTGTTTTTACGACTAAAGCGACTAAAGTCGCTACTACACACTTGGTTTTTAGGCTACTGAACAATCAACAATCAGATTATATCTGGAATTACCTTTGTTTTAAGCGTTCAATGATCGTGTCACTGTATTTTAGTGACATATGTCACTATCTCACCCACCTACTCTAATCTATGCTACATACAACTTAAGCGAACACATCATTTCATACCTTGGTTAAATAATCGAGTGAACCAGTTGGTACACCAACACTAATCATTAAAAAAATGGATTGTGGACTATATGCTTAAGGGATCAATCGGCTATCAACAGATTTACCATTTAAAATCTACCGATAGCCAGTGGCTGGACTTGCTAATTAGTTGACTTTTTAAAAGTTGGTCCCCATGATTAAAGCAGACTGTTAAAGGCATCATAATCATTGATCAATTCGTCAAACAAGATGATCGGTGAGGTGTAAGGAAAGGCTATGGAACCATATTCAATACCTGTTTTAACTCACGAGCTGCAGGACCTACAGTAAGAATCCATGATTCTGTTGATTTCAAAATCAACCAGAAACTTTCAGTATAAAGCAGGGTCATCCAATAAGGGTGGCCCTGCTTTTTTTGTTTCATACCCAAAACACAGATTAGCCCTCCATAATAAATAACACGTCTAAAAAACATATGACATCGGTAGCCAACTGCCTGATAAATGTCACTATCACTCTTTGCTGCCGCATTCTAAACTGAATTCAACTTGATCAATCGCTGATCGAGACGTAAACAGAAGAAAGGAGATAAACATAATGGCTACTTATAATTTAAAACACAAATTTTTTGGACGTGAAATAACGACAGAATATGCTGGAACAGTTGTGGGGTACGTTTTAGTTGGCTTACGAGTCTTAATGGGCTGGACCTTATTCCAAGGTGGTATTGTCAAAATTCTTGACCCCGAATGGACAGCAGCCGGGTTTCTCAAATTCGCTATTCCTGAAGGCAATCCTTTTATAGGCTTTTTTGGCACAATGGCAGGCAGCCCGACCCTCGACTTCTTGGTTATGTGGGGACTCACCCTCACCGGATTAGGCTTAATGCTAGGTGCGCTGACCCGCTGGAACGCATTCTGGGGCGCATTTATGATGCTGATGTTCTGGGCCGCTAGCTTGACCGGCGGACTAGGCACATTCTTGTCACTAGAACACGGTTGGGTCGTGGATGATCATATCGTGTACGCTCTGTTACTCTTCGGTCTTGGTGCATTTGGTGCCGGACGTATCTTTGGAGTTGACGGTTGGCTTGAAGAACGGTATCCAGCTCTTCGAGAAAATCGAGTTTATAGTTTACTGTTTGGTTAAACACTTAGGGAGCCTGTAACAAAATCGGGATGTAAGGCCAACCCCGAAAAATAATGTAACCGTTCAGTCCCCCTGTCATTGATACGCATAACTTCGTAGGGGTGAAAGGGGCGGGGCGGTTTTAAGCCCCGAAGAAGAGATTTTCTTCCCGTCCCGACCGAAGGGAATGCCTACGGCCTTACACCCCTCTGAACGGTTACAAAATAATTATCTAGCAAACTAGTTCAGGGGGAATTGGCTGTGTCAATCAAGTTGACGAGGTGAGGCGATTTTGTTGATGCAATTACATGTTTTATTCTCGGAAATCGCCTAACCCGATTCAAAATTAATAAAGCGTGGCCAATTATTTGGACCACAGGAGAAAAACGATGATGCATGGATATGGATATGAATTTGCCGGATATGGGTTTCTAATGATGGCGATTTTTTGGGTCGCTATTATCAGCATAGCTATTTTGGTATTCAACTCTTTGTTTACAAGAACAACAAAGAAAATCGTTTCAAATATTACCCCTGAGTCAGCGGTTACGATTTTAAAGAATCGATACGCTAGTGGTGAAATCACCAAAGAGGAATTTGAGACGATTCGAGGTGATTTAGAAAAATCATAAACTTAAGATTCAAAAACAATCGGGGGGGCCTATGATTTAACTTTACAGACCGGTTTGCCTACAGGCAGATGCACCAACTCGCTTACATGCCTATACTTGAGTCTAAAATTCCAACCCTCAACAAAACTTGTGACTGAATTTAAAGCTAAAATCCTGTCGGTCGAAGACGACGAAAGTATTCAAGAAGTGATCAAGGCCTATTTAGAGGTTAATGATTACGAGGTTTACACGGCCGCCAGCGGCCCTGAAGGGCTAGCCCTATTTAGCAACGTCCGGCCGGATGTCGTCATCCTCGACATCAATCTGCCTGGCATTGACGGGATGGAACTTGCCGCAAGAATTCGCAAACAGTCAGACGCCTACATCCTGATGCTGACCGCCCGAGGCGAAGAGATGGATCGTATCGCTGGGTTAAAACTGGGGGCTGACGATTACGTTGTGAAACCTTTTAGCGCGCGTGAGCTTGTGGCACGGGTTGATGCCCTTTTACGCCGCAAGCGCACGACCTCTGAAGCTGATGCAGCAGAATTAACAACCTCTACCGGGGTCAATTTGCTCCAATTTCCTAGCCTCACCCTCGATTTAGACAGCTATGAAGCAACAGCCGATGGCAAACCGCTCGACGTAACGACCAAAGAATTCACCTTGATCAAAATGTTTATGGAACATCACAATCAAGTGCTTTCGAGAGATCAAATCTTAAACTTGGTTTGGGGGAGTAGCGATTTTCATAACGGCCGGATTGTCGATGTTTATGTGGGCCAAGTCCGACGTAAGCTAGAAGAGGCAACCGGCAAACGGTTGATCACAACGGTACGTGGGGTTGGCTACCGTTTTCAGGACAAAGGGTAACAATGGTTTGGTATAAACGGCTCCGGCTCCGACTTTTTGCATCCCAATTTGCGGTGGTGATTGCTGGCGTTGTTACAATGCTAATCGTATCACGCAGCTTCATCCCAACTCGTTTAAGCGCCATTATTACCCAGCAATTGGGACGGTTCGATTTGCCCTCAGAGCTGTCAGCCCTCGTCCAATCAAATCTTGTCGATTCAATTAATCAATTAATTCTTGTCTCATTGGGCATTGCCGCCGCCATCGCTTTTTTAGTGGGCATCTTCTCAAGCCTGCTCCTTTGGTTCATTATCATTACCCCCATTCGCAATATGGCCAACAGCAGTCAGCGCATCGCCAACGGCCGGTATGATGAACGAGTGACAGTGCCCAAACAGGCGGGGGAAGCGATGGCACTGATGGCAACCAACTTTAATCAGATGGCCCAATCGCTTGAGTCAATTGAAGAGCATCGCATGCGGCTAATGGGAAACGTAACGCACGAGCTGCGCACGCCGCTTTCGAGTTTGAGTGGGTATGTTGAAGGGCTGACAGATGGGGTGTTTGAGCCGAATGACAAGCTTTTCTTCTCGATGAAAAAGCAGATCGGCCGGATGAAACGACTCATCGACGACACTCAGTTTTTGTCCAAAGCGGAGTCAGGCTGGGTTGAATTAGCAGTGACTGAGGTGAATTTGGCGGATGTGATGAACCAAGTCATTTTCTATTTGACCCCCAATCAAATGGCAAAAAAGCAGTCAATTATATTTGACGCACCGGCCGAAGATATTTATGTGCTGGCTGATTATGATCGACTCACCCAAATTTTGACCAATCTACTATCAAATGCCATTCAATACACACCACAAAATGGGCAGATTCAGTTAGAAATCAACAACAAAATCCGGTCAGCCGAAGTGATGGTTATCGACAGTGGTATCGGCATTCCGGCCGAAGCTCTGCCGTTTGTGTTTGAACGCTTCTATAGAGTTGACGAGTCTCGCTCACGCGAGCATGGGGGTAGCGGCGTTGGGCTGACGATTTCGCGTCATTTGGCGCGTGGCATGAGCGGGGAATTGACGGCCGAAAGCGAAGGGGTTGGCAAGGGGAGTCGGTTTATTCTGCAATTACGCAAAACCGCTTAATAGATTCTGCTTCTAGCTCATTTTCAAAGATGTTGATACTCGGCCGGTCACGAGTTCGCTTCTAAATGTTTCTTTAATGCCGAAAACAGAAGTGGAATCTTCGGCCGTTCACCCACAGGCGTTTGCTTCATGACTGCGATAGCGGTAGGCGGTAGAGACATGAGTTTACCCACCCACTGCCGAGCGAACACCGGGTCACGAGATTCAATCGCATCGAGCAACCCGTTAAAATAAAGCATCTCTATTTCGACCAAATTTTCAGGCGTATCGTTTTCATCAACTTCCCAATTTCTCAAATTCCTTAGACGAACCAACGGCCGGGCCAATTCCTGAAATACACGATTATGCGTCGCCTCAAAAATCGCTTCGATAATCTGTTGTGATACCGTTAATAAAGTTTGTGAATCAGCCTCCTCTGTATTTGCCTCAGAATTTCGGATATGCACGTCTAACATGATCTGTTCATATCTCTCAATATGTTCACGAATCTCACCAATTTCTTCATCAGTTGCGGTGGTAGCGGCCAAAGCGATCAATTCAGGGAACATAATCTGCTGAAAATGCTCAACATCCCATGCTGTGGCTCCAGATCGGGTCAAAGCGATTAGCAACGCCTCGCCAAATGCGTCTGATTGCGATTTGGTTACATAAACGCCAGAACCATGCTTGACTTCGACCAGGCCAAGGGCCATTAAAATGCGAGTAGCGTCCCGCACAACGGCCCGACTGACACCAAATTGGGTGCTCAGTTCCGGCTCTGTGGGCAAAACATCCCCCCCGTTGAGTTCGCCAGACAGAATCAATCCTTTAATCGTTTCTGCCATTTGTTCAGACATCGTTTTTCTCTTAACCGGGTTCGAGAAGACGATCTTCTTTGTTTTCGTTATCTTCGTCATTTTCTTTGTCATCTGATTCCATGTCCCCTTTTTTCTGAATCATTTCGATTCGAAGATAGAGGATGAATGGTATCACTAAAATCGCTCCAGAAATCACCCACGCCACACCCACCGACAATTGTTCAGCGATAAAGCCCAATAAAATCCCCCCTATTGCGCCGCCCAAGTAAAATGCGAGCGAGGCGATCGATAAAATAGACGACCGCTGGGATGATGGGATCTGATCGTTTAATAATGTGCTGTATGGCGAACTGGTAATCCCCATATTTAGGTAAACGATCCAAAAAAGTAATACAGCAATGGGCAGATTAGTCTGTAAAGCCAGCCCTATGATCACGATTCCCCGTATCCCTTCAAAAGTGCCAGCGACCAACGCGTATCGTTTCCCCATTGCGTTGCTGATGGGTGTCACAAGCATATTGCCAAACACCCCAGCAAGAAAGCTACCCCCTAATATCACGCCAAACCAAAAGGTGTTCTGCTCACTGCCGCCAAACAAGCCGGAAAAATGGGGTGGCCAAAAAGATTCTAAGGAGGCCAGCACAAATCCGCTGGCGACTGTGATAACGAGCAGTAGTTTGATGATGTTGTTTTGCCGAGTCAAGCCAACGGCCGTTTGAATCATCGGCCGTATCTCTCTCACCCCTTCTAACCAGCTATTTTTCTTGTCGGGCAGATGATTTTCCTGCACCAAAAAGATGACGGCTAACAGCAAAAGAAGATAAACCCCGGTTGAAGTCACGACCGGCATCGACAATGGGGTGAGGATCGCCGTCCCTTCGGCCGGGAGATGGGCAAAAAACATTGGGATCAGACTCCCTCCCAATGTCCCAATGCTGAGAGCCAATAGCGTAAAGGTTTCAGCTTGGGCAAGGGCTGGCTGAATTTCGACATCTGGATCAACCGCTTTAAGCGCGTCGATAAACCACGCGTCCAATGTGCCAGATGAGAGCGCACGGCCGACCCCGTTCAGC